>NZ_JBVHXA010000007.1:343411-394581 GCF_055563935.1 Streptomyces sp. NPDC029169
TGCCGCGACAACGACCGCCCGGCCGGTGGCTTCCGTCGTGACGACCGTCCGTCGGGTGGCTTCAACCGTGACGACCGTGGCGGCTTCCGCCGCGACGACCGTCGTGACGACCGCCCGACCGGCGGCCACCGCGGCAGCGACCGCCCGTTCAACCGCGACCGCCGCGACGACCGCCCCGCGGGCGGCTTCCGCTCGGGCGGCGGCGACCGCCCGTACGGCCGCCGCGACGACCACCGCGGCGGCGACCACCGCGGCACCGGCTCGACGGGCGGCTCCTCCTTCGGCCGCCGCGACGAGAAGCCGCGCTGGAAGCGCAACGGCTGACATCGCGTAGAACGCTGAGCAGGGCCCGTACGACACTTCGGTGACGCACGGGCCCTGCTTCTTTGAACAGGTTCGAAAATGCCTTCCGGGGCCTGTGGGGCTGCTGTTAGCATCGCGGCATTCGCATGGGGGCGATGTGGCTGGGGGGCCTTTCTCGCTCGTACTCGCCTGGCTGGATGAGCCGACGCCGTGAGCCCCCTGCCTCATGCCCTGGGGAGGGACCTCACTTTGGCTCGTACGAGCAATGCCCGGCTGCGTGGAAACGGCCGCACCCGTGCCGCTCTCGTCCTGGCGCTGGCGACGCTGACAGCGACCGCATCAGGAATCACGGCGCCTCTGGCGACCGCCGACGCGGCCTCGGACGTGACCGTCCTGCCGGCGGCCCCGCGCTTCGTGCCGCGCGCCACCTCGATCCTCAACGCGGGCGAGACCGGCTACCTGCTGGCACAGGAAGGCGACGACCGCCTGCTGTGGATCGACTATGCGACGGGTTCGGCGACGCCGCTCGCCATCAGCCTGCCCGAGAAGCCGGGTTATGACGTCGAGGAGGGGCACTTCTTCTCCTACGGGGACCTGCACCTCGGAGGCGGTGGCTACTACGGCGACGGCTCTGACACGGTCGCCCTCTACTCCGACGAACCCGCACCGCATGTGACGCTCCAGAAGGGCGCGGGCGCCGTCTTCGCCGACATCGTGCTGCCAGAGGGCCAGTCGTACGTCGGTACGTTCGGTGACACCGTCCTGACGCGTGCCGGCGGGTCGTATGCGCCGACCGTCTACCACTTGCTCCGGCTTGAGTCCGGCGAGGTGACGGACACGCCGATCGCCGGCCTCCCCGAGGGGGCTGCGTTCGACGGCCTGGAGGACGCCGACGCGAAGTCGCTCATCCTCCGGTACAAGGAGTCCGGCGACGCGATGGCGACCACGCGCTGGACGATCGTGGACTTGGCGGACGCGGTGGCGAAACCGCTGCCGGACCGCCCGAGTCCTGACCATCCGAGCGAGGTCAGCGGTTTCCGGCTCGGCGCCGGATCGATCCTGCGGCTGCGTACCGGAAACTCCATGGTCGACGTCCTCGACCGAGGCGCGCCGGACTCGGTGATCCGCACGGTGGGTACGAACCCCGTGTCGTACAACCCGACCTTCGCCATCGTCGGCACGTCCGTCCTCGCCGTCGACCTCCAGAACCCCGACCTCGATCAGTACCGGGGAACGACCCTGTGGCGCCTGGCGGACGGGGACGGGGCCAGTGAGCCGGTGCTGGAGCTGGCGCGTGAGCAGATCGTCGTGGCGCCCGACGGGTCAGCCCTGGTCGCCGGAGCGGCGTCCGCCCCGGAGCGGGGCGACATCGACTGGGCCGTGCACCGGCTCGTACCGAAGGCAGGCGGCGGCCTGGAGAGGCGCCGCATCGCGACGGTCGAGCCCATGCCCGCGCACGTCTACGGACTCTCCCTCGGCAGCGGTGTACTCACCACGGCCGAGAGCAGCACGTACTTCCAGCCGTACACCGAAATCGGCGCCTACCGCAGCACCTGGCTGAGCGCCACGGGGCAGCCGGTCCGTACGACCCGCGACGGGTTCGTCGACCGCTGGGACGGGGACTGTGCGCACCTGGCCGTCGATCGTTGTGTCCCGCTCTTCGCCAGCGGCGACGGGTTCCACGGCCGGAGGCGCGGCACCGAGCAACTCCACACCATGCTCTACAAGAACGGCGAGGCGACGTGGGGACCCCGCGTCACCACCGGCGACGAGAACCCCAAACTCGCTGACCTGTCCGGTCGGTTCGGTGTCGTCAACAGCGGCAGCGGCGATGGTCAGTTCGTCGTCGAGTTCAGGGGTACCGGCTCGGGCGTGGTCCTGGAGAAGCGCACCAAGACCGCCTCCGCCCTGTGGGGATCCACCCTCTGGAGCGCCGGCAAGGACAGCGCGACGGTCACCTCGAAGTCGCTCCCGTCCCGTACGGCCGGCGAGTCGTTCACCACACCCAACCAATGTGTCCCGAGTGAGCTTCAGGCAGCGGGCCGGTGGATCTACTGGGACTGCGGCGACCTGGGCGGCGTCTACGACCGGCAGACCAAGCGATTCACGACCGTGCCGGACGGCAGCGTTCTGCTGGGTGACGGCTACCTCGTCCAGCAGCGCCACGGCGATGGGCTCACGCTCTACGACCTGCATGGCGGGCTCCCCGCGTCCGGGTCGTACGCCGACCTGCCGAAGCGGAAGCTCGTGGGCTACTCCGACCTGGGTACGTCCATCGGCCGCCGTACAGGCTGGACCGTCGACCGCTTCGGCGGCCAGGTCGCCTACGTGGGTGACGACGAGCGCGTCCGCATCGTCTCCACCGGCGTTCCCGCCCCGGCCGTCACCGTGATCGACTCCGCCGTCAGCGGCACAGCGCTCGATCTCGCCACCGCCGGTCAGCGCTGGTCGGGCACCTGGTGGACCTCCAAGCCCGCCGGTGCGTGGCAGCTGTCGCTGAAGGAGTCCGCCACCGGGACGGTGGTCCGTACCGTCTCCGGCACCGAGGCGCGCGGCCGTATCGAGGCCGCCTGGGACGGCAAGGACGCCTCCGGGCAGGTCGTACGGAACGGGTCGTACGTCTGGACCCTGACCGCCAAGCCAGCCGATGGAGTGAACGCCGATCTGACGGTGAGCGGCTCCGTGACCGTGACCGGCGGTGCCCCCGCTCCCAAGCCCCTCCCCAAGTGGCGGGACTTCAGTGGGGACGGCAAGGGTGATCTGCTCGCGCTCACGTCGGGTGGGGTGCTGATCGTGCGGACGGGGACCGGGACCGGGGGGCTTGGTACCGGGGCCTCGGGGACCGGGTGGCCGGCCACGTCGATGGTCGTTCCGTTCGGGGATCTGTCCGGAGACCGGTGCAACGACCTGCTCGTGCGCAGCTCGGCGGGCGTGCTGACGCGACACGACGGTGGCTGCGGGAAGGCCTTCGCGCCCAGCGGGCCGCGGCTGACGCTCGGTTCGGGATGGCAGATCTACAACGCCCTGACCGCGCCCGGCGATCTGACCGGCGACGGCCGGGCGGACCTGCTCGCGCGGACGTCGGCCGGTGAGCTGTGGATGTACGCGGACGACGGTGCGGGCAAGTTCAAGGGCCGCGTGAAGATCGGCGGCGGCTGGCAGATCTACAACGCGGTCGTCGGCGTCGGCGACCTGAACGGCGACAAGGCCGGCGATCTGCTGGCCCGCGACACGGCCGGTGTGCTGTGGCGGTACAACGGCACCGGCAAGGGCACGCTCGGCGGGCGGGTGAGGATCGGCGGTGGCTGGCAGATCTACAACGCGGTCGCGGGCGTCGGTGACATCACCGGCGACGGCAAGGCGGACCTGGTGGCCCGGGACACCGCCGGGGTGCTGTGGCGGTACAACGGGACCGGTGTCGGCACGTTCGGCGGGCGGGTGAAGATCGGCGGCGGCTGGCAGGTGTACAAGACGCTGTCCTGACCTGTGACCTGTAGTTCGGGGCCTGTACGGCGGATGTTCGCCATACGGGCCCCGAGCCATTGAAGGGGTCCGAATCGGGCTGGTGGGCATGGGCTGGGGTCGGTACGACGTGCTGACGTCTCCCGGCGCTGTGAACGGCGACGGGTTCAAGGACCTGATCGCCCGCCAGGCGTCCACCGCCCGGGTCGTGATCGGCAGCCTGTGCTGAGGCGCCGCGCGGAGACGGGGCCGTGTCGGATACCCGATCGGTTCCGGCGATCGATACGGCTATGCTCGGGGGTGCTGCGCCGAGGGCCGTTAGCTCAATTGGCAGAGCAGCGGACTTTTAATCCGTTGGTTGTGGGTTCGAGTCCCACACGGCCTACTGGTCGGCGAATCTTCGTCGACCGTGTGACCTGCGTGATCTGCGGCCCGATCGGGATTTCCCGGTCGGGCCGCAGCTCGTCTGACGGCCTTTCGGGGTGTCTGCGTGCCCAAAGCGTGCCCGAACCGCGCCGAGGCGGTTCCGGCCCGGACCGGCCTACGGGGTACGAGGTTCGCCGCGTCGTCGGCGAGCTTCTGGTCGAGCTCGACGAACCGTGACGTGTACGTGTCGCCTGCGAGCTTGATCGTCGAGTGCCGAAGAACCGTTTTCACCGCGTAGATGTCTCGGCTCGCCGCATAGACGAGGAGGCAGCGACGTGGCGCAGGTCTCGCAGGTTGATCGGCGGGAGATCGGTCGACGCGAGGATGCGCCGGACGCATCGCTCACCTTCTCCGGGGTGCAGCCATGAACCGTCGCCCCCGGTGAACACCTTCCCCGTGTCGAACCACGTCTCGCCGCGCGCCAGTCGGGCCCGCCTCATCATCTGCCACGCGCGCCCGCTCTTGTCGACGAACGTCCTCAATCCCCGGTCGGTGAAGCGTTCGAGGGCGCGCTGCGTGGCCTGCCGGCGGGTGTCGATCCCGAGTAGCGGCGTCGCCGATACCTCGCTGATCACCTGCCGGTATCCGTCCTCGACGCCACGGAGAAGCCCGCGGTGCGTCTCGGTGACGAGCTCGATCGTCTCGGCGGCGAGCCGATCAACGGCCCGGGTGTTCGGGGTGCTGTCTGCGATCCGGCGCGCGTCGCCGTCGGCCAGGGCGCCGAGCTCGGCGAGGCTGGCCCGCGCCCCGATCTCGTATGCCGTCGGTGACGGCCGAGAACACTTCGAGGTCGAGTGCGGTCCCGAGGACGTCGACGACGCCCTGCACCCCACGGCGTAGCGGCTGGACGTCGCGCAGCTTTGCAACCGCCCACCCGGGGGCGTCGAACCCGTCGGCGAGCTGCCGCGCGACGATCCCGAGTAAGCGCTGCTCGGCGTCCGCGTATAGGCCGCGGACAGTGGCCGAGAGATCCTCGACCATTCCAGGGGGGATCAGCACCGCACCCCCCTGTGACACTGCATGGATGATCGACGGCCATGACAGTGGTCTGGAATCTAAGCCCTATCGAGATCGGTTCTTTTCGCCCGACAGCTTTGGGCATATCGGCGTTGACTCGGAGAGCGTGGCTGCCTCTCGCCGATGCCTCGCGAGTACGAACGAATGAACCTTCTAGGCCACGTGCCGTACGCCGGGTGCTAGAGCGTCGTTAGGCGGGCAGGCTAATGTGCACGACTTGCGCGAGGGCGGTGTAATGACAGGTGAGGTGGGAGGCGGGGGCCAGCAACACGGAGACGGGGGGCCAGTTCGAACCGGCTCCCATGCCAGTAGTCATGATCTTGCGATCTTCCTGCTCTCGGCCGTTCCCGTGGGCGGTTTCATTATGGCGCTGGTTGCGGCGTTCGTTCTGCTGCTCGTCGGGGCCTCCGGTAGCCTGGTTGTCGCGACTTTTGTTCTCGCTGCAATTATCATCACCTATTTTCTCGCCACAAGGTTCTGGCAGTATTTGGCTGGGCTAGGAGCCGAGCCTCATGAGAACGGAGAAGCGCCATCCCTGTCGCCATCCATGACTGGTGCGACCCAGCTAGCCGTTACAGTTCAAGGTGTCGTTTTGGGTCTGATCTTCGCGTTCATCAAAGATCGGGCCGCGACTACCACGATTCAAGTCGGCGCAGTGTCATTGGCGGTCGGTGTAGTTCTTGGCCTCCTTCTGTACAGTCTTGTGAATTACGAAGTTTCTGCCGTTGGGTGCAGAGTCATGGCTGCCACGCTGTTCCACATGACGCTTTGGAGTGCCGGGTACGGGCTCGCCTGCATTGCGTGCTCGCTGTTCAGTCAGCCGTTGACAGGTCCGTAGTAAGGTTAGGAATCGGCCAAAATGACCAGCTCTGGCGACCTCGGTGAAATTGTTGAAGGCCTACAAAGTGCCAACTTGTTTCACTATTCCAATGAAGCAATTGGGGCTATTGATGGCTTCTGTGGAACGTTGGCCCAAGCTTCGTCTGACGTGAGGGCAGATGTGTCGAAGGTTAGAGATTTGCTGCATCTCGCGGCGGCCGAGTTTTCGTTGATTCCGTCCTTCGTTGAGTCTCGCAGATTTGACCTTCCCTCTAAGGTAAGCGCTAATGACGCACTGTTGGCGCTGCTCAAGTGTGATACAACGCCGATGACTCCAATTCATAGGCACGCGATGTCTATGGGGCACCCGGGCTTCGTCTCGGCAGTCGATCTTTCTGTTTTCAGTGCGGATGTTTCAAAGCTCTTCCTTTTGGATCCAAGCTGGTGGGACAAGCTCGCTAGTCCAGGAGACCTCTGGCGTTCGGTGTCCCAAATGGAGTCCGCTCACATGGAATGCCCCTGGGAGTCGTTGAAGGATTTGGGGGAGTCGGGGCTTCTGCGACTTCAAGGGCTTCTCTGGGAGCTCCGGTTGACGGTGACGCGGCACAGTGGGTTTGATGACGACGTCCCACAAGTTATTCGCTCATTTGTGAATGAGAGGGGCGACTTTCTTCGGCGGTAATGCTGAAGCTAATAGAAATTGCCCTGTATGGGATCGGGAAGAGCTGCACCGGGTCTCGACCATGATGCGGTCGATCTCGGCTTGCACGTCTGTCGCGTCCCATTCGGGGTGCAGTATCCGCACCTTGGTCTGGGTTGAGACCGCTTGCGCCTGCTGGAGGAGTGACAGGGTCTTTGCGAGCGAGGACGTGTCCTCGGTGATTGTGTCGCCGAAAGTGACGCGGGTCCGCTCGGGCGCAAGACGAGGTGTGAACAGTGCCCGGTCGAGCAGCAGCAGCACGAGCAGCATCTCGGCGACCGGCGGCGTCCAGTGCCTGACTTTCTTGCCTCCTCGGTCGCGGTGACGGCGGCGCCCTGCTCGCCGAGCCCGAACGTCGCCGCGCTGTATCCGGCGCTCATCACCGCAGATGCCTTCCCCGACACCTCGCATGCCCTTGCTGGAGGCGCTGCCTCCCACGCTCATCGTGCAACGCGTTCAGCAGCGACACGAACTCATCAACCGCATGCTCGACAACGGCTACCCGCTGAGCGAGGTGGCTCGAAGAGTCGGCCTGACCGAAAGACCGCCCGACGCTATGGCGACACCGAGCTCGACGTTCTGATTGCGTCCGCCCGAGATCGACGCAATGTCCCACTCGACCGCTACAAGCCGTTCCTCCAGGCACAGTTCGCATCGGGCACAACCAGCGCGAAGGAGCTCTACGACCAGATTCGCGCGCAGGGGTTCCAGGGCGGGTACTCAACTCTGTCTCGCTACGTTCTGTCTCTCCGCAAGGGAATAGCCGTCGCGGCACCGGCACAGATTCCCAGCCCTCGATCTATTACGACGTGGATCATGCGCCCCAGAGAAAACCTGTCGGCGAGCGAGGCAGCTCGGCTCGACGAGGTTCGAATCGCATGCCCCGACATCACCGAAGCCTGCAACCTTGCGCGTGCCTTCACCGACCTGGTACGGCATCGCCGCGGCGCACTGCTCGGGCAACGGATCCGAGAGGCAGAGCAGTCCACGATCGGACCTCTCCGGTCGTTCGGCAGCTTCCTGCGGCAGGACATCGACGCGGTGACGGCCGGCCTGACCCTGCCCTACAGCTCAGGCGTCGTCGAAGGTCACGTCTGCCGCGTGAAACTGCTGAAGAGAAGCATGTACGGCCGCGCGTCCTTCGCCCTCCTTCGTGCCCGTATCCTCACTCCGCCCTAGGAGTACTTCATCAGCGTCTCGAAGCCAACCGCGTCGCAGTACGCCGACACGCGCTTCTCCGCGTCCCGGTCGTTGTGCGAGACCGCTTGGGACGTGTCGTTCAGGATGTGGCTGCCCCCGTAGTCGAGGTGCTCGCGGTCAATGACCTTCGCCGCGGAGATCACCGCCGCGGCGGTGAGCCCGGGCTCGTTGTCGTAGCCCTTCTCGGGCGGGTCGTGGGTGATCCGCTGCCAGGTCGACAGGTCCCAGCAGTAGTCCTCCCGCCAGGACGCGACCCGTTCCCGATCGGGCTCCTGCTGGCCGCAGGCCGAGAGGACCCCTGTCAGGACCACGGCCAACAAGGCTGACACCTTGCGCCCATTCGTTTTCCGCACCCGCAGCACCCCCGTTGTCAGGACAGGCCAAAATCCTCGGTCAGTGATCGACGAGACGCTCCCTAGCGGCGATTCAACCCCGGCGGCTGGCCACGGGGGCGACGGTTGCCCACACACACATGCCGACAAAGACCACGGCCGCCGCCGACCCGGTCCAGCGATACACGTCCTCACCGATGTGCGCGAGCCGGGAGGCAATCGCTTCGCCCGGCGTGTTGTAGTCCGCGCTGTTGTTCCTGCCCTTGCACTGATGGCTGGAGGAGAAGACCCAGCCAACGCCGCGAAGGATCACGAGAATGACTAGAAGGACCATCCCGGTAATGATCGGCGGTAACAGGGTTCGGCCTGGCGCATGTGAGTAGGCGTCCACACAGCCACGGTTCCACTCCCAGCGCCTCGTGCGCCTGAGTACGCGTACTCAGAAGCACGCGCCCGCTCTTGCCGACCGATGCGGGTCGTGTGCTTCACCGAACTGCGGACAGAACCGTTTTCAACGAGCGCCATCACCCCGGCCGACTAGCGACCTTGAACTGCCCGTACCCGTTACGCTTGATCTGACCCGTCCAGTCCCAACAACCGAGCGGCCCGCGGGCGACCTTGTCGAGAAAACGGTCAGTCAGAGAACGGGGCACGTGACCACCCCCTCGACGTGCTTAGCCCAGTGCGGTGCGCCCCGGACGTGGATGATGGCGCTCTCTGAGACTGGATCTGACCGGAGACGAACCACGAGATCGTGCGGCATGATCGGCTGTCATGGACCCTGCCGTAATTGCCGCTCTCATCCCAACGCCTGTAGCGGTCGTGGCTGCGGCAGCTGCTTACGCCGCAGGCCGCGCCCAAGCCCGCGGCGCGCACCGCGGCCCCGTGGATGCCGTACGCCGACAACACCAACGCGACGCCTACGCCACCTTTCTCGCCGCAGCGAACACATACGCCGAGGAAACGAGGTGGTCCCGGTGCGTGAACCGGGCATGGCGTGAGTTGTGTAGATCCAACGGGCGGCCAGATCTGGCCGTTCTAGAGCCGGCGCGGTTGCGCGCCGAGGAGATTCAACAGTCAGTGTCCACCCAGCCCCTCGGTGCTCCTCTCGCCGTCGTGGCCCTTGAAGGTCCCGAGCACATCGCCACCCTGGCCCACAAGGTCGATTCCGCCGCGCACTTAGTCTGGTCCTCCGAAGCTCGGGCGATTTACGAGGAGAGCGATGACGACCTAGTGCTGGGCTCGCCCCGCGGCGGTAGCTCGTCCCGCGGCGGCGACTACTACCACCGGCAACTCACCGGAGCGATCGACGCATTCACCAGGGCCGCGCGCGCCCATCTCAACGGCCACCAAGCGAAGTAGCTCGTGCTCCCTGCCTCACGAAGATGGCAAAAGAGCCTCATCGGGGACCGGAGGCAGAGATCAGGTGTGCAGGCCGCGCCACTCGTGCACGGTGCTGTGCACCGCGTACCGCAGCGCGTCGAGGCTGTGGTCAGCAGCTCGGTGATCCTTGTGCGCCTGAGCGGTCGGTTCCCGTATCGTCGCCTGGGTGACCGACGCGCATGTGGCGGACAGGACGCGCATCCCCTCCGATGATCTTGCCGAGCTGATCAAGGCGTTCGGTATCGGCGATGTGCTGGATCGGCGGCACCTGGCCGATGGCCTGATGAACGTGAACTGGCGGCTGGACACCCCGGCGGGGAGGTTTGCCCTCAAGCGGATCACGGACGTGCCGCTCGATCGATTGCGCCGAAACCTCGCGGTCCTCCCGATCCTCGCCTCGCGCGGTGTCCCCGCGTGCACCCCGCTGTCCACCGTTTCGGGTGACGTGGTCGCCGAGGTCGGCGGCAGCGGCTACTGCTTGTTCTCCTGGTTGGATGGGAAGCACGTTCGTGGAAGCGACCTGCCGCTGCCGCAGGCGTCCGAGCTCGGCGCACACCTTGCGCGACTCCACGTGGCGCTCGGCCGCGCTGTCGACGACGCAGGGCTGCCCGCCGTGCCGGCCGCGGTCACCGCTGAGGTGACGGAACCCGGGCGAGCCGTACAGAAGGTCGACCGGCTTTCCGGAGCGGTGTCAGCCCGTGGCGTGGGCGACGCCTTCGACGCGGCTGCGGGCGTTGCCCTCGCAGAGCGCAGGGTCCTCCTCGACAAGCACGCCCACCTGCGCCCCGAGGGAGACGCGCCTGTGGGCCCGCATGGCTGGACGCATGGTGACCTCCAGTACCGGAACCTCCTCTGGGCGGACGGCGAGCTGGCCGCAGTCCTGGACTGGGACCGGCTGGGCGTTCGCCCGTACGCGGAGGAAGTCGTGCGTACGGCGCAGGTGCAGTTCGGGGTGGAGGGCGTGTTCGACCTGGAGCGGGTGTCGGCGTTCGTGGGCGGCTATCGGTCGGTGCTCCCACTGGAGGCATCCGCGCTGGTCGACGGAGCGCGCCGACTGTGGTGGAAGCGGATGACGGACTTCTGGCAGCTCGAATTCCATTACAACCGGGACGACCACTCCTGCGACGACCTGTTCATCGCCGACGAGGCCCTTCTCCACTGGTGGACGGAGCGGCTCGACGTGGTGGAGCGGGCGTTCGCCGGGGCCGTCTAGATCCCTAGTTCCTGGAGTTCGGGCAGGCACGGTCGCGTGAACCGGACCGCTCGGCACCGAGCCCTCATGCCCAGTGCCTCGTGGTCGGCGTCCCGGATCGCGCGCGCCCACGCCTCGGGGCTGGCGGTGCTGGGCAGGACGATCCCCGTGTCGCCGATGGCTTCGGGGATGCCGCCCCGATCGGTTCCGATGCTCGGGACGCCGTGCAGCGCGGCTTCGATGATCACGCGTGGGAAGGCGTCTTCCACGGTGGACGGGACCAGCAGCAGTCGGTTGCTGCGGTACAGGGGCCCCATGTCGTACACCCGGGGCACGTACGTCACGTTCGGGTAGGCGATGAAGTCGTCGGCGGTGTCCCACCAGCCTTCGACCAGGGTGAAGTGCTGTTCCGGCATGAGCCGGACGAGCTGGTGCAGTAGCTCGGATCCCTTGGCGGGGATGGGGTTGATCATGAGTACGGATGGGGTGCGGGCTGCGTCCGTACTCCGCCCGGGCAGCGCGAACGGCGGGTGCATCACGGCGAGGCGGGTTCCAGCGGTGTGGGGTGCGCGTGCCTGGACGAACTCCGACACGGCGAGCCCGTAGTGGGGGCGGCCTGCGAGGACCGCCAAGCCCGTGGCGGACACGGAGTGCAGCAGGCCGGCGACGAGGGCGTTGGGCCGGGCCTGCGTGGCAAGCCGCGCCGAGCCCTCCTGCGAGGTGAACACGATGTCGGGGTGGAGAGCTCCCAGCAGGCCCCCCAACGCATGCTCCACCCGGTTCTGGGACACGGCAGCGCATTCGATCCCGTTCCAGCGGTAGCGCAGGGCGCCGCCTTCCTTGTCGTACGGGATGCGCCGCGTGTCCAGGAGGGCGCGCATCCCGGGGAGCTGGGTGGCTCCGTCCCAGGGGGCCTCGTGCGAGCCGAGGTAGGTGACATGCCAGCCCGAGGTGGCGAGTTCTTCGGCGAGCAGTTGCTGAGTGACCTCGGCGCCACCGATGAGGAAAGGAGGCGGGGTGCGGCGCCACGCGAACAGGGCCGTGGGCATCTGTCTTCACCTCGCCCAGAAGGACACGAGGGCTTCCACGGCCTGGGCGACGTCGTCCGGGCCCGCGTCGGCGGCCAGGACAGTGAGCTCTCGCGTCACGGGCCGGCGGGGCATGTGGACGAAGTATTCGCGGGCGTGGTCGAGGAAGCCGGGCTCGTGGAGGAAGTAGTCGGACTCGGCAGCGGTGTGACCGGCAGTCTTGCGCCGCAGGTGGAGGGCTTCGGCTGGTACATCGAGGTAGAGGGTGTGGTCGGGGCGCAGGAACGGGAGGGCCTGGAGCCGGCGGTGGAGCTGGTGGTGGACGCCGTACCCGAACAGGGCGTCCAGGGCGTACGCGTGGGCAAGGAGGGTGTCCACGGACCGGTCGAGGATCACGAGCGGCCTGCCGCTCGCGGCGGCCTCGGCGACCCGGGTGGCCTCGATCTCCATGAACCTCTCGAAGGCGGCGAGTTGAGCCGCCGCGCAGTCGGTCCGGGCCGGAGGAATGTCGTCGCGGTGGGCGATGTGCCTGACGTAGCAGTCGGAGATGAAGGCTTGGGCTCCGAGGGCGGTGTGGCGGAGGTGGCGCATCGCCGTGGACTTGCCGGCGTAGGAGGGGCCTTCCAAGGCGATGATCAGCATGCCCGCTGCTCCTCCGTCCGGTAGAAGCGTTCGGCATAGAGGCCGGCTCCGTCGACGAGGTCGGCCGCCATGGTGAAGGCGTGCCGGATCGGCCGGAACATCTTCCGGGCGGGGTACATCTGCGAACCGTGCATCCGCAGGATGGTGACCTTGTCCAGGACCACGTCGGTGATGTCGACCAGCTCGGACCGCATCGCCGCCCCCGTGCGCGTACGGAACAGGTGCTGGTCGCAGCCGGCGAGCGCGTACGTGGACCAGAAGGCCAGGTCCTCCCAGAACCAGCGGCATCCGAGGCGGACGGCCGCCTCGTGGACAAGGAGATGGTCGGGGTGGCGGGTGACGGCGGCGGGTGCCAGGAGTTCGGCGCCGGGGTGGGCGGCGGCGATCTGCCGAAGCTCCTCAGTGACCCGGTCGAGCATCTGGGGGTCGTAGTGCCGGTACGGGGGCTCAGCGTCTTTGTGGCCGAGGAGATGCCGGCGAGCGGCGAACGGCGCGAGGGCTGCGGCACCCTCGCGGTCGCGCAGCTCGGACACGGTGTCGACGTCGGCGTACGTGGCTTCCAGGGCGGGGTGGACGCTTCGGGACCGGGTGAAGACGGTGACTACCGTCAGCGGTCGGGGGTGGGCGAGGAAAGTGCCTGAAGCGGACAGGGCGAAGTCGTCGTGGTGCGGTTCGATGACGAGGACCGGGCGGCCGGCGGGCGTGCGGGCCTCGATGAAGTACGGGACGCGGGTGTGGGGTGCGGTCACCTCCAGGAGGCGGTGGTCGTGGGCCTGTTGGCGGTCGGCGAGCTGCCGGTTCCACTCATAGTGGGCTCGGTGGAGGTCGTCGGGAAAGGTGTAGATGCCGTTTCCGTCCGGCACGGGCAGGTTGACCGTGGGCAGGGACGATTCCACAGAGGTCTCCTTCGTCATCGCACGGTGGTCTCGTACCAGTGGCGCCACTTGCGGGGCGACTGGAGGCGCAGGCGGGCGGTCACGGGGTTCTGCCACCAGAGCATCCGCAGGCTCGACCACTGGTCGTAGCGGCGGGTCGACGGGCGTACGCGCAGCTCGTCGAGGATCGTCACGGGCCGGCCGATGGCCTGGCCGTGGGCGGTGAGGCGGGCGAAGAACTCCACGTCCTCGCTCATGAACAGGTCGTCGCGGTATCCGCCGATGTGGTGGAAGGCGTCGGCGGTGCAGAACTGGTTGACGCCTTGGGCTCCACCGCGCCGGGTGCGGTAGTGGTCCCAGTAGGCGCACAGCAGACGGGCACTGAGCCGTTCGGGCGTGTAGAGCGGCGGGATGGCGCCGCCGATGGCCCCGGCGTCCAGGGCGGCAGCGGCGGCGGCGACCGCCTCCAGGGGCAGCGCCACGTCGGCGTCGGTGAAGAACAGCCGGCCGCTGCGGGCGGCGGTCGCTCCGGTGTTGCGGACCCTGGCGATGTTGCGGACGGTCTCGGTGACGACGCGGACCCCGAAGGAAGCGGCCATGTCGGCGGTGGCGTCGGTGCTGGCGTTGTCGACGACGATCACTTCCCCCGTGCGGCCGGTGACCTCCTCCCAGCGGGCGAGGGAGGCGAGGACGGAGGGCAGGTAGCGAGGCAGGTAGGCGGCCTCGTTGAAGGCCGGGATCACGACCGACAGGGCAGGGGTGCTCATCAGCGTGTCCTTTCCGGGCGGGGCATGCGGAAGAGATGAGGGTTGCGTCGGCTCAGGTCGTCCAGGCGGCGGGCCCACAGCGCGCGGTCGTAGCCCGGGAAGGAATAGGCCCAGGAGCGCGTGGTGTGGAAGACGACCCAGGCGGCCAGCAGGTGGTGATCGAGGGCGAGGGGGTACGCGTCGGTGACCGTGCGGGCCCTGAGCGGCGAGAGGGCGTCGGTCATGACCAGGGTCTGAGCGACGTCGGATTCGCGGGGTCCGGCTGCGGCATCGGTGAAGTCGACCACGTGGCGGACAGCCCGGGGGTCGGCGATCACGACGTTGTCGCCGTGCAGGTCGCCGTGGCACCACACGGGCGTCGTGTGGGTGGCATCGGTGATGGCGGCCAGGGCGGGCGCGATGCGGTCCAGGCTGCTGGGCGGGCAGCGGCGACCCAGGGAGGTGACCTGCTCGTAGAACGGTCGGCGTGGCGCCCACGGCTGGACGGGCACTCGGTGCAGGCGGCCGAGTAGGCCGGCCATGTCTTTCAGCGCTCGATCATCGGAGATCCGGCCGGAGCGCATGGCGCTGCCGAGGGTGAGCGGACCGAGGTCGGCGGTGATGAGGGCGGTCGCCTCGTGACCGGGGACGTGGCCGCATCCGATCACGGCCGGGACGGGGACGTGGTCGGCCACGGCCCGGATTGCCGTGTGCTCCGTGATCGCGTTGCGGCGTGCGGTGGCCGCATACAGCTTGATCACGACGCTTCGCCCGTCGGCCAGGCGTGCCCGGTACACGGCCGTGCGCGAGCGGGCGGACAGACGGCGTGCGGTGAGTGTCGGAGCACCGGTCAGGGCGACGGCGGCGCGCGAGACGGGGGCCGGAACCCGCGCGTTCACCGCACACCCACGGGTTCCGTGCTGACGGCGCCCAGACGCCGAACGTGCCGCATGGTGCCCGCCAAGTGCCGGCGGTACTCGACGACGTCCTCCGTGACGGGGCAATCGGCCTGCCACGGCTTCTCGGGACCGACGAAGTGCACGAGGGCAGCGGTCGGGTCGGGCTTCGGCGACCGCGTGACGACCCGGCGCACCCAGTTCCCCCGCTCAAGGAACCGGCCGACCTCGAACCGGTTGAAGCCGCCGGCCGCCGGTCGCACGCGGCCGGATCGCAGAAGCCACAGGTTCAGGGCGTCCTGGTCGTTGTGGAGGATGTGACGCCGAGCGTGGATGAGGGCCTGCTCGACGCCCCGGCGAATGCGGGGCATGTGGTCGGTGTGGGTCCAGAGCACGCCCGCGTTGAAGTAGGGACGCCCTCTCAGGTGGGGCCAGCGTTCGGCGGCTCCGGGCAGCGCCGGGCACTGGCCGACGGCCGGATTGAACTCGTCGCGCACAGCGCCGGTCTCGCACGGCCCGAGGGAGCCCAGTGGGTCGGTGAGGTCGCCCCGTACGAGGACGTCGGCGTCCACGTAGATCAGGTAGGGCCGGCGGACGAAGTCCGACGTGAACTCGAAGCGCAGGTAGGTGGTGACGGTGATGTAGGAGGCGTCGGCCATGCGGGAGGTCCGCAGCGGGGAGCAGCGGCGGAGGTCGAAGGAGCCGAAGCCGGCCCGATTGGCGAGGTCGGAGAGAAGGAGGGCCTGCGCTCGGGTGAGGTCGAGGGTGAGCACCCGTACGGCGGCGTTGCGGCGGGCGGCCGGGCTGAGGCTGTCGGCCAGGCCGCCGAGGGTGGCGAGGCCGGGGACGAGGTACTGCTGGTCGATGCACAGGCCGAACGCGTACATAGGGGCTTCGCCTTCCGGGAGTGGTGCACGGGCATGACGGAGGTGGCGACGGCTGCCGATGAGTGCCGGGTGCGTGGGGATCACCAGCTGTCCCAAGTTCCGGCGCGGGCGAGGATTTCGAGGGTGTCGGGGTCGGTCTCCCAGTGAGGGCCGCCGCCGGTCGGCGGTCGAAGCACCCACACGGTGCCGTCGGCCCTCACGTCGGTGACGATCGCCCGCCGTCCGCTGCCGTCCCTGACGAGGTCCCCGACCCACGCCCGCTCCGCGGTCACGAGGTACCTTCCTCGGGCGAATCGCTCTGCGGGGTCCATCCGGAGGCCGCGTCCGCGATGTCACGGCGCCGTCGGCGCTGGCCGGGGGTACGACGGACCGGCGAGGCGCCCGAGGCATCGACGAGGAACCCGCCCCTCTCACGGACGAGAACTCCGAGGCCGGCGAACTGGGCCGCGTCGGTGGTGACGTGGGTGAGGGAGCTGACGACGATGCCCCGGATCATCCCGGCGGAGAGAGCGGACGTGACGGCCTGCCATCCGGGCCGTTCCGCGAGCGGCAGCGCCGGGTCGAAGTCGGACCAGGCGCCGGCGACGTGCCAGTGCCGGGCGTCGGCGTAGTAGCGGCCGCGCTCTTCGCCCTCACGGACGGCGGAGGAGGTGGCGGCGCAGGCGTAGACGGCGATGGGCACGTGCCCGAGGCCGCCGGACGGATTGATCGGCATGCACACAAGGCTGCTGCGCTGCCGCGCGCGGGCCCAGGCACGACCCGTGACGTCGACGTCAGTCCGTACCCGGTCTCTGTGCCACGCTCCGTGGCGGTAAGAGGACGCGTGCCCACATGACTGCAACGACCCGTAGCAGTCGAGCTGATGACAGCAACGCGACTACTACGGGTCGTTGCAGTCCTGTCGAGGGTCAGCGCACCCCGAGGGGAACACCCGCGGAGTTGGCGAGACCCCGCAGTCGGTTGACGGACACACCGGCGAGCCGGCTGATGATGACGCCGGGAAGCATCTGATGGCGCACCCACCCCGGAGCCATCGCGCAGACGGCTTGGAGAGTGTCGGCAGCGGCATCCCATCGCCGGCATTCGACCTGGGTGAGGGCGACGTCCAGGCCGTAGCGGGCACGGGTGGCCAGGGGAACGTTGTCGTCCAGGCGGACGGTATCCATGAGCCGCAGCGCTCCGGCCGTGTCGCCGAGGGCCACGGCGATGCTCATGGCCTGCGTGGCGGCGTACATCGGTCCGTACGGCTGGGCGTGGGAGCCGCGGGCGTGCTCCTCACCGATGCGGGCGGCGACGGCATGGGCCTGGGAGAGGTACTCGCGGGCGCCGTCGACACTCGCACCGCCCCTGGACGCGGCGACGGCGGCGTTCGTGACGAGCTGGCCGTACACGCTCAGCCGGTCCGGGGCGTGCTCGCTCATCTTGGGTTCGATCCGGTCAGCCTGGGCTGCGGCGAGGAGGAACCCCTGCTTGGTCCGGCCGTCGCGGAGGTTGACCCACGCGGTCGTGGCAGCGAGGTGGGCGTCACGCAGATCGTCACCGCCCTGCACGGCGATCTGACGGCCGTACGTCAGCGCCGCATACGCGAGGTCGCGGGAGCCGAGCACGTTGGCGGCCATGCCCGCGGTCTGGAAGGTGTCGACCAGAACGCCGGCGGCGGCCTCCCGCTCGGCCACGCCGGCGGCGTCGAACCTGGCCCGCGCCTCGGGGAGCAGCCGCCCCAGGAGAGTGCCGAGCTCGGTGTACCGGCCTCCCCAGTAAGCGGCGTCCGCGCGGCGGACGACGGCGCGGAGCTCTTCGACGGTGCCCGGCTCGACATCGGCGGGGATGCCGATGGCGGCGTCGTGGGTGGCTGCGGAGACCAGGCGCAGAGCGGCCCGCTCGTCGCGGTCCATGGACCGCCGCGGCGCCTGCTGGCCGAGGAGCACGGCGATGTCCGTACCGAGCGAGTCGGCGATGGACAGCAGAGACGGCAGCGACGCCGACCCTCCGCGTTCCAGCTTGCGGACCACGCCGACGGACACGCCGGCGGCCTCCGCCAACTGCTCCTGTGTCATGGCGCCGCGCAGCGCCTTCAAGCGCTCAGAGGTGGTGTACTCCGACCACTGCATGATCCAGAACCTCCGCGTGATGGGCCCAACACGGACAGTACCGGCGGAAACGGCGAAGCCGACAGCCTTTGCTCAGACTGCAGTTGGGCTCACGCGGCGAGCACCGCCGTAACACCGAGGAGGGTCTCCAACTCAGCCACGGCCGTGTCTTCGTCCGTGACGTGGACGGTGGCGATGCCCAACTCGGCAGCCGGCGGAAGGTTCACCGCGTGATCGTCCACGAAGACACACCGCTCCGCGGGCAACCCGATTCGGTCCAGAGCGAGTTGGTAGATCGCCGGATCGGGCTTGGCCACCCCGACCAGCTCGGACACGACGTGCACGTCGAACAGGTCCCAGATACCGACGTGTTCGTACGGGTTGAACGGGTCGAGACCGAAGCTGTTGGACAGTAGGGCAAGCCGGTGACCGGCGACTCGCGCGGCACGCGCGAGCGCGACCATCCGCCGGGCCGCAGGCACCCCGGCCCAGGCCCGCCCCATCAGGTTCACCGGATCCACATGCTCACCCAGCAGGGCCGCTGTGCCCTCGTTCCACTCGGCCTGCCCGATCTCACCGATCTCCAGCGCCGCGTACAGACGCCGCCCTTCCGGGTGATCGTTCAGGGTGCTGCGCCAAGCCCCAGGAGGCAGCCCTTCGGACACGCACCACTCACGGTGGACGGCGAAAGGGCTGGCGGTGAGCACCCCGGCGAAGTCCAGGATCAGGCCGCGTTGTCCACAACTGTCGGCGACATCAACCCTGTGCGGCATCCGGTGACCGTCCCTTCCCTGATGGGTTCTCTCGGCGACGCTACCGCGCCCCCACACACGTGGAAGTGCGAAGCCTCCCCAACCAGCGGCTGCTGATCGACTTCCTGGAGTCGCATCCCGCTTCGTCGTTCTAGGACCGACTCGGGACCGTGGAGAGTTATCGGTCGGTGTCGCCCGGCAGGGTCTGGGTGACGCGCCAGAGGCGGCGGGGGAGTTCGCCCTCCTCGAAGGGGTGGATCTCGTCCAGGGTCCAGCCCTCCGCGAGGGCGTCGACGAGGGTGCGGGAGAAGAAGTGGACGGCGAAGCCGCCGTGTTCGTGGATGTCGTCGCCGTGGGCGATACCCGTGCCGTAGTGCGCGTCCCCGGTGTGGCGGACCGTGTAGACGAAGACGCCGCCCGGGCGCAGGACACGGCGGACCTCGGCGACCAGGGTGTGGATCTCCTCCGTGGAGAGCGCCATGCACATCAGCATGTGGGCGAAGACGGCGTCGGCCGAGGCGTCCGGCGCCGCCAGTGGTTGCCGTACGTCCTGGAACGCCGTGCTGACCCGGTCCGCGAGCCCCTGCGTCAGGGCCGCCTCGCGCAGCTGGGCGAGGCCGGTCTCGCTGAAGTCGGTGGCCCGGACCGTGAAGCCCTGGCGGGCGAAGTGGAGGGTGTCGCGGCCGTGGCCCGCGCCGAGTTCGAGGACGTCCCGCGCCCCGCGCCGCCGGAAGACCTCGGCCGCGTGGCGGGCCGGGTCCGAGGGCTCGGAGCCGTACATCCCCGGATGGGCCGCGTACGTCGACTGCCAGTGGCGGCGCTGCTCCTCCACCAGGTCCCGGTCCACGCCCCCGTCGCCGTTCGTCGTCATGCGCCGAACGTACACGTACCGCTCAGATCTCCAGCGCCGCCAGCCGCTCCGGGTCCGCGATGATGTCGATCTCCACGATGCGGTCGCCCACGATCGTGAAGGCCATGAGAGCGGCCGTCCGCCCGTTCGCGTACGAGAGGACGCCCGGCGCGCCGTTGACCAGCACCGTCCGGTACGCGCGGCGGAAGCGGGCGAAGGTGAGCGCCTGGCTGATGACCGCCTCGGCGCCGCGGACCAGCTTCGAGGCCGCCGCGAGCACCTTCCCGCCGTCCGCCCGCAGCAGCACGTCCGGGTCGAGGACCGCGAGCAGGCCCTCGAAGTCGCCGCCCTGGGAGGCCGCCATGAAGGCGTCGACGACCTCGCGCTGGCGGGTGACGTCGGGCGCCGGGGCCGGGGCCGCGCCCTGGACGCGGCGGCGGGCCCGGCTGGCGAGCTGGCGCGTCGCGGCCGGCGTGCGGTCCACGATCGGGGCGATCTCGTCGAAGGACACCGCGAACATGTCGTGCAGGACGAACGCCAGCCGCTCGGCCGGACCGAGCGTCTCCAGGACCACCAGCAGCGCCAGGCCGACCGAGTCGGCGAGCAGCGCCTCCTCCTCGGGGTCGGCGGTCGTGCCGTCACCGTCGCGGACCAGCGGATCGGGGACGTAGTACTCCAGCGGGTCCTCGCGGCGCGAGGCGCGCGAGCGCAGCATGTCCAGGCAGACGCGCCCGACGACGGTCGTCAGCCAGCCGCTGAGGTTCCGCACCTCGCCGATGTCCGAGCGGCTGAGCTTGAACCACGCTTCCTGGACGGCGTCCTCGGCCTCGCTCAGCGAGCCGAGCATCCGGTAGGCGACCGCCTTGAGATGGGTGCGGTCGGCGTCGAACCGTGCGGCCAGGAGGTCCTTCTCGTCCATCTGTGCCTTCCCTCGTCGCTTCCCGTGAGCCCATGAGCATCGCTGTAATGACGGACGGCGCCTGCTGTATGTGACCGCAGCGTGAGATTCCCTGTCGCCGCTGCCATGCGCCTGGGTTTTCCCGGCAGACTTGTCAGAGAACCGGGGATTGGCCCTTCAGCGTCGTGATCTTCGACCGTAGATTTTCATGCATGACGACAACTGCGCAGCTCAACGCCGTACTTCGCACCCCGCCCGCCTCCCCCGAGGCCGCGGCCGCCTACTTCTCCGCCAGCCTCGCCTTCCACGCCGACGTCTCCGACGTCGCCGGCGCCATCGCCGCCGACGGCGACCCCGGCTTCGTGGTCCTCGACTCCCGCTCCACCGCCTCCTGGGACCAGGGTCACGTCCCCGGCGCGATCCACCTGCCGACCGCGCTCATCGCCGAGCAGGCCGAGCAGCTGCTCGACAAGTCCGTGCCCGTCGTCACGTACTGCTGGGGCCCCGGCTGCAACGGCGCCACGCGCGCCGCGCTCGCCCTGGCGCAGCTGGGCTACCAGGTGAAGGAGATGCTCGGCGGCTTCGAGTACTGGGTCCGCGAGGGCTTCCCGTACGAGACGTGGGAGGGCCCGGAGAAGAAGGACGCGGACCCGCTCACGGCCCCCGTCGACGCCGAGGACTGTGGCTGCTGAGGCCGCTGCCGGGAAACGGATTAGGGGAACTGCCTCCCATGCCGTAAGGTCATATTCACCGACGCGGGGTGGAGCAGCTCGGTAGCTCGCTGGGCTCATAACCCAGAGGTCGCAGGTTCAAATCCTGTCCCCGCTACTCAGTAGCAAACGAAGGCCCGGATCCAGTCACTGGATCCGGGCCTTCGTCGTGTCCTCAACCTCGCGCTTGACCTTTACGTAGCGTCAAGACTTAGCGTTCTCGGCATGGAGTGGTCCATCCAGGAGATCGCCAAGAAGGCCGGCACCACCAGTCGCACCCTCCGCCATTACGGCGAGCTGGGCCTCCTTGAGCCCAGCCGGATCGGCGCCAACGGTTACCGGTACTACGACCAGGCGGCGCTCGTGCGGCTGCAGCGCATCCTGCTGCTGCGCGAGCTGGGGCTCTCGCTGCCCGCCATCGCCGAGGTCCTCGAAGGCCAGCGGGACACGTCCGCCGCCCTGCGCACCCATCTCCTCCTCCTGGAGCAGGAGCGGGAGCGCATCGGCCGGCAGATCGAGGCCGTGCGGACCACTCTCCACAAGACCGAGACGGGAGAAGAGCTCATGGCGGAAGAAGTGTTCGACGGGTTCGATCACACGCGGTACGAGGAGGAGGTCACCCGGCGCTGGGGACGTGACGCGTACGAGAAGGGCGACCGCTGGTGGCGCTCGCTCAGCGCCGCCGAGAAGCGGGAGTTCAGGAACCGGCAGGTCGCCATCGCCCGCGACTACGCGCAGGCGGCACGCGACGGCCTGGCCGCCGACAGCGACGAGGTCCAGGCGATCACGCGGCGCCACGTGGAGTGGCTGTCGATCACGACGACGCCGACGAAGGAGTACGTGATCGGCCTCGGGCAGATGTACGTCGACGACCCGCGCTTCGGCGCGAACTACGACCAGCACGGCGAGGGCACCGCGCTCCTCGTCCGGGACGCGATGAAGGTCTACGCCGAGCGGAATATGTAGCGGTACGACCGTAGGTAAACGGTGGCCAAAACCGCGCCTGTCGCTTTGCGGGTGCGAGCCGCCCACCGTAACGTCACGCGCACCATGCGTGACAAGGCAGTGATCGACGTACGACGGCGGGCGCCCGCCGTCCTCGTCCTGCTCGCGCTCCTCGCCCTCCTTGTGAGCGTCTGCCACAGGTCGCACGGGCATCATCTGCTCGTCTCACCCGACACGACCACCGTCGTCTCCGCCCCCGCACTGCCGCACGGCTGCGAGCAGCCCGGGGAGACGTGGACCTTCGACGCCCATCTGCCCGCGTCGCAGACCGCGCCGCAGGCCGGCGCGCCGGACGCCGACGGGGCCGTATCTCTTTCCTACGCAGAGGTCTTCCCCGACGGTCCGCACGCGCGCTGCGTCCGCGACCGCGCGGGACCCGGCCCCGAGCCGGGCCGGCTGCTGATCGCCCTCGGAGTGGACCGGAACTGAGCCGGGTCGCACGACACGACCAGGCTTCCTTTCGGCGTACCACTCCAAGGACGTATCCAGATGAACAACCTTCTGTCCGTCGCCGCCCAGACCGTCGGAAACACCCCCGTGCTGTGGATGGACGACGGCTACTGGGCCAAACTCGAAGGCTTCAACTTCGGCGGCATCAAGGACCGCGCCGCCCTCCACATGGTCGAGAAGGCACGCCGCCGCGGAGAGCTGCGGCCCGGCGCGCCCATCGTCGAGTCGACTTCCGGCACTCTCGGCCTCGGCCTCGCGCTGGCCGGAGTGCTGCACGGCCACCCCGTCCACGTCGTCACCGACCCCGGTCTCGAACCGATCGTCGAGCGGATGCTCGTCGCCCACGGTGCCCGGGTCCATGTCGTGCCGGAGCCGAGTCCGCAGGGCGGCTGGCAGCAGGCGCGCATGGACCGGGTGGCGGAGCTGCTTACGAGCCTCGACGGAGCGTGGTGGCCGAACCAGTACGGCAACCCCGACAACCCCGAGGCGTACGGGGGGCTCGCCGCCGAGCTCTCCGCGCAGCTCGACCGGATCGACGTCCTGGTCTGCGCGGTGGGCACGGGCGGGCATTCGGCCGGGATCTCCCGCGCGCTGCGGGCCACGTCCAGCCCCGCCCTGGAGCTGGTCGGCGTGGACAGCGTCCACTCCACCGTCTTCGGGCTCCCCGCCGGTGAGCGGCTGATGCGGGGGCTCGGCTCCTCCATCCACCCCGGCAACGTCGACCACGCCGCCTTCGACGAGGTCCACTGGGTCGGTCCGGCGGACGCGGTCCGGTCCGCCCGGCGCCTGGCGTCACGTCAGTTCGCCACGGGCGGCTGGAGCGTGGGCGCGGTCGCGCTGGTGGCCGGGTGGGTGGCCCGCACCCGGCCGCGCGGGACGCGGATCGCGGCCGTCTTCCCCGACGGGCCGCAGCGGTACTTCGACACGGTCTTCAACGACGAGTTCTGCGCGGCGCACGGGCTCCTCGACGGCCCGGTGCGCGAGGAGCCGGCGGCGTACGAGGGCGATGCGCGGGTCGACGGCTGGACCCGCCGTGTCCTGGAGCGGGAGCGGGTCCGATGAGCGTGCGGACCGAGGCCCCCGCCAAGGGCGGGATCTGGCGGCAGAGCCGTACCTTCGAACCGGCCGTACGGCTGCTCTTCCTCAACCAGCTCACCATCAACCTCGGCTTCTACATGCTGATGCCGTACCTGGCCGCGCATCTGGCCGATGGGCTGGGGATGGCGGCCTGGGCCGTCGGGCTCGTCCTCGGCGTGCGGAACCTCTCCCAGCAGGGCATGTTCCTGGTCGGCGGGGCGCTCGCCGACCGGCTCGGCTTCAAGCCGCTGATCGTGGCCGGCTGCGCGCTGCGGACGGCGGGCTTCGGGGCGCTGGCGTTCGCCCAGTCGCTGCCGGTGCTGATCGCCGCCTCGGTGGCGACGGGCCTGGCGGGGGCGCTGTTCAACCCGGCCGTGCGGGCGTACCTCGCCGCGGAGGCGGGGGAGCGGCGCGTGGAGGCGTTCGCGCTGTTCAACACGTACTACCAGGCCGGGATCCTGCTCGGCCCGCTGGTGGGGGTGGCCCTGACGGGGGTGTCGTTCCGGCTGACGTGCGGGGTGGCGGCGGCGCTGTTCGCCGTACTGACGCTGGTGCAATTGCGGCACCTGCCGGTACGGCTGCGGGAGGCGGCGCCCGGGGACGCCGAGGAGCGGGGGCAGTTCCGTACGGTGCTGGCCAACCGTACGTTCTGGCTCTTCTCGCTGGCGATGACCGGCTCGTACGTGCTGTCCTTCCAGGTCTATCTGGCGCTGCCGCTCGCGGCGGGCGGCACGGCGGCGACGACCGCGCTGTTCGTGGTCTCGGCGCTCGTGGCGCTCGCCGGTCAGCTGCGGATCACTGCCTGGTGCAGGCGCCGGCTGAGCCGGGAGCGGTGTCTGGTCCTGGGACTCGCGCTGATGGGCGGGGCGTTCCTGCTGCCGGTGGCCGTGCCGGGACTCGGGGGCCTGCTGCTGTGCGCGGCGGTCCTGGCCGTCGCGAACGCGGTGCTGTACCCGTACGAGATGGACACGGTCGTCGCGCTCTCGGGCGGGCGGTGGGTGGCCACCCACTACGGGCTCTACAACACCGTCTGCGGGATCGGGATCACGCTCGGGAACCTGGGTACGGGTGTCCTGCTCGACGTCACGGGGTGGTCGGCGACGCCGTGGCTGGTGCTGTGCGCGGTCGGGCTCGTGTGTGCGGGCGCGGTACGGGCGCTGGGGCGGGGCGGGCGGCTGGGCGGGCGGCTGGGCGGGGGTGGATGACGCGTCGTAGTTGAGCCCGGTGTCCCCCACTTGGCCGAGTGGGGGTCGCCGCGCGGCGCGGCTCCCGCCACCCTGGGGAGGGCGCGGTACCGTCCGTCGCCGTCGCCGCGTACGGACCGGGCAGGAGAGCACAGGTGGGGCAGGGGCAGGGGCAGGGTCAGGGACGAGGACGGAACCAGGGACGGAACCAGGGGCGGAACCAGGGCCGGAACCAGGGACGGAATCAGGGACGCAGCCAGGGGCGGAACCAGGGCCGGAACCAAGGGCAGGGGCGGGGAGAGCCGAACGGGCGCCCCGGGCCGCGCGCCGAGCAGGCTCGCCGGTTCATCCGCGCCCTGCCCCCGCTCGTCATCCTCGGCGGTGTCGTCTTCGACCTCTCCACCCCGCCCTCGTACACGGCCTCCCCGATGTTCTCGGCCGCGCCGCTCATCGCGGCCCCGTTCTTCTCGATGCTGACGACGCTCCTCACCGGCATCGCCGCGGTCCTCGCCGGCGTCGGTCTGCACGTCTACAACGACACCGTCACCGATGTCCCCTCCCTTATCGAGATGTTGACCGTCGTCACCGTCGCCGGCCTCGCCCTGCTCATCAACGGGGTCGTCCGGCGCAGCGGGCAGCGGCTCGCCTCGGCGCGGGTGATCGCCGAGACCGCGCAGAAGGCCGTCCTGCCGACGCCCGCCGAGCGGATCGGTGGGCTCCACGTCGCGGCCCGCTACGAGGCCGCGCAGGCGGACGCGTTCATCGGCGGCGACCTGTTCGCCGTCCAGGACACGCCGTACGGGGTACGGCTCGTGGTCGGCGACGTGCGGGGCAAGGGGCTCGACGCCGTCGAGGCGGTCGCTGTCGTGATCGGCGCCTTCCGGGAGGCGGCCGAGCAGGAGGCGACCCTGGAGGGCGTCGCGCAGCGCCTCGAGCGGGCGCTGGCCCGGGAGGGCACGCGCCGCTCCGGCCTCGACGCCTTCGAGGGGTTCACCACCGCAGTCCTGGCCGAGATCCCGCGCGGGCGCGGGCGCGTACGGGTGGTCAACCGCGGCCACCCCGAGCCGCTGCTGCTGTACGCGGACGGGGGCGTGGCGCTCCTGGAGCCGACCGAGCCCGCGCTGCCGCTCGGCATGGGCGAGCTGGCCGCCTGGCCGGACCGGGCCGACGAGGCCCCGTACCCGCCGGGCGCGACGCTGCTCGTCTACACCGACGGTCTCTCGGAGGCGCGCGACGCCTCGGGGGCCTTCTACGAACCGGCCGAGCGGCTCGCCGGGCGGATCTTCCCGGGGCCGGAGGAGCTGCTCGACGCGCTCGTCGACGACGTCCGCCGGTACACGGGCGGCGGCGCCCAGGACGACATGGCGCTGCTGGCGGTGAGCCGGCCGGGGGCGGGGCAGCCGGAGCGGCGCCGCACGATGCCGGTGGTGCCGTGACCACCCGTACGTGACCACCCGTACGTGACCATCCGTAGTGGAGAGGTACCGCTGCGATAACAATTGACGCACCGTCAGTTCCCAGGTCCCGGCAAAGGTCCGTACTGAAGCGGGATCAAATCGGGCTGTACTGGCTCAATCTCGCGAATGATCAACCGGAACGGCTTGGAATCCGGCCCTCGTGTCTATTAACGTTCGATAACGCAGCGCGGTCGTCCCAGCCGTCGCAAGAGACGGCACCGTGCGCACGCGCCGAATCCTGAAAAGGAACCGGGGAACCACCACTTGGGGTGAATCGGGCACCGTCGCACCCGTGCGGCACAGCCCGTAGGAGACCTTCCTGCTCCGAACCCGTCAGCTAACCCGGTAGGCGAGAAGGAAGGAAAGGAGCACGCCTCCGTGGCGTCCAACACCCCTGCCCCCGAAGCCCACTTCGATGCGTTCGGTGCCTCGGGCACCGCCGGGACGGACGACGACGCGACGGCGTGGGGGGAGTGGAACCCCACCGAGGACTCCCTGCGGCAGCAGTCCCGTTCGGGTGGCCGCCACCGCGTCGTGAAGCAGCGCTCCGGCTTCGCCCGCTCCTCCACCGTCCTCGGCGTCGGTGTCATCGCGGCCGTCGGCGCGGGCGGCATGGCGACCGCCCAGGACAAGGCCCCGGTCTCGATATCGCTCCCCGACCTCGACCTGCCGGACGCCTCCGAGCTGCCCGGCGTCGGCGAGCTCATCTCCGACGAGGACGGCGCGGACGGTACGGACGGTTCGGGCTCCGGGACGAACAACCCCCAGCCGCTCACGGCGAACCTCGCCCTGCCGGCCGACAGCGCCGGGCAGGCCGGGGGCTCCTCCGCCTCGACGGCGGACGCCGGTGAGGCGCTGCGTGCCCGCATCCTCCAGCAGGCCGAGCAGCAGCAGGCCTCCGCCGACGCCGCCGAGAAGGCCGCGGCGGAGAAGGCGGCCGCCGAGAAGGCCGCGGCGGAGGCGGCGGCCAAGGCGGACGCGGCCGAGAAGGCGGCGGCCGAGGCGAAGCGGAAGGCCGAGGAGGAGGCGGCGGCGAAGGCCGAGGCGGAGCGCCTGGCGAAGCTCGCCGCGAGCTACGCGCTGCCCACGTCCTCGTACACCCTCACCTCCACCTACGGCCAGTCCGGCTCCATGTGGTCCTCCGGCTACCACACCGGCCTCGACTTCGCGGCGCCCACCGGCACCCCGATCAA
Organism: Streptomyces sp. NPDC029169; assembly: GCF_055563935.1. Taxonomy (NCBI): domain Bacteria; kingdom Bacillati; phylum Actinomycetota; class Actinomycetes; order Kitasatosporales; family Streptomycetaceae; genus Streptomyces; species Streptomyces sp. NPDC029169. Next base: position 370,986 of record NZ_JBVHXA010000007.1, read on the forward strand.
GGCGGTGCACGGCGGCACGATCAAGTCGGCGGGCTGGTCCGGCTCATACGGCTACCGGATCGTCCTGGAACTGGAGGACGGTACGGAGGTCTGGTACGCGCACCTGTCCTCGATGACGGTGAGCGTGGGCCAGTCGGTGGGCACCGGCGACACGATCGGCCGCGTGGGCGCGACCGGCAATGTGACCGGCCCGCACCTGCACCTGGAGGTCCACACCCCGGGCGGCGACGGCATCGACCCGGCGGCCTGGCTGGCGAGCAAGGGCCTCTCGGTCTGATCCTCTGACGCGGCGCCGGGCGGCGGGGTCGCACCCTTCGCGTCGCAGGGCCTGCCTCAGCTCCGGTACGGGTTGTAGCCGCCGTAGTCCAGGTACTGCGGCGGCGCCCACACCCGGCCCGTCGCCCGGGCCGCGTAGGTCAGGGCGGGGGAGGCGACCGGTTTGCGCTGCCAGAGGTGGTGGAGCAGCTCCTGCTCGCGCGCCGTGAAGTCCGGGACCGGCGCGCCGCGCTGGGCGCGGTGGCGCAGGAAGGCGAGGGTCGTCGCGAACGCCTCGTACTCGTTGACCGTGGTGGCGGCCGGCTTGCCGTAGGCACGGCGGGCGTAGTCGCGGGCCATGGAGCGGGCCCGCATCGAGGAGAGCGCGAGCGGCTCGGCGGGCGAGAGCCAGCCGGCCGCCGCGTACGCCGGGAGCTGCCCGGATATCGTGCGCAGCTCCCGCTGCCTGCTCCATATCGCGAGCCAGGTCAGCAGGCCGAAGGCGGGCACCATGAGCATGCCGTAGACCAGGATGAAGCCGAACGGGCCGAGGAGGGTCGCGGAGCCGTTCCACAGCGCATGCATGAGCATGGCGAGGAGCAGTCCGGCAAGGGGCAGCAGCGTCCGGCGCACCCGCAGGAACCTCCGGCGGGAGGTGGCGAGGGCGGCGAAAGCGAAGCCGAGGCCGGTGAAGACGGTGAAGAGCGGATGCGCGAACGGCGACATCACGATCCGTACGAAGAAGGTGCCCGCGGTCATGGAGCCGAGGCCGTCGGAGCCGAGATCCTGGTCCTCTCCGAAGGCGTTGCCGAGATAGAGGATGTTCTCGGTGAAGGCGAAGCCCGTGGCGGTGAAGCCGGCGACCACGACGCCGTCGACGAGGCCGGTGAAGTGCCGCCGCCGGAAGAGGAATATCAGCAGGATCGCCGCGGCCTTGGCGCTCTCCTCGACGACCGGGGCGACGACCGTGGCGCCGAGGGACTCGGCGGAGGCGGGGTCGGCGGTGGCGGTCGCGATCCAGCGGACCGCGAAGGAATTGGCGAGGATCGCGACGAGCGTGGCGGCGCAGGCGCCCCAGGCGAAGGCGAAGATCAGGTTCTTCCACGGGCCCGGTTCGACCCGGTCCAGCCAGCGGAACGCGGCCATGAGCAGCGGGACCGGCAGGACGGCCAGGCCGAGGCCGACGAGGAAGCCCTCGGTGCCGGTCTGCTCCCGGACGATCGCGAGGATCACCAGCGCGCAGAGCGCCAGCACGGTGACCACGGCGACGGCCCGGACCACCTTGCTGCGCCAGAAGGCGCGACGAGGCCTGTAGCGCCACTGGGCGCGGTCCGGAACGGCCGGGAAGGCCGGCTCCTCGGTGTCCCGGGTGGGGACGGGGACGCTGTTCGACACATGAGCGACCCTAACGAGCCGAACTGACACTGTGCGAGGGAGTTCTCCGTCTGATCTTGCGCAGCGCTCCCGTGCCTCGAAGCTGGTCCTTGGGCGGCTGATGCACTCGCAGGTGAACGTGGTCCTCTTCGCCGTCGTCGCATGTCGTCGGTGATCGTGTTGAACCGATACATGACATCGACAAATAGAGGTGTGTGCAGATCGCGTCCAATATGCATCAGGTTGCGACATCGCGGTTCTCGGTGTGCCGCAGCGATCTAGCTTCGGCGTGTGAGCGGGCGTGCGATGGTCAAGCGGCAGTTCGGGCATCGAGTCCGGCTGGCTCTGACGCCTGCGCAGGTCCGGCTCCTGGACGGCCAGGCGCACGCGGCCCGCACGATGTGGAACTGCCTGCACGAGTGGTGGACGATGCTCCCCAGGGACCGCAGGTCTCTGGGCGCCGCTGATGCGGCGATCCGTCAGGCCCGCAAGGAGATCGACTGGCTCGGTGTCCTGCCCGCCCAAGCCGCGCAAGCGGTGCTCAAGACGTACTTCCAGGCGTGGAGGAACTGCTTCGAAGGTCGGGCGGGCGAGCCAGGCTTCAAGGCGCGCTTCCGGACGGTGATGTCCGTGGACATCCCGCAGGGCCGGGACCTGCATGTCGTCCGCGTCCACCGCCGGTGGGGGCTGGTCAACATCCCCAAGGTGGGCCGGGTCCGCTTCCGGTGGACGACGGATCTACCGGTCGGTAGACGAGCCGACCAGGAGAACCGGATCACGGGGGCGCGGTTGGTCAAGGACGCGTTGGGCTGGCATGTCGCCTTCCGCGTCCAGACCCTTGAGCCCGAGCCTGAGCCGCATAGCGGGCCTGAGGTCGGCATCGACGTCGGGGTGGCCGTGCCGCTGGCCCTTTCGGACGGGGCGACGTACGAGCACGGCAAGTGGCTGACAACGAAGGAGCAGGCGACGCTGCTGCGCCTGGAACGGCGAGCAGCCCGCCGCAAGACCTGTCGCAAGCGAGGCGAGCGCATCTCGAAACGCCTGCGGGCGACCTATGACCGGATCCACGGGCTTCGCGCGAGAGCCAAGCGCAGGCGCCTGGACTGGCAGCACAAGACCACCACGAGCATCGCTCAGAAGTACGGCACCGTGGTGGTGGAGGCATTGCAGATCACGAACATGGTCAGGTCCGCCAAAGGAACGGTCGAGCAGCCCGGGAAAAAAGTCGCTCAGAAGTCCGGCCTCAACCGCTCCATCCAGGCTGAGGCGTGGAGTCGCACCGTCGAGCTGCTGACGTACAAGACCACCCGGCAAGGCGGCACTCTGGTGAACGTCCCAGCTCCTGGAACCTCGCAGCGTTGCTCCGCCTGCGGCATCACCACGCCGGGCAGCCGGGAGTCCCAGGCCGTGTTCGTGTGTAAGAACCCCGACTGTGGCTGGACCGGCAACGCCGACCACAACGCAGGCCGGAATATCCTGCACCTTTACCGGATGAGCCTCGGGCTCGTCCCGGCTGCCGGGAGGGCAGTCGTCAGGCGCGCACGTCGCGTCAAGCCCACCACCGCAAGGTAGGAGGGAATCTCCTCCGCTCGCGGAGGAGAGCACTTCAATTCCTGTGGAAAAGCAGATCGTGCACGACGTGACCCTTGTTCAGGCCCTGCCCCTCGAAGCGGGTGAGGGGGCGGAAGGCGGGGCGGGGTGCGTAGCCGCCGTCGGGCTGGGTGTTCTCGAAGTCGGGGTGGGCGGAGAGGACCTCGAGCATCTGCTCGGCGTACTCCTCCCAGTCCGTGGCGCAGTGCAGGACGGCGCCGGGCTTCATGCGCGTCGCGAGGAGCGTGAGGAACTCGGGCTGGATCAGGCGCCGCTTGTGGTGGCGCTTCTTGGGCCAGGGGTCCGGGAAGTAGACGCGGCAGCCGTCGAGGGCGTCGGGGGTGAGCATCTCGCGGAGCAGGATGATCGCGTCGCCGTTGGCGACCCGGACGTTCTCCAGACCGCCCCGGTCGGCGAGACCGAGGAGGTTGCCCTGGCCGGGGGTGTGCACGTCCACGGCGAGGATGCCGGTGCCGGGGTCGGCGGCGGCCATCTGGGCCGTGGCCTCGCCCATGCCGAAGCCGATCTCCAGGACGACGGGCAGGCCGCCGAACATGTCGTTCAGATCGAGGGTCCGCTTGCCGTCGATGTCGAGACCCCAGTCGGGCCACCGCTTGAGCAGCGCCTCGGCCTGCCCCGCGGTGACGCGGCTGCGGCGGGGCTGGAAGCTGCGGATCCGCTGCTCGTGGTGCGACCCGGCGGGATCGGGCAGCGGCCCTTCCCCGGCGGCGAACCGCTGACTGCCCCGCTGGAAGCCGACGGACTCGGTGCGGGGGGCGGCGACGGGGTGCGTGGCGGTTTCACGAGACTCAGACACAATGCGCCCAATTCTACGTGGCGCGGACCGGTCCCTGTGTGGGCGGCTACAGGAGCGCCAGGGCCCTGGACGCGACCTCGCGGCCGATCGGCAGGCTCGCCGTCGCCGCCGGGGAAGGGGCGTTCAGGACGTGGACCGTGCGCGGGGCCTCGCGGATCAGGAAGTCGTCGACCAGCGTCCCGTCCCGCAGCACCGCCTGCGCCCGCACCCCCGCGGGGGCCCGGCGCAGATCCGTTTCCTCCACCGACGGGAGCAGCCTGCGCACCGCCGCAGTGAACGCCCGCTTCGACAGCGAGCGACGCAGCTCACCCGCTCCGTACCGCCAGTGCTCGCGGGCGATCTGCCACGACCCGGGCCACGCCAGCGTCCCCGCCAGGTCACCGGGCCGGACGACCGACCAGTCGTACCCCTCCCGGGCCAGCGCCGGCACCGCGTTCGGTCCGACGTGGACGCCGCCGTCGGTGCCCCGTGTCAGGTGGACGCCCAGGAACGGGAACGCCGGGTCTGGGACCGGATACACCAGGCCGCGGATCAGGGCGGGGTTCGCCAGCTCGTAGTACTCACCGCGGAAGGGCACGATCCGCATGTCCGGCTCGTCGCCGGCCAGGCGCGCCACCCGGTCGCAGTGCAGCCCCGCGCAGTTCACCAGGACCCGGCCCCGCACCACCGTCCCGGCTGCCGTCCGGACGGCGACGCCCCAGGGCCGCCGGTCGACGGCGGTGACCTCCGAGCCGTACAGGATCCGCGCGCCGGAGGCCTCGGCGAGCTGCGCCGCCACCGCTCCGTAGTCGCAGATCCCGGTCGTGCCGACATGGATCGCGGCGAGGCCCCGCACGCTCGGTTCGTATGCGGCGATCTGCGCGGGCCCCAGCTCCCGCACCGGGATGCCGTTCTCCCGGCCGCGCTGCACGAGCGCGTGCAGCCGGGGCAGCTCGTCCCGCCCGGTGGCGACGATCAGCTTGCCTGTGACCTCGTAGGGCAGGCCGTACTCCGCGCAGAACTTGACCATCTCGGCCGCGCCCGCGACCGCGAACCGCGCCTTCAGGGAGCCCGGCCGGTAGTAGATCCCGCTGTGGATCACCCCGCTGTTCCGCCCGGTCTGGTGGCGGGCCGGGGCGTGCTCCTTCTCCAGGACCGTGACGCGGGTGCCGGGGGCGGCGCGCGTCAGGGCGTACGCCGTCGACAGACCGACGATCCCGCCGCCGATCACGAGCACGTCGCAGTCGACGTCGTGCCTGTACACCCGCACCACCTCCCACCCCGATAGTGCACTGGCCCACTGACAGACGGGCTAAACCCCCTGGGACACGCGTCACGCCGGGGTCATCAGCAGGGGCCGCGCCCGCTCCCGCAGCTCCATGACCCTCGGCTCGTCCCCGTACGGTTCGAGGCGGTGCAGCAGATCCCGTACGTACTCGGTGGTACGGGCGGACGAGATCCGGCCCGCGACCTCCACCGCGCGCGTGCCGGCCGCGCAGGCCGCGTCCAGATTGCCCGACTCCAGCTCCGCGACCGCCGACACCACGAGCCGCAGCCCGTGCGAGCGGACGAACTCCTCCGTCGGCCGGGACAGCGCCTGCTCGGTGAAGCGGCGCACCTGGCGCGGCGCCTTCAGGTCCCGGTAGCACTCGGCGGCGTCCGCGCAGAACCGGTCGTACGAGTAGAAGCCCAGCCACGACGGGTCGGCGTCGCCCTCCCGCGAGCGCTCCAGCCAGCCCTCGGCCGCCTTGAGCGCCCCGGCGGCGGCCGTGCCGTCGTTGGCCTTCGCGTGCGCGCGGGCCTCGACGAGCCGGAAGAAGGACATGGTGCGGGCGGTGGCGAGCCCCCGGTTGCGCTCCAGGGCGGCCTGGGCGAGGTCCACGCCCTCGTCGGCGAAGCCCCGGTAGGTGGCCTGGAGCGACATGGAGGCGAGGACATAGCCGCCCAGGGGCACGTCGGCGGCGGCGCGGGCGAGGCGCAGCGCCTGGATGTAGTAGCGCTGGGCGGCCTCCTGCTGGCCGGTGTCGAAGGCCATCCAGCCGGCCAGCCGGGTCAGCTCGGCGGTCGCGCCGAACAGGGCCCGGCCGACCTCGTCCGAGTACGAGCCGAGCAGCAGCGGCGCGGCGTCGACGCGTAAGCACTCGGGGACCATCGAGGAACGCCAGTCACCGCCGCCGTACTTGGAGTCCCAGCGGCGCGCGTCCTCGGCGGCCTCGCGGAGCTTGGCGACGTCGCTGTGCCCCACGCGCGCGTGGAGGCCGGTCTCCGGTCCCTCGGCCGGCGGTCCTTCGCCCGACGGGCCCTCGACGGGCTCAAGGAGGCGCTCCACGGAGGAGTCGGCGGGGGTTATCAGCCATCGGGAGGCGGGGGTCGCGTACGCGCTGACCGCGAAGGATCCGGCGAGCGACTGCCAGATCCCGCCGCCGCCGGCCCGGCGGCCGGCGAGATCCAGCCGGTAGAGCTCGGTGGCCGAGCGGACCGCCTCGCCCACGTCGCGCGGGAAGGCGAGACCCACCTCGGGCGCCGGGTCGGCGTCCGCGAGCCCGATCTCGTGCAGCGGCACGGGACGGCCGAGCTTCTGCCCGATCGCGGCGGCGATCAGATGCGGGGCCGCGCCCTGCGGCACCATGCCCTTCGACACCCACCGGGCCACCGACGTCTTGTCGTAACGAAGCGTCAGACCGCGCTGTGCGCCGAGGTCGTTGACTCGCCGGGCGAGACCGGCGTTGCTGATTCCCGCGAGGGCGAGAACCGTGCCGAGCTTTTCGTTCGGCCCGCGTTGCTCCCTGGACATGACGCCACCCCTCGACCACCCAGACGGCCGCCACGACGCCGGGCATAGGCGTGCGGCATTCGTAAACACAGCGTAGTTCGCCGCATCCCTACCGTTAAGGGGCGGACTTCCGTATGGCGGGATTGTTGTGGGAACAGACGGATGGCCGACAGATGGCGTAGCGGCGTCGGCGGGCGCGGTGCGCCGCCCGGAGCTGTCTGCCGCTGTCGGGGCCTACACGGCGGCTGCGTCCTGTGCGCCGTCCGGCCCGGTCCGCGCTGCCGGGGCCTGTCGGGGGGCTGCGGTCCGGTGCGCTGTCCGGCGCGTCCCGCGCTGTCGGGACCCTGCGAGGGCCCCCTGCCACAGCGCTGTCGGGGCCCTGCGTGCCACGGCGCTGCGGTCCGGTGCGCCGTCCGGCGTCGTCCCGCGCCGCCGGGCCCTGCCGGGGCCCCTGCCACGGCGCTGTTGGGCGGGTCGGGGCCGGCCACCACTTGCGCCGTCCGGCGCTGCCGGGACCCTGCCAGGGCCCCTGTCACGTCGCTGCCGGGGCGCTGTTCGGGCGCTGTTGGGGCGCCCGCGGGGCGCCTTGGGGCGCGTGCTCCGGGTGTGTGGCCGTGCGCCCGGCCGTGCGCTCTCGCCCGGTCGGCGGGGGAGGGCTTCCATGAGTCCTGCGTGGGTCGGCCCACTCGGCTGTGGACCGGTGGGCTGGGGGATACCGTCGCCCCGCTCCCCGCGGGCGACGGACGGCTCCGGGAGGCGGACACGCCTCCCGGACTGCCGACGGCCCACGATGCCGGGTCCGCGCCGTTTCCGTGCCCGTTTCCGTGCCGCGTCCGCGCCGGGTCGTGCCCGGTCGTGCCGGTTCTGCGCCGCGTCGTGCCGGGTCCGCTGCGCGTCCACGCCGTTCCGCGCCCGGTCCCCGCCCCGTCCGCGTCGAGTCCGCGCCAGGCCCCCGCCCGGTCCGCGCCCCGTCCGCGCCCCCGCCCACGCCGCGTCTGCGCCCGGTCGTGCCGGCTCCCGCCCCGTCCGCGTCGAGTCCGCGCCAGGCCCCCGCCCGGTCCGCGCCCCGTCCGCGCCCCCGCCCACGCCGCGTCCGCGCCCGGTCGTGCCGGTCCCCGCCCCGTCCGCGTCGAGTCCGCGCCAGGCCCCCGCCCTGTCCGCCTCCGAGAATGGCCGAATGACGACGGTCGTTGAACCGCTGACAACTGGCCCATGCCAGGGGCGCATTCGCGTTCGCCCGCGCGACCCCGGAGCCCCCTCCGCGCGCTCTTGTCGTGGCAGCATGTTCCTCCACTGAACCGACGTGGAGGCGCCGATGCGATGGCTGGTGGGCTGGAGCAGTGTCGCCGCGAGCTTCGGCCCGACGAGTACGGCCGGTGCCGTGGGGGGCCCGGCCGCCGACGGGCGCACGGTGCATCCGGTGGGCGCGCAGCTGCTGTGGGGTGACCCCGATCCGCTGTGGGCGGTCGGCGACTGGCGCCCCGACGAGGTGCGCGTGATCCGTATCGACGCGCACACCCGCCTTGCCATACTGGGGTGTTGTGCTGCGAGCGACGAGGAACTGAGGGTCGGGCTGCTCACCGCGCGCGGGGGCGCGCTGCGCCATCTCACCGCCTGGGCGGGCAGCTACACGGCGGTCGTGCAGGTCGGCCGCCGGATCACCGTGACCGGCGATCTGGCAGGCGCGCGGCCGGTGTTCCACACCCCGTGGGCCAACGGGACGGCGTACGCGACGGCCGCCCTGCCCCTCGCGGACCTCATCGAGGCCCAGCTCGACATCGGGCATCTGGCGGCGCTGCTCGCCTGCCCCGAGACCCCGGAGGCGCTGCGCGACTCCACACCGTACGAAGGGGTGAAGCGGGTGCCGCCCGGGCACGCGCTGATCCTGCGGGAGGGCTCGCGGGAGATCACCGGGTACGAACCGGTGGCCTCGCTCGCCGTCGCCGCGGCGGAGATCGAGCCGCGGCGGGCGGTGGAGGGCGTACGGGACGCCCTGATCGACGCCGTACGGGCCCGGCTCACCGCGCCCCGGCACGCACCGGAGTCGCCGCTTCCGGACCCGGGGCCCGTGCCCGGGATGGGGCCCGCCGAGCGACGCGCGGCCCGGGGCGGCGGCCCGGCGCCGGGCATCGGGGCGGACCTGTCCGGCGGCAGCGCGTCCGGCACGCTCGCGCTCCTCGCGGCCGGCCTGCCGGGGGTGCCCGGGACGATCCTGGGCCACGGGACGGGAGCGGGGGAGCGGCTGCTCGCCGTCACCTTCAACGACCTGACGGCCCGTGGCGGGGAGGACGAGCTGGAGCGGGCCCGGGCCATCGCGGCGAACCCGCGGCTGCACCACGTGGTCGTGGCGACGGGCGAGGAGGCGCTGCCCTACGCCGAGCTCGAGGGGCCGCTGACCGACGAGCCCGGTCCTTCGCTGGTCGTCGCCGACCGGCACAGGCGGCGGCTCGCGGGCGGCAGCGCGGACCACTTCACGGGCCTGGGGGCCCGTCAGGTCCTGGACGCGCACCCGGCGCGGCTGGCCGATCTGCTGATGGACCGCCGGCGCCGATCCCTCCTACGGCCGGTGACGGCACTGGCCAAGGCGACGGGCCCGTCGGCGGGTTCGCTGCTCGTCCCGCTGACGGTCTACCGGGCGGCGCGCCGGCTCGCCCGTACGCCGTACCGGTCAGGCATCGAGGAGGCGGCGCGGCGGCTCCTCGACGCGAACCGTCCAGGCCCCGGGGCCTTCGGCCCCCTGGAGGCGTCCCTCTCCGCGCTGACATGGTCGCGCCCCGGCCCCGCGGCACGGTGGCTGACGGGTGAGGCGCTGGCTGAAGTATCGGTTCGCCTGACCCGGGCGGCGACGCTGCCGACGTCGGTGCAGCGGCCCGGGGAGGCACGCGCGCGTGCGGCCCTCGCGAGGGCGGCGGCGGACCACCGCGTGCTCGAACAGGCCGCGGAGATCCGCGGCCAGCGCCTTCACGCCCCCTTCCTGGACAACCAGGTGGTACGGGCCTGCCGCGACCTCCCCGAATCGCTCCGGGTCCAGCCGGGCGCCCGGGCGTCCGTCCTGCGCACGGTCCTCGCGGGGGCGGGCGTCCACGACCTCCCGCCGGGCTGGGGCGCACCGAACCCCGCGGTCCCGGCCGCGGCCAACCGCGCGGGCCTGCGCGCCGCCCTCCCGGACCTGATGGCCCTCTTCGAGGCCCCGCTCCTCGCCGACGCGGGCCTGATCGAGGCTCGCGTGGTCCGCAAGGCCCTCCACGCGGCGGCCGACGGCGACCCGGTCCCCCTGGACGGCCTCGCCGACCTCGTCTCCACCGAACTCTGGCTCCACCGCCTCCTGGCCCGCCGCGGCACCTGCTGGACAGGCACGGCGGCCCCCCGCCAGCGCCAGGCGGTGGTGGGCCCGCTGGTCCCGGCGACCCGGAGGTCGCTGCCGGCGTGAGGTGGGGGCGGGGCCGGGGGGCGGGCGGGGTGGCGAAACGTAACAGCACGCTCGTTCGAGTGAACGTCGTCCGGATTCCGGCCCGCCGGCGGGCCTACGCTGGGAGCGTCGCACCCGAGCGAAGGAGGTCCGTCATGGCGATGCCGCTGCCGGTTCCGGGGGACGAGTTTCCCGACTACGTCGAGCCTGATGATGAGGGTGCGAGCGTGGAGCAGACCTTCCAGCTGTTCAGTGCGGCGGCCCCCAAGGGCTGGCGCGTGGAGCTGATCGAAGGGGAGATCTACGTGGTACCTCCGGCGAATGGGCAGCACGAGGAGATCGTGTCGGAACTCAGTGGGCAGATCCGGGATCACGACAAGGGGGTTGGCCGCTACACCGGCATCGGCTTGTACCTGCAAGGCGCCTCGGACACGATCCACGTCATTCCTGACCTCGTCATTGCCCCCAAAGGCAGCTTCGACGACCAGCAGGAGTGGCACGCACCCGACCCCGTCCTTCTGGTCGCCGAGGTGACGTCTGCCTCCACCGCGAGCCGCGACCGGGTCCAGAAGATTCGCGGCTACGCCCGCGCCGGCATCCCCCTCTACTTGCTGATCGACCGCGACTCGGGCGAAGCCGTCGTCTGCTCCGGCCCCTCGGGCGACGACTACGCACACAAGGCCAGCCACAAGCTGGGGTTGCCCGTGCCTCTCCCGTACCCTCTCGGCTTCGAGCTCGACACCTCGGAGTTCTGAGCGGGGACGCTCCGGGGAAACCCCGAGGCGCAGCGGACCGCCCCCAGGGACAATGGCCCGCGTGCGGTATCTGATCCTCGGTTCCACCCTCGCGCTCGACGTCCACGGCACGCCCCTGCCCCTCGGCGGTGCCCGGCTGCGCGCGCTCCTCGCCGCGCTCGCGGCGCGCGGCGGACGGGCCGCCCCCGTCGCCGAGCTCGTCGACGACGTGTACGAGGATGAGCCCCCGCACGACGCCCCCGCCGCCCTCCAGGCCCTCGTCGGGCGCCTGCGCCGCGTCGTCGGGCGGGAGGCGGTCGAATCCACGCCCGGCCCCGGGTACCGCCTCGTCGCGGGACCGGACGACATCGACCTGTACGTCTTCGAGCGCCACGTCCGCGACGCCGGCGCCCGCCTCGACGCCGGGGACCCGGACGCCGCCGCCGGCCTCCTCCGTACCGCCCTCGCCCTCTTCCGCGGCCCCGCGCTCGCCGATCTGCCCGCGCACGCGCGCGTGCGGCCCGAGGCGCAGCGGCTGGCCGCCGTACGGCAGCGCGTCGAGGCCGACCTGAGGCGCGGCGCCGTCGACGGACTCGTACCGGAGCTGTCGGAGCTCATCGCCGCGTACCCGTACGACGAAGGCTTCCGCGCCCAACTCGTCCGCGCCCTGCGGGCCGAGGGCCGCGAGGCCGACGCCCTCGCCGCGTACGAGGACGCCCGCCGCGCGCTCGCCGAGGGCCTCGGCACCGACCCGGGCGCGGAACTCACCGCGCTCCACCGGGAGCTGCTCCGGCCCACGCCACCCCCGCCGCCGCGCCAGACCGGCAACATCCGGCGCCGCCTCACCTCCTTCGTCGGCCGCGAACCCGAACTCGCCGCCCTCCGCGCCGACCTCGCCCACTCCCGCCTCGTCACGCTCACCGGCCCCGGCGGCTCCGGCAAGACCCGCCTCGCCGAGGAAGCCGCCCTAGCCGCCGAGGGCACGCAGGCCCCCAGCCGAACGCCCGCTGGGCCCGTTGGAACCGCCGGGCCAGCCGGGATCGCTGGAACCCGCGACGCCCGCGAGGCTCCCGACGCCCTCGCCGCCCAGGCCGGGCAGCCCTCCGCCGGAATCGGCGATTCCCGCGCCGGAATCCGCGAGGACCCCGCCACGACCGCCACCCCCGACGCCGCCTGGCTCGTCGAGCTCGCCCCGCTCGACGATCCCTCCGCCGTCCCCGGCGCCGTCCTCTCCGCGCTCCGGCTCCGCGAGACGAACCTGATCACGCGCGAGGGCCAGCCCCTTCACGACGAGCCCACCGACCGGCTCGTCGAACACCTCGCCTCCCGCTCCCTCCTCCTCGTGCTCGACAACTGCGAGCACGTCATCGACGCGGCCGCCGCCCTCGCCGAGACCCTCCTCACCCACTGCCCGCACCTGCGCGTCCTCGCCACCAGCCGCGAGCCCCTCGGCGTCCCCGGCGAAACGGTCCGCCCCGTCGAACCCCTGCCGCCCGACCCGGCGCACCGCCTCTTCGCCGAACGCGCCCGTGCCGTACGCCCCGACCTCGACCTCGACCTCGCCGCCGCCGAAGGAACCGCCGACGACCTCGACGTCGTGGACGAGATCTGCCGCCGCCTCGACGGCCTGCCGCTCGCCATCGAACTGGCCGCCGCCCGGCTGCGGCTCCTCTCCCCGCGCCAGATCGCCGACCGGCTCGACGACCGCTTCCGTCTGCTCACCTCCGGCAGTCGCACCGTCCTGCCCCGCCAGCAGACCCTCCGCGCCGTGGTCGACTGGTCCTGGGACCTCCTCGATGCCGCCGAACGCGACCTGCTGCGTCAGGTCTCCGTCTTCGCCGGCGGCTGGGACCTCGCCGCCGCCGAGGCCCTCACCCCGAACGCCGCCGACCCGCTCGGCGCGCTCGTCGACAAGTCCCTCGTCGTCGCCGCCCCCACCGACGAGGGCGAGATGCGCTACCGGCTCCTGGAGACCATCCACGAGTACGCCACCGAACGCGCCGCCGAACGCCCCGACCTGCTCGCCGCCGCCGAGGCCGCCCACACCGCCCACTTCACGGCCCTCGCCGAGCGGGCCGAGCCCCTCCTGCGCTCCGGTGAGCAGCTCCCCTGGATCCGGCGGATCGAGACCGAGCTCGACAACATCCGCGCCGCGTTCCACCGCACGACCGTCACGGCTCCCGACGAGGCCGCCGCGCACCGCCTCGTCTTCGCGATGGGCTGGTTCTGGTGGCTGCGCAACTACCGCCCCGAGGGCCTGGCCTGGGTCGGGCGCACGCTCCGGCTCGGCGAGGACCCCGACGACCCGGAGGACGCCCGGTACTGGCCCCGCATGCAGTTGCGCATGCTGTCCTTCTTCCTCGCCGTGGAGAGCCGCACGGTCGCCGACATCCGCGACGACCCCGAGGCCGCCGAGCTGGTACGGCGGGTGCGGACCGCGTTCGGCGAGCGGCCCGGCCCCCAGTCGGCCCGCTTCCCCGGGCTCCTGTGGCCGTTCACCGCGTACATCACGGAAAACCACTCCGTCATCCGCGCGCTGCTCGACAGCTCCGTCGAGACCTGCCGCAGGTACGGCGGGGAGTGGGAGGTCGGCGTCAGCCTGATGTTCCGTACGCACCTGGTGATCGACATGCCCGGCGGGACGCCCGACGTGGATGAGGACCTGGCCGAACTGCGGGCCCTGTGCCGCCGGGTCGGCGACCGCTGGATGCGGGCGCAGGTGGCGAGCGCGGCGGGCGAGGCGCACATGATGCGCGGCCGGCACGAGGAGGCGGGGGAGGCGTATCAGGAGGCTCTCGACCTCGCCCGCGAGGTCGGCGCGCACGCCGAGTCCCCGTTCCTGATCGCCCGGCTCGCCGAACTCGCCTACCGCTCCGGTGACATGGAGACCGCCGAGAAGGGCCTGGACGAGGCCGCGGCGGAGGGCGCGCGGCACCACGTCAACGACACCGAGGCGTTCGTACGGTTCCTGCGGGCCGAGATCGCCCTGTGCCGCGGCGAGGTACGGCACGCCCGCGAGCACCTGGAAGCGGCCGGCCGACTGATGCTCACCGGCACCCCGCCGCCACACTTCAACGCGGGCCTGGTCGGGCTCTCCGCGCGCGTGTCCGCGGCGGAGGGCGGGGGCGCCGCGGCGGTGGCGGAGGCGATCAAGGCCCTGCGGCTCGCCCGGGAGGCCCAGTGCTCCGACTTCATCACGGCCCGGCTGGCGGAGGGCCTGGCGACGGCGCTCGGCATGAGCGGCGCGCTCGCGCTCGCGGTCCGGGTCCTCTCCGCCGTCGACACCTGGCGCGCCGCGATCCCCCGCTCGGTCCCCGGACTCCGCGATGCGGAGACCCTGATGACCCGGGCCCGCACGGCGCTGGGCGAGGCCGGGAACGCGGGGGCGTACGCCGAGGGCGCCCGGCTGACCCTCGACGAGGTCATCGCCCTCGCGGACGCGTACGTCACCGGAGGCTGAAGGCCGCGGCCGACCTCCGGCGCCGCCCGGCCCCGCTCACGTGCAGCTGATGCGGGACTGTGCCCAGTCCGCGATCGCGGCGCGGCCGAATGCGGTGTCTTCCTCCACGACCAGGCGGATCGTCTCGCGGCCCGCGATCCCGACATGGACCGGGATCGCCTGGTCGCCGGGCTGGACGACCTCCGAGCGCCAGAGCTGCTGGCCGTCTCCGTAGACGGAGAAGCGGACGCCGCCGATCCCGAGCGACGCGCTCATGTCGTCGATGCCGACGAGCGCGTCGTAGCTGGTGCACTGCCGGTTGAGGTCGATCACGAGCGCCGACGGCGCGTGCACGCTCACCCCGTGCGCGTACTGTGTGCCGCCCATCGACAGGCCGTCGCGCTGCCACATCCAGCTGCTGTCCCCGAGCCGTACCTCCGGCTTCGTGCCGTCGCCGAAGACGCCGTAGTCCAGCTGGTTGACCTGGTAGACGGTCGGCGGGGCGGGCGGCGGGGGCTTGGGCGCCGGCTTCGGCGGGACGGGCGTGGGGCTCGGCTTGGGCGGCGGTGTCGGCTTGGGGCTGGGCTTGACCGACGGCTTCGGCTCGGGCGGCGGGGTGGGCGTCGGCTCGGGTGCTTCCACGGCCGGCGGGGCGGGCGGCGGCGGGGGCGTGGGGCTCGGCTTGGGCGGCGGTGTCGGCTTCGGCGGTACGACGGGGGAGACGGCCGGCGGCGCGGGTTCGGGCTTGGCGACCGGCTGCGGGTCCCCGGAGAGCGCCCACACCAGACCGGCGGCCGCGGCGACGGCCACCGCGGCCGCGAGGCCGGCCTTCGCGGGGGCGCCGAGCCCTTCGGCCGCGGCGGCGGAGGACGCCCCGGCCGTACTCGACGAACCGGCGCCCGTCGTGGCGGCGGCCGCACCGGCCCCGGCCGCGCCCGCGACCCCGCCGGCCACGACACCCGCGGCCTTGAGCGAGAACCCGGCGGCGAACCAGCCGATGACGGCGACCGGCAGCAGCGCGGGGATCCCGGCGTTCACGTGCGCCAGCTCACCGGCGGCGAGCCGGCACTTGGCGCACTCCTCCAGGTGCTTGCGCAGCCCGCGCTCGGCCCGCATCCGCAGTCCGCCGCGCGCGTACGCGCCGAGCCGGTCGGCATAGCGGGCGCAGTCGCCGCCCGCGGTGAGGGACTGGCTGACGTGCGCCTGGAGGTAGGCCTGCTTGAGGCCCTCGCGGGCCCGGCTGGCGAGCACGGCGGTGGCGTTGGCGGTCAGCCCGAACAGCGGCGCGACCTCGCTCGGCGACTCCTCCTCGACGGTGGTGTGCCACAGCACGGCCTGCCACCGCTCGGGCAGCGACCGGAACGCCTGCATGGCCAGCGACTGTTCGGCCTCGTGCATGGCCCGGACGTCGGCGCCGAGATCGAGTGTGTCCTGGTCGGAGACCTCGGCGGTGCGGGCGGCCTGCGCCGCGAACACCGCGAAGTCCTCGACGAGGTGCTCCCGCTTCTGCGTGCGCGTCCAGTTCGCCGCCACCCGCCGGACCGTGGTCAGCAGATAGGCACGGACGGCCTGTTCGGGCCCGGCCCCGCCCCGTACGGCCTGGAGCGTGCGGGCGAACACCTCCGCCGTCAGGTCGTCGGCGGTGTGCGCGTCCCGGCAGCACGTCCTGGCGTAGCGGCGCACGGCGTCGGAGTGGCGGCGGAACAGCTCTTCGTACGCGCTGTCGTCGCCCGCCCGCATGAGCTGGATGAGCTCGGCGTCGGAGGGCGGCAGTTCGACCGGCGGCGGAAGGACGGTGTCGTGCGCGTCGCCGGCGCCCGCTACGGAGAACGGAGCCCGGCCCTCACGCTGCTGCGGCACGCTCGGCTCGCGCCCCGGCACCGCACCCGCGGACCCCGTGGGGGCGCCCACGGCACCTCCGGGCCCGCCCTGGCTCGGCACCTGCCGGGAGGGAACGCCCCCGGTCTCCGTGGCGCCGCCGTTGCCCAACGGCTCGTCCCGACCGTCACCGCTCATCGCGGAAGCCCCCGTATGCACGCGCACGCTCAGACCCGAACACCGGCCAAGCGTGCCACAGCGTGATGGCGCGCTGAACCTCCGCGTCCACTTACCACTCGTCCGGGGCGACTTCCCGTATCCGGGCGTAACCGCTCACGCGTTCGTGTCATGCTCGACGATCCGCCCGGACCCCCGGGCACGACCCAGGACTTCCCGAACCGGCACCGCCGCTCCCGCTCAGGCTCCCGCTATCGCGAGCGCAGGCCCTCCAGGAGGATGTCGAGGAGCCGTGCCGAGGCCGCCGCCTGCTGGGCCGCGTCCGGCAGCGCGGGCGCCGCCGTGGCTATGACGAGCAGGACGTCCGCCACGGTCACGTCCGCCCGCAGTTCGCCCGCCTCACGGGCCCGGTCCACGAGCCGCCCGACGACCTCCAGGAGCTCCGCCGCACCGGCGTGGTCCTGCTCGGCCCCCGGCACCGCGCGCGGCGCGACCACCCGCGGCTCGGTCGGGTCCGCGAAACCGCGCTGGTGCGGCACCCGGGCCTCGTCCTCCGCGGCAGGCGCCGGCAGCAGCAGCTCGTCCGCGTCCACGCCCACCCGCAGGATCTGCGGCGGCAGCAGCCGGCCCGCGCCCGAGGCCACCGAGGTCCGCAGGAACCGGGAGAGCGCCGACCAGGGCTCGTCCTCCTGACCGAGCGCCGCGCGGGCCTGGTCGGTCAGCCGGGAGGTCTCCTCCTCGGCTATCCGGCGCACCAGCACGTCCTTGCTGGGGAAGCGGCGGTAGACCGTGCCCACGCCGACCCGGGCGCGCCGCGCCACGTCCTCCATCGGGGCCCCGTAGCCGAGTTCGCCGAACACCTCGCGTGCCGCGCGCAGCACGTGCTCCAGATTGCGCTGCGCGTCCACGCGCAGCGGCGCCGACCGCCCGACCTGCGCCGACACTTCCATGCCCGTACCCGTGACTGCCCCCGTGCTCGTACCCGTACTCACACCCGTACCGCGTCCGTCGAGCGAGCCGTTCGTCGTCCCGACGACGGCCTGCCACCGTGAATCCTGCATGTGCATAAGCGTTCCCCCGCTCATGATGTCTCCCCCCGGAGACTCCCCGCCCTGACACGGGGTCCACGGACACCGCAGTGCTCTGGTCCCTGCACCGCGATCCGACACCCCGACGAGGTACGAACATAGTTGAGTCGAGGTCAATTCAGAAGGGGGAGTTCCGTACGGTGCGCCCCCCGATCGGAGCAAGGGCCTGAACTCTCCCGATTCCGCTTCCGTACGCCACCCCCCACGCCCACTCTGACCTGCGCACTTCCCGCTGTACCCACGGCGTGCGCCACCCCGCGCCCCCGCGCACCTCCGGTCACACAATTTGCCGGGCCTGTGGACAAACCCCGGACGGCGTTGCGTCATGGGACAGTGACCGAACCTGCGCGCATTCTCGTTGTCGGCGGTGGCTACGTCGGGATGTACACCGCGCTGCGCCTGCAGCGGCAGCTCAAGGCCGAGCTCAGAAGCGGTTCCGTCGAGATCGTGGTGGTCACGCCCGAGCCGTACATGACGTACCAGCCGTTCCTGCCCGAGGCCGCGGCCGGCTCGATCTCCCCGCGCCATGTCGTCGTCCCGCTCCGCCGCGTCCTGGACAGGTGCCGGATCGTCATCGGCGAGGTCCACGCCGTCGACCACGCCAAGCGGACCGCGACGCTCTCCACCCTCGCCACCGAGGAGGAGGGCACCGGGAACATCCAGCTCACCTACGACGAACTGGTCATCGCGCCAGGGTCGATCTCCCGTACCCTCCCGATTCCCGGCCTCGCCGACTACGGCATCGGTTTCAAGACCGTCGAGGAGGCCATCGGCCTGCGCAACCACGTCATCGAACAGATGGACATCGCCTCCTCCACCCGCGACCCCGGCCTGCGCGACGCCGCCCTCACCTTCGTCTTCGTCGGCGGCGGCTACGCGGGCGTGGAGGCGCTCGCCGAGCTGGAGGACATGGCCCGCTACACGGCGCGGTACTACCACAACATCAAGCCGGAGGACCTGAAATGGGTCCTGGTCGAGGCCTCGGACCGGATCCTGCCCGAGGTCGGCGAGAAGATGGGCAAGTACGCGATCCGCGAGCTGCGCGGCCGCAACATCGACGTACGTCTGGAGACCCGGCTCGACTCCTGCGAGGACCGCGTCGCCGTCCTCAGCGACGGCAGCCGCTTCCCGACCCGTACAGTCGTCTGGACCGCAGGCGTGAAGCCCGCACCCGTCCTCGCCGCCACCGACCTGCCGCTCAACGGCCGCGGCCGGCTCAAGTGCACCGCGCAACTGGCCATCGACGGCGTCGAACACGCCTGGGCGGCCGGAGACGCCGCGGCCGTCCCCGACATCACGGCGGACGAGCCCGGCAAGGAGTGCGCGCCGAACGCGCAGCACGCCGTACGCCAGACCAAGGTGCTGGCCGAGAACGTCGCCGCCTCCCTGCGCGGACAGCCGCTCAAGGAGTACGGCCACAAGTACGCGGGCTCGGTCGCCTCCCTCGGCCTCCACAAGGGCGTGGCCCACGTCTACGGACGCAAACTCAAGGGCTACCCCGCCTGGTTCATGCACCGCGCCTACCACCTCAGCCGCGTCCCGACCTTCAACCGGAAGGCCCGCGTCCTGGCCGAGTGGACCCTGTCCGGCCTGTTCAAGCGGGAGATCGTCTCGCTGGGCTCGCTGGAACACCCGCGCGCCGAGTTCGAACTCGCGGCCGCGCCCCCGCCCCCCAAGAACGGCCCGAAGCCGGGCTGACACCGATGTCAGTGCGGTCGGTCACACTGGACGTGTGACCATAGGTGGGCTCACACCTGCACAGAGTGACTCAGCACGGCCAACAAACCACGAGGCATACAGATCCGTGAACTTCACCCGTTGGAGCGCCCGACTTCCCGGCACTCAGCGCCGCACGGCGGCGCGGGGGACCGAAGGCTCCGTGCCCGCGGCCCGCGGTGAGTACGAGCAGCAGCCTGAGCCCCTCCCCGACGAGGTCCCCACCCTGGAGGACTTCTCCGCACGGGAGATCATCGGCCGACTCCCCGGCCTGGTCGCGCTCGCCTACGGCCCCGAGCATCGCATCGCGTACGTCAACGACGCGTACGCCGCCGCCTTCGGCCCCCGCCCCGCCGGGGCCACCGTCGCCGACGCCTGCCCCGAGGCCCACGAGCTGGGCCTGCTGCCGCTGATGGAGCAGGTCCTGCGCAGCGGGAAGCCCCGGACGGTCAAGTCCCGCAAGACCGCCGACGGCGGCTCGTACACGGTCACCTGCCTGCCCGTGGAGTCCCCGCGCCTCGAGGGCGGCGGCGTCCTCGTGCACGCCGCCGACGTCACTGACCACGCCGAGGCCGCCGAGCGGCTGCGCGCCAGCGAGCGCCGGCACCGCGAGACCGCCGTCACCCTCCAGCGCTCCCTGCTCCCGCAGGAGCTGGAGCAGCCCGACGACCTGCGGATCGCCGCCACGTACCAGCCGGGCGGCACGGACGCGGCCGTCGGCGGCGACTGGTACGACGTCATCACCCTGGGGGCCGGGCGCACTGCACTCGTGATCGGCGACGTGATGGGCCGTGGGGTGCGCGCCGCGGCCGTCATGGGCCAGCTCCGCACGGCCGTCCGGGCCTACGCCCGCCTCGACCTGCCCCCGCACGAAGTGCTCCAGCTCCTCGACGGCCTCGCCGCCGAGATCGACGCCAGCCAGATCGCCACCTGCGTCTACGCGGTCCACGACCCCAACGAGGGCAAGCTCGTCTACGCCTCCGCCGGCCATCTCCCGATCCTCGTCAGGGACGAGGACGGCACGGTCCGCCGCGCCGAGGACCCCACCGGACCCCCGCTGGGCACCGGCGGCTGGCTGCACACCTCCGGCGCGATCGCCCTGCCCCCCGGCTCCACCGCCGTCCTCTATACGGACGGTCTGGTCGAACGCCGTCGCGAGGACATCGACGAGGGCGTCGCCGCACTGGAGCGAGCCCTGTCCGGCGCCCTCGGCACGCCCCAGGTCGTCTGCGACCGGCTGCTGCGCTCGCTCGGCGTCACCGCCGAGCACGACGACGATGTGGCCGTCCTGGTCGTCCAGCACCCGTCCCGCGTGGGAGGGAACGCGGAGCTCTTCCACAACGCGGCCCTTGAACTGCTCGGCGGTGTGGAGGCGGCTCCACGCGCGCGTGCCTTCGCCTCCGGCGTCCTCGCCAGCTGGCGCTTCCCGGTCGAGCTGTGCGATCTCGGCGTCCTCGCCACCAGCGAGCTGGTGGCGAACTCCCTCAAGCACGGCACCCCGCCGATGCGCCTGCGGCTGCGCCGCACCGACCGGCGGCTGATCATCGAGGTCACGGACGGCGACGACCATCTGCCGCGCCGCCGCAGGGCGGAGACGGAGGACGAGGCGGGCCGCGGGATCTCGATCATCGCGACGATCGCCTCGTCCTGGGGCAGCCGCCGTACGCCGGGCGGCGGCAAGGCGGTCTGGTGCGAGTTCGCCCTGCCCGACTAGGCGGCTGCGGTCTCCCGCTCGGGCACATGCTGCGCCACCACCCGCGAGGTCCTGGCGGCCAGGGACGGCTGGTCCTGCACCGGCGTGAGCCGCTTGCCGAGCCGCAGCGCCAGGAACGTGATCCCGAGCGAGAAGAGGACGAAGGTCACGATGTACGGCCCGTGCAGCGCGGCACCCATGGGCCCGCCCACGGCCGGGCCGACGGCCAGCGCGAGCTGCTTGACCAGCGCGAACGCCGAGTTGTACTGACCGACCATGGAGTCCGGCGCGAGGTCCGCGACCAGCGGCGCCACGGTCGGCGACAGCATCGCCTCGCCGAGCCCGAAGAGGGCGTACGTGGAGATGAACGCGGCGGTCGCCATGGCCTGGCTGCCGTGGCCAAGGCCCGCGTACCCGGCGATCACCCACGCCACGGCCCAGAGGAGACCGACGGCCGCGATCACCCGGCTCCGGCGGCGGCGCTCGACGAACTTCAGCACCACGAACTGGGCGACGACGATGACGGCCGTGTTGGCGGCCAGCGCGATCCCGAGCGTCGCCGGATCGATCCCGGCGGCCTCGGTGCCGTACGCCGCGAGACCTGACTCGAACTGCCCGTAGCAGGCGAAGAAGAGCACGAAGCCCAGGACGCACAGCTGCACCATGGCCTTGTGCCCGAGCAGCGCCTGGACGCCGCCGCCCTTCGAGCCGGCCGGCCGGGTGCCCTGCAGGGCGGGGGAGCCCGGCATACGGACGGTCAGCACGATCCCGGCGAGCACGAGGAACATCGCCGCTTCGATGGAGAAGAGAAGAAGGAAGCTGTCCGGCCGGCTCGCGTCGACGAGCTGGCCGCCGATCAGGCCGCCGACACCGAGCCCGAGGTTCTGCAGAAAGAACTGCATGGCGAAGGACCGGGTCCGGGCGGACGGGTCGGAGCACCACACGATCATCGTCGCGAGCGCCGGCTGCATCACGGCCGTACCGGCCCCGAGCAGAGCCGCGGAACCGACGGCGGCGGGCACGCTGCCCGAGAGCCCCATGCCCAGCGCGCCGAGCGACGCGAGGACGGCGGCGACGAGGAGGACGGGGACGGGACCGCGCCGGTCGATGGCGCGTCCGCTGAAGGGCAGGACGACGAGTGCGGCCATGGCGAAGACGGCGAGCACGATGCCCGCCGTGGTCGCGCCCAGGTCCCGCACCTGAGCGACGTACACATAGAGGTACGGAACGGTGAAGCCGAGTCCGAACGCGCTCAGCGCGCTGCCTGCCTGGATCCGGCGCATCGCTGCACCCATCGCCTTGGTCACGCTCACCCACTTCGAGAGGAGGGCTTCAGCCCTGTAGGACTGAACCCTGAAGACTTAAATACTAAAGTTCGATCCTTAACAATACACATGGAAGGACTTCAACGCCAATGGCGCGCGTGGGATACTCCCCGCATGTCCCACACCCCCGAGCCGAGCCTCGACGAACAGATCGCGGCCTATCAGCGCGAGTACCGCGACCTGGACCCCCAGGTCGAGAAGGTGGTCTCCGCCCTCGGCCGGCTGAACCGCCGGATGAACGTCGCGTACGGCCGCCAGCTCGCCGACCTCGGCATCAGCAACGCCGAGTGGGAGGTCCTCAAGACCCTCGTCCTCGCCGGCGCCCCCTACCGCCTGGGCCCGGGCGAGCTGGCGAAGCGCCTCGGCCTCACCCCGGCCGCGATGACCCACCGCATCGACCGCATGGCGGGCGAGGGCCTCGTCACCCGCGACCGCGACGAGACCAACCGCGTCCGGGTGATCGTGGAGCTCACGGACGAGGGCCGCACGAAGTGGCTCGAGGCGATGCGCATGGCGACGGACTTCGAGGAGGAGCTCCTCCAGGACCTGACGGCCGACGAGCGCGGCGACCTCGGCGACATGCTGATCCGCCTCCTCCGCAGGGTCGAACACACCCAGCCGGACGCGGGCGGCCGGCTCACGGACCTCGACTAGACGAGTCGTCGGAGAGGTCACCGGAGGGGTCACCGGACGGGTCACCGCACGGAGTTGACACGCCCCTGCCGTATCCGTAGTGTTCTCCGAGTTGTCACGGAGCCGGAACGGTTCTGCGACAGCCACTCCCGCCGCTGATGCGGCACCTCTACTCAGCACGATCTCCCAGCCGGGACGAATTTCGGCATGCCGAAATTCATTTCGAAAGACTCGATTATGAGTCGCCCGGGAAATCCGCTAGAGTTTGAGCGTCGGAACGGCCCAACAGCCGCGAGGACAACCCCCTCTGACTGGGAATCAGGCCCGAAAGGATCTGATAGAGTCGGAAACGCAGGAAGGCCGGAACGGGAAACCGAAGAAGCCGGAAAGCACCGAGGAAATCGGATCGGAAAGATCTGATAGACTCGGAAACGCAAGACCGAAGGGAAGCCCGGAGGAAAGCCCGAGAGGGTGAGTACGAAGGAAGCGTCCGTTCCTTGAGAACTCAACAGCGTGCCAAAAATCAACGCCAGATTAGTTGATACCCCGTCCATCTTCGGATGGCGAGGTTCCTTTGAAAAAGTCCACCCCTCGGGGTGGCACACAGCGAGGACGCTGTGAACGACCGGTCCTATTCCGACCGATCGTTCCGCTCTCGTGGTGTTCGACCCGATTACGGGTAAACATTCACGGAGAGTTTGATCCTGGCTCAGGACGAACGCTGGCGGCGTGCTTAACACATGCAAGTCGAACGATGAAGCCCTTCGGGGTGGATT
>NZ_JBVHXA010000008.1:0-155505 GCF_055563935.1 Streptomyces sp. NPDC029169
AAGGTAGCGATAGGCATGCGCAGACTGCTTGCTGTGGGCGCGCCCCCGCCCCCCCCGCCCCCCCCCCCACCCCCCACCCCCACCCCCCCCCCCCCCCCCCCCCCCCCCCCCCCCCCCCCACCTCGTTCGTTTTTCCTTCGGCTCTCAGTGCCCGGGGAGCAGGCGCTCCACGGCCGCGTTCACGGGAGGCATGTCCGCGACGGGGATCTGCTTCCCCTGGGGGTTCAGCAGGCCGCTCAGCGGGACGACGGAGGGAAGGTTGGCGTTGCCGAGGTCGGTGGTGGTGTCGGCGACGGCGGACCCGGCGGCGCCGATGCTCCCGGCGACGGCGAGACCGGTCAGGGCTGCGGTGAGGATCTTCTTCATGCCCGCACCAACGCGAGGGCCGCACGGTGGGTTACGAGCGGCTGGTCCGCGGCCACGGCGGACGCGCGCGTTACGCGCAGGTGACCCCCGCCACATTCCGTTCGAACCCGCCAGGGTGAGTGGAGCGCAACTGCCCTCTTACGGAAGGGAAATGGCGGGCGACGCGCTCCTGTCTACCGTCGTACGGCGTGACTCCCACAGCACATGTCATCCGGCGCCTCGTACGGCTGACCCCCGGCTGGCGCACCATCCGCGGTCGGGTCGCCGTCGTCCTCGCCGTACCGACCTGCCTCCTCCTCGTCCTCACCGGCCTCGCCGTCGCCGACCGCGCGGGCGACTGGGCCGCCGCCCGCGAGACCCGCGACCGGGTCGACCGCGTCCTCGCCGTCCAGGCCCTCGTCCACGAACTCCAGCGCGAGCGCGGGCTCAGCAACGGGCTTCTCGGCGGCGCGCGGCAGTACCGCGACGACCTCGACGCCCAGCGGGCCCGCTCCGACACCGCCCGCGCCGCGCTCGGCGACCTGCCAGGCGCCGACCCACTGGGCCGGCTGACGACGGTGCGCTCGACGGTCGACACGGGCGGCTCGCGCACCGAGAGCTTCGCCTTCTACACCGACGCCATCGCCACCCTCACCGGCAGCCACAGCGCCGATGCAGCCGGGGGCGACCGGGCCCTGGGTGACGCCATGGACGCGCTGCGGGCGCTGGGCGACGCCACCGAGTCCGTGGCGCTGGAGCGCGGCTCCCTCAACGGGGTCTTCGCCGCCGGGCGCTTCCGGGCCGACGAGTACCTGGCCTTCGCCGAGGTACGGGCCGATCGGGTCGCCGCCCTGCGCCAGTACGCCACGTCCGCGACCCCGGCCCAGCGCGCGGCCCTCGACAAGGCCCTCGCCACCACCGACGCCCGCCGCGTCGCCGAGCTGGAGAAACGGGCAGCCGCGGCGGCCGACGGCTCCCGCGTCACCGTCGACCCCGACCTGTGGTGGACGTCGATGACCGTCCTCGTGGACGACCTCTACGGCGTGCAGCGCGGCGTCGGCGCGGACGCGCGGGCCCGGGCCGGGCAGCTCAGCTCGGCGGCCACCGGGCAGCTCGCCGGGTTCGTCGCGCTCGGCTTCCTCATCGTGGCGGTCGCGGCCGCCCTCGCCGTACTCTCCGCGCGCTCCATCACCCGCCCGCTCGGCGCGCTCGCCGAGGAGGCCGACGAGGTGGCGGGCGTACGGCTCCAGGAGGCGGTGCGACGCATCCAGGACGCGGACGGCGGTACGGAGGCGGCCACGTCGCTTCCGTACCGTCCGGACGTGCCCGGCAGCGCCCAGGAGATCACGCAGCTCGCCACCGCGCTGCGCAACGTGGAGCGGACGGCCGTCGGCCTCGCCGCCGAACAGGCCGCCCTGCGCCGTAACACCTCCGAGTCGCTGGCCAACCTCGGCCGCCGCAACCAGAGCCTGCTGCGACGCCAGCTCGGGCTCATCACCACCCTGGAGAGCCAGGAGATCGACCCGGAGGCACTCGGCGAACTCTTCGAACTCGACCACCTCGCGACCCGGATGCGGCGCAACGCCGAGTCGCTGCTCGTCCTCGCCGGGGAACAGGAGCCACAGCGGGCCTGGCCGGGCACGGTCACCGCCCGGGAGGTGGTGCAGTCGGCGGTCGCGGAGGTCGAGCACTACCAGCGGGTCGCGACGGCCGACATCGAACCCTGCCGCATCCGCGGCGACGCCGTCGCCGACCTGTCGCACCTGCTCGCCGAACTGATCGAGAACGCGCTCGTCTACTCCGCCGTCCAGCTGCCGGTCGAGGTGTACGGCTGGCGGGACCTCGACGAGTACTGCCTGGCGGTGGTCGACCGGGGCGTCGGCATGGGCGCGGACGACCTGGCCCGCGCCAACGCCCGGCTGTCCGGCGACGAGAGCTTCCTGGTCGCCCCCACCCGCTACCTCGGCCACTACGTCGTCGGCCGGCTCGCCGCCCGCCTGGGCGCGCACGTGGAGCTGCGCCCGACGGACGGCAACGGCATCACCGCGTACGTGGGCCTGCCGGCGACGGTGCTCGCGCCCGAGATCCCGGTACCCGCCACCACATAGCCCCGGCGGGCGCTCCCTAGGATGCGTACGTGCATACGACATTGACGTGGTCGCTGCGCCCGGGGCGGGCGGAGGACGTGGAGACGATCGCCGAGCTGCGGGCGACGGTGATGCGCGACGACCTCGTGCGGCTCGGCCGCTACGACGACCATCGGGTGCGGCAGCGGCTGCGGGACGGCTTCTCGCCGGAGCACACCCAGGTCGTCGAGTCCGGCGGGGCCTTCGCGGGCTGTGTGACGCTCCGCCCGTCCGAGGACGGGCAGGGGCTGTACCTCGAGCACTTCTACCTGGCTCCCGAGGCCCAGGGACAGGGCCTCGGGACGGCGGTCCTGCGGGAACTCCTGACCCGGGCGGACGAGGAGTCCCTCCCCGTGCGGCTCCAGGTACTGCAGGGCAGTGCGGCCCGGCGCCTCTACGAGCGCGCGGGTTTCTCGGTCGAGTCCGAGGACCCGGTCGACGTCTTCATGGTGCGCGAGTTCATGGTGCGCGACGCGGATGTGACACCTCCGGAGAAGTCCTCTCAGGAGGCCGGTTCCGCGATCAGCGCCGTGCCGACGGTGCGGAAGCCCAGGCGGGCGTAGAGGCGCGCGACCGTGTCGTCCGTGGCCGTCAGGAAGACCGTCTCCACGCCCAGATCGCGGGCGTCCGCCACGAGCGTGGCCGTCACCGCGAGGCCGAGGCCGCGTCGGCGCGCCTCCGGGCGGGTGCCGACGCCGACGACCTCGGAGACCGGGCCGACCGGCTGGTGCTGGCCGGCCGCGAGGGCGGCGCCGGAGGGGTCGAGGGCCGCCGCGAGCCGGGTGAGGCCCGCCTCGATCCTGGCCGCGACCTGGGCGGCGGCGCCGGGCGCCGGCGTGGCGCCGAAGGCGGCGTACGGGGCGGCCACCGCGGCCTCCAGGGCCGGGTCGTCGGCGCCCACCATCCGTACCGTCACGCCCTCCGGCAGCGCGGGCAGCTCCTCCGGCTCCGCCGTGAGCACCATCAGCGGGTGCTCGTGCACCACGAGGCCGCTCGCCTCGACGGCCGCCCGCAGCCCCGGCGTGGTCTCCGCGACCCATTCGAACGCCTCGGGCACCCCCAGCTCCCGCTGCCGGGCCCGGACCTTCTCCACCGCTTCGGCCGGAACCTCCCCGGCGTGGCCGAGCGCGGGCCGCGCGTAGTACGGCCAGCCCTGCCCCTCCCGTACGAACAGGGTGAGCGGGCCGAACTCCTCGGCGCGGGCGGCGGATCGGGGGACCGCGTCGTAATAGGTCTCGAGTCGCGTCAGCATGCCGCCATCCAAGCAGGCATGATCGCCGACGCGACACGCATTTCTGACGTGCACCGGACAGTGTCCCTGCTCGCTATGGCGATCCCCGGCGACGCGCGATGATGGACCCATGACCGAGATCCTCACGCCCCGACTCGTCCTGCGCCGCTGGACCGACGACGACCTCGTCCCCATGGCCGAGATCAACGCCGACCCCGAGGTCATGCGCTGGATCGGCGACGGCTCCACCCGCGATCTGGAGGAGACCGCCGAGGACATCGAGCGGTGGGAGGAGGAGTGGGACGAGGAGGGCTTCGGGCTCTTCGCCGTCGAGCTCCTCGGCTCCGGCGAGCTGATCGGCTTCGCCGGGCTCTCGGTGCCCGAGTACCTGCCCGAGCTGCGGCACGAGGTGGAGATCGGCTGGCGGCTCGGGCGGCAGTTCTGGGGACAGGGGTACGCCTCCGAGGCCGCCCACGCGGTCCTCGAGTTCGCGCTCCAGGACCGCGGCCTCGACCGGATCGTCAGCATCGCCCACATCTCGAACACCGCCTCCGAGAACGTCATGCGCAAACTCGGCATGACCCCGGAGCGCGAGACGGACCACCCGGTCTTCGGCGTCCCGCTGCGGGTGCACGTCATCGACCTCAGCGAGTACCAGGGCTGAGCCGGCGGGCCTCCAGGAACACCGGGTTCGTGAAGGCCGCGAGCGCCCCCGGCAGCGGCGGGAGCGTCGCCGGGTGCCGTACCTCCGCCCGTACGTACGAGGCGTACGCGGCCGTCGTCACCCACTCCACCGGACCCGCGCCCTGCGCCGTGTGCAGGACGCCCTGGTCCGTGACGAAGCGGACCGAGCCGC
Source organism: Streptomyces sp. NPDC029169 (assembly GCF_055563935.1). Classification (NCBI taxonomy): domain Bacteria; kingdom Bacillati; phylum Actinomycetota; class Actinomycetes; order Kitasatosporales; family Streptomycetaceae; genus Streptomyces; species Streptomyces sp. NPDC029169. Next base: position 4,559 of record NZ_JBVHXA010000008.1, read on the forward strand.
CCGCCGGGGCGCCGGTCACCGTCAGCCGGACCGTGACGGGCTCGTCCGCCGGGACCTTCAGCCGCTCGCCGATGCCCGCCGTACGCCCCCGGCCGTCGGTCACCGTGAAGTCCAGGGACACCGACGAGGACTCGGCGACGTACGAACGGCCCGCGCGCAGGCCCTCCAGGATCGCCTCCCGGCTCAGGTCGTCGGCCAGGACCACGGTCTGCGGGGAGCCGACCCGGTCCGGGTCCCGGTGCGCGTCGCTGTTGCCCGTCGCCGGGGTCCAGCGGCCCCTGGCGAGCGCCGCGTCCCAGTCGGCCAGCGACACCTCGTCGTCCGGGGTGTAGGGGCCGTTCCACACCTCGACCGCATCCGCGTCGCCGAAGCCGAACTTCCAGTTGCAGCCGATGCAGGTGGCGTGCGGATGCGCCGGGACGACGAGGCCGCCCGCCCGGCGGATCTCGCGCGCGACGTGCCCGAAACGGTTCTCCCGCGCCCGGTAGCGCCAGTCCAGGAAAGTGCCCGGGTCCGTGCCGAGCGCCAGGACGTGACCGTTGCGGGTGGTGATCTCCTCGCCGAGCAGGATCAGCAGGTCGTCCCCGGCGAGATCGGCCCACGCGCCGTGCCCGGCATGGGTGTTGTGCTCGGTGGTGGTGAGGAAGTCGAGCCCGGCGGCGCGCGCGAGGGCGGCGACCTCGGCGGGGGTGCGGCGCCCGTCGGAGTACACGGTGTGGACGTGGCTGTCGCCGCGGTACCAGGCCCTGCCCCGGCCCGCGGCCCGCTCGGGCGGGTACACCGCCTTCGCGACGGGCAGGGAGGCGCCGAAGCGGAGGGTGATCGTCACGGAGTACGTGAGCCCCTGCGGCGCCACCGTGTACGGGGCGAGCACGACGAACCAGGTCCCGGCCTTCAGCGGACCGGCGACATAGCCGGGCGTCGCCTCGTCGGTGCGCAGGAAGAACTCCTTGCGCGCCCCGCCGGACCAGCCCCGGAAGCCCTTGCCGCCGAGCTCGGTGCCGCGCTGGTCGAAGATGCCGATGTCCAGGGCGTTGCCCTGCGTCCCGGCGGGGACGGCCGGCCGCTCGTACGCGTACGAGACATGGATCTCGCGCACCCCGCGCGGGATCTCGACCGGGAGGTACACATAGTCGGGGGAGCCGGGCGGCAGCGTGCCGCCGACCGTCTCCGTACGGTCGCCGCCGTCCTGGGAGGCGTGGGCGAAGCTCACGCTTCCCAACGTAAGGGCGGACGCGGCTGAGGTCATGAGGAGCGTTCGTCTGGTCGGTTCGCTCATGTCCGGCACCTTCGTAGGAGGGCATGAACTCCCGGACAACGCAAGAGGCCTGTCGTGTCGCACCTCTCGGAAATCCCCGCCGCACGCCCTACCGTGCCGCTATGCGGATCTCGACCACGATCTTCCTGACCGACGAGACCATCACGCCCGTGCGGCTCGCGCGCGAGCTGGAGGAGCGCGGCTTCGCCGGGCTCTACCTCCCCGAGCACACCCACATCCCGACCGAGCGGACGACCCCGTACCCGGCGGCGGGCGCCGAACTGCCCCCGGAGTACGGCCGTACCCTCGACCCCTTCGTCGCCCTCGGCCAGGCCGCCGCCGTCACCGAGCGGCTCGGGCTCGGCACGGGCGTCACGCTGATCACCGAGCACGACCCGATCGCGCTCGCCAAGCAGATCGCGACGCTCGACCACCTCTCGGGCGGGCGCTTCACCCTCGGCGTCGGCTTCGGCTGGAACAAGGAGGAGGCCGCCGACCACGGCGTGGAGTGGGCGACCCGGCGCGAGCTCGGCCGGGAGCGAATGCGGCTGATGCGGGCGCTGTGGGCGGCCGAACCGACGGCGTACGAGGGCGAGTTCGGGGTGTCGGTACGGGCGTCCTACGCCTGGCCCAAGCCGCCGGGCGGCGCGCCCCGGACGTTGCTGGGCGGGGCGGCGGGACCGAAGCTCTTCGCGCAGGTCGCCGAGTACGCGGACGGCTGGATGCCGATCGGCGGGCGGGGCCTGACGCAGTCGATGCCGGTGCTGCGGGAGGCCTGGGAACGCGCCGGCCGCGACCCGAAGGCTCTCCAGGTCGTCCCGTACGCGGTCCTCCCGAACCCGGGGAAGCTCGCGCACTACGAGGAGCTGGGGTGCGAGGAGGTCGTGCTGCAACTGCCGCCGGGGGAGGAGGCGGAGGTGCTGGGGGTGCTGGACGAGTACGCGCAGTACCTCTGACCGGCCGTCAGCGCCGCCCTCAACGGAGCGTCGGCGGCTTCACGTCCGCGACGGCTTCGTCGCCGCCGGCGCCGGAGGGGTCGTAGGCGCAGGACATGGCCGTGTAGCCGTCGAGGGTCTGCCAGTGGGACCGCCAGGTGACGACGATCCGATCGGAGTCGTACTCGTCCTCGTCGCGCTGGGCCCGCAGGACCCAGTCGTCGCCGCTCGCACGGAAGTCGGTGACGGCCCAGCCGGTCTTCTCCACGTGGGCGCGGAGCCGGCGGAGCGCGGGCATGCCCTCCTGCTCGGAGACGCCGGCGATCCGCCAGTTGTGCCCGAGCCGGTAGGCGCCCTCCACAGGCTCGTCGGCGATGGACTCCAGGCCCGTGGGGTAGCAGAGGTCGGCGGAGATCGTGTTCTCGGCCGCGTGGTAGTCCGCGCCCGCCATGACCGGCGGCAGCTCACCGCCGATCCCCGCGACGTCGTACAGCTCCTGCGTCCGCGAGGTGGCCCGCTGGGCCATCACCTCCGGGGCCACCTCGGGATACCCCTCGTCGGTCCCGCGCTCGACGGCGTACACGACGAGGAACCCGACGACGAGCAGCACGGGCAGGGCGACGGCCGCGAGCACCACGTAGAGGGTGATCTTCAGGGCACTCCGCGCCGGTGTCCGCGGTTCCGTCACGTCGTCCATCAGCTCGTCGTTCGTCATGATCATGATCGTAGGACGGGGTGTGGCGGCCGGGTATGCGCGGGGGATCTCAGGCGGGGTGGGTGCGGATACTCAGCCGCGTTGACTTCGGAATACGTTCCGAAGTATGGTCGAGGGCATGGTGACCCCGACTGTCTCGTTCTCCGAGCTCTCCAAGAACTCGAAGCGAGTCTCCGAGACGCTCGACAAGGCGCATCGCCTGCTCGTCACGCGGCGGGACGGGCAGGACCTCTACCTCACCACGGCCCGTCACGACCAGGAGCGGGAGGAGACGGCCGAGATCACCGCCCGCCTGCTCGCCGCGCTCCTCGCGGCCGACGACGGTGCCCGGGCCATAGCGCGAGCGCTTCCCGCGGTCTTTCCCTGGGTGCGGCACCTCTCTGCCGAGGAGCTCAGGGAGTTCGTCCAGGAGCTCATCGACGCGACGTACGACGCCGTGCAGTTGGACGTGCACGCGAACCTGCACCGGACGATCGTCGAATGGCGGGCGACGGCGCGGATCCTCGCCGATCCGGCCCTGACGGAGACGCTCACCCGCGCGCTCCCGGACGAGGACCACGGCGAGGTGTCCGCGCCGTGAGCCCGAAGCGCGGGGACGACGTCGCCCCACCGGCGATCGGCACGGAGTGGCGGTTGCGGTTCGCGACGAACGAGGCGGCCAAGGGCTGGGGCGAACTCGCGGCGGAGGCACCGGGCAACACCCGGCGGTGCTTCGAGGCGCTGCGCCGGGATCCGGTGGCACACGGGGACCCCGACCGGCAGCACCGACTCCGTGGCCGTCTCGCCACCGGCGTGCTGGGCGGCCATGCCTATCCACAGTGGGAGTACGAGGTCACCGCCGGAGGCCGGGTTCGTTACCTGGTCGACGAGGCGCGTCGCACGGTGCATCTGGTCTACGCGGCGCCACGGAACCCCAAGGACACGGAGTGACCGGACCGAGTGTTCGGGAGGAGGCCCGGCTTTCCGAGGGCACTCGTATGCTCGGTCCATGACGGATCAGCAGCCCGAACGCTCCGGACAGGCAGGACGTCCCACCGAGAACGCCATGCGGCGCGCCCTCAAGCGGGCCCGGGACGGCGTCGCGCTCGATGTCGCCGAGGCCGCCGTGCTGCTCCAGGCGCGGGGTGCGGACCTCGACGACCTCGCCGCCTCCGCCGCGCGCGTGCGGGACGCGGGCCTCGAGGCCGCCGGGCGGCCCGGGGTCATCACGTACTCCAAGAGCGTGTTCATCCCGCTCACCCGGCTCTGCCGGGACACGTGTCACTACTGCACCTTCGTCACCGTCCCCGGCAAGCTGCGCCGCGCCGGGCACGGGATGTTCATGTCCCCCGACGAGGTCCTCGACATCGCCCGGCGCGGCGCCGAACTGGGCTGCAAGGAAGCCCTGATCACCCTCGGCGACAAGCCGGAGGCCCGCTGGCCCGAGGCGCGCGAGTGGCTCGACGCGCACGGGTACGACGACACCCTCGCGTACGTACGGGCCATGGCGATCCGGATCCTGGAGGAGACCGGCCTCCTCCCGCACCTCAACCCGGGCGTGCTGTCCTGGACCGACTTCCAGCGGCTCAAGCCCGTCGCCCCGTCCATGGGCATGATGCTGGAGACGACCGCGACCCGGCTCTGGTCCGAGCCCGGCGGCCCGCACTACGGCTCCCCCGACAAGGAACCGGCCGTCCGGCTGCGGGTGTTGGAGGACGCGGGCCGTTCCTCCGTGCCCTTCACCTCCGGCCTGCTCATCGGCATCGGCGAGACGTACGAGGAGCGGGCCGAGTCCCTCTTCGCGCTGCGCCGCGTCTCCCGCGCGTACCACTCCGTCCAGGAGCTGATCATCCAGAACTTCCGCGCCAAGCCGGACACGGCCATGCGCGGCATGCCGGACGCCGAACTGGACGACCTGATCGCCACGATCGCCGTCGCCCGCCACATCATGGGCCCGAGCGCCTGCCTCCAGGCCCCGCCGAACCTCGTCGACGAGGAGTACGGCCGGCTCATCGGCGCCGGGATCGACGACTGGGGTGGGATCTCCCCGCTCACCATCGACCACGTGAACCCGGAGCGGCCCTGGCCGCAGATCGACACCCTCGCCGAGAAGTCCCGCGCCGCCGGCTTCGAACTGCGCGAACGGCTCTGCGTCTACCCGGAGTTCGTCGGCCGCGGCGAGCCCTGGCTCGACCCCCGCCTGCTCCCGCACGTCCGCGCGCTCGCCGACCCGGAGACGGGGCTCGCCAACCCGGACGCGATCGTGCGCGGACTGCCCTGGCAGGAACCCGACGAGGCGTTCACCGCCGCCGGCCGCACCGACCTGCACCGCACGATCGACACCACCGGCCGCACCCACGACCGCCGCGAGGACTTCGACGAGGTGTACGGCGACTGGGAGGCGCTGCGCGAGGCGGCGGCCCCCGGCATGATCCCGCAGCGCATCGACACGGACGTACGGGCGGCCCTGGCGACCGCCGCCGACGACCCGACGAAGCTCACCGACGAGGAGGCCCTGGCCCTGCTGCACGCCGACGGGCCGGCGCTCGACGCGCTGACCCGGATCGCCGACGACGTACGGAAGTCGGCGGTCGGCGACGACGTCACGTACATCGTCACGCGGAACATCAACTTCACCAACGTCTGCTACACCGGCTGCCGCTTCTGCGCCTTCGCCCAGCGCCGCACGGACGCCGACGCGTACACCCTCTCGCTCGACCAGGTCGCCGACCGGGCCCAGCAGGCGTGGGAGGTCGGCGCGGTCGAGGTGTGCATGCAGGGCGGCATCCACCCGGACCTGCCGGGCACGGCGTACTTCGACATCGCGCGGGCCGTGAAGGAACGCGTGCCCGGTATGCACGTGCACGCCTTCTCCCCGATGGAGGTCGTCAACGGAGCGACCCGGACCGGGCTTTCGATCCGGGAGTGGCTGACGGCGGCGAAGGAGGCCGGGCTCGACTCGATCCCCGGCACGGCCGCCGAGATCCTCGACGACGAGGTCCGCTGGGTCCTGACGAAGGGCAAACTGCCCACCGCCGCCTGGATCGAGGTGGTGAAGACCGCCCACGAGCTGGGCATCCGCTCCTCGTCCACGATGATGTACGGCCATGTGGACCAGCCCCGCCACTGGCTGGGCCACTTCCGCACGCTGGCGGCCATCCAGCAGGAGACAGGCGGCTTCACCGAGTTCGTGACGCTGCCCTTCATCCACACCAACGCCCCCGTCTACCTCGCGGGCATCGCCCGCCCCGGCCCGACGGTCCGCGACAACCGCGCGGTCACGGCGATGGCCCGCCTCCTCCTCCACCCGTACATCCCCAACATCCAGACCAGTTGGGTGAAGCTCGGCGCGGACGGCGCCGCCGAGATGCTCCGCTCGGGCGCCAACGACCTGGGCGGCACGCTGATGGAGGAGACCATCTCCCGCATGGCGGGCTCCAGTTACGGCTCCTACCGCTCGGTCCAGGACCTCGTCGCCATCGCGGAGACGGCGGGCCGCCCGTCCCGCCCCCGCACGACGCTGTACGACGAGGTCCCGGAGGAGAGGCAGCGGGCGGCGACGGCCTCGGACGGGCACCTGCCCGAACTGCTGCCGGTGCTGGGGGACTGAGGCCGGGGAACGGCTCGCGCGGGTCGGTCCCGGCTGGGAGACTCGGCGCATGACCAGCGGCGCGCGGCCTTCGATGCAGGAGCTGCTCCAGCGGCGCAAGAGGGCCGGGTTCGTCGGCCGGCGCGACGAACTCGCCCTCTTCCGGGAGAACTTCGACCTCCCGGTGGAGGACGACCGGCATCGCTTCGTCTTTCATGTGCGGGGCGACGCGGGCGTCGGAAAGACCACGCTCGTCGGCCGGTTGAGGGATGTCGCGGCCGGGCGAGGAGCGGTGACGGCCTACGTCGACGAGGGGCTGAACAGCGTCCCCGAGGTCATGGCCGAGATCGCCGCCTGCTTCGCCCGGCAGGGGCACCCGCTCAAGACGCTGGACCGGCAGCTCGCCGCCTACCGGCAGCGGCGGCACGAGGCCGAGGCGGCGTCGGCCGTCTCCGGGGAGAGCGAGGAGACACCCGGGGCGGCCCCCTCGGCGAGCAGCTCGGCCCTGGCCCAGGCGGGGCTGATCGGCGCCGGGATGCTCCCCGTCGTGGGCGCCTTCGCGGGAGCCGTCGACCCGTCCCGGCTCGCCCACGGCACCGACCGGCTGCGGGCGGTCCTCAGCGCCCGGTTCCGCAACCAGGACGACGTCCAGCTCGTCCTCGACCCGGTGCGCGTCCTGACCCCCGTCCTGTTGACCGACCTGGAGCGGGTCGCGGCCGAGGTCCCCTGGCTCACCCTGTTCTTCGACACGTACGAGCGCACCGCGTCCTATCTCGACGGCTGGCTGCGCGACCTGATCACCACCGAGCGGTACGGAGCGCTGCCGGCCGCCACCGTCTTCGTCGTCGCCGGCCGCGACCGGCTCGAACCGGCCTACTGGTCCGACTTCGCCGATTTCGTCCAGGACATGCCGCTGGACCCGTTCACGGAGGCGGAGGCGCGGCAACTCCTCACGGCGAAAGGAGTCGTGGACGAGGGCGTCGTCCAGGACGTGCTGCGGCTCTCCGGGGGCCTCCCGGTCCTGGTCTCCACCCTCGCCGCACATCCTGGCGAGGTCGGCGCCCCCAGCGCCACCGCCGTGGACCGCTTCCTGCGCTGGGAGCCTGACCCGGTCCGCCGCGCCGCCGCCCAGGCCGGAGCGCTGCCCCGGCGCCTGGACGAGGAGGTCTTCACTTCCGTCTCCCAGGAGGATCCGGCGCTCCTCGACTGGCTGCGGACCCTGCCGTTCGTCGCCGACCGGGACGGGCATCTCCAGTACCACGACGTCGTCCGCGGCCCGATGCTGCACCTGCGGCGCACGCGCTCGCCCCGCCGCTGGAGCGAGGACCACGAAAGGCTGGCCGCCGCCTTCGCGGCCCGGGCGGAGGCGGCCGGCGAGGGCGTGCCGGAGGGCGAGCGCTGGGAGCTCGGGCCCTGGCGGGACGCGCGCCTCGAGGAGTCGTACCACCGACTGTGCGCGGCCCCGGAGTCCGCGCTGCCCGCGGTGCTCCGCGACGGCGTCGACGCCTGCGACGAGGGCGTGGCGACCGCCCGCCGCTGGGCGCGGGTGCTCGCCGACGCGGGCGAGGACACGGACGCGGAGGTACTGCGCGGGTGGGGCGGGGACGCGCTGGCGGCCCTGGAGAGCGCGAGCGAGCCGCCGGCCGCGCTGCTCGGCCTCCTGCTGTCGCGCGCGGGGTTCGGGCCGGAGGGCCAGGTGGCCGTGCTGGTCGTGCGCGCCAAGTACCGCCGGTGGGCGGAGGATCACGCCCGCGCGACCGCCGACTACGAGCGGGCGCTGGCCCTCGACCCGGAGTGCGCCCGGGCCCACTACGGTCTCGGGATGGTGCTTCTGCTCCAGGGCGACCTGGCGGGAGCCCTGGAACGGTTGAACCGGGCGGACACCCATGCGCCGGACACGCCGTGGATCCTCAGGGAACGAGGAGAGCTCCACCGGCGCCTCGAACGGTACGAGGAGGCGGTGGCGGACTGCGACCGGGCGCTGGCGCTCGGACCCGAGCGGGCCGAGGTGCTGGCGACGCGCGGTCAGGCGCGGTTCCGGCTGGGGCGCGCGAGGGAGGCGCTGACCGATCTGGACCGCGCTGTCGAGATCGATCCGGAGTACTGGTGGGCGCTGCTGCAGCGTTCCGATGTGCGCCTGGAGACGGGGGACGAGGCCGGGGCCCTCGCCGACCTGGACAGGGTGGAGGAGATGCGTCCGCGGATGGCGTGGGTGCCTGGTCAACGTGGCTTCGTACACGCGAGGCGCGGCCGGTACGAGCAGGCGCTCGCCGACTACGACCGGGCCCTCGACCTCGACCCGTCCTACTCCTGGGCGCTGGGCAGCCGGGCCCTCGCGCTGACGGACCTCGGGCGCCTCGACGAAGCGCTCGCGGATCTGGAGCGTGCCCTCGACATGCGGCCGGACTACGGCTGGGCCATGGTGCAGAGGTCGCGGATCCTCCAGCGGCTGGGGGACGCGGACGCCCAGCTCACCGCGCTGGACCGGGCGGTCGAGGCCGCCGACGACACGGCCATGGCGCTCAGGGAACGCGCCGACGCGCATCTGGGGGCCGGGCGATTCGAGAGGTCGGTGGAGGATCTCGACCGGTCGCTCGAGCTGGACCCGGACAGCTGGTACGCCCTCAGTGTGCGGAGCCAGGCGTACCGGAAGACGCGGCAGCCGCTGCGCGCACTGGACGACCTGGAGCGGGCGGTGGAGCTTGCGCCCGGGGTGGAGGCGCTGCTGCTGCTGCGTCTGGTCGCCTACCGGGAGGCCCGAGCAACGGACGAGGGGCGCGCCCGGTGCGACATGGTGGCGGCGCTCGCCCCGGACTCCGTGGCCTCCTGGGTCCGCCGGGCGTCGGCACGTACGGCGGCCCGGCGGTTGCACGAGGCCCTCGCCGACCTCGACCGGGCTCTGGAACTCGATCCGGAGCACCGCTGGGCGCGGGAACGCAGGGCATACGTGCGGTGCCTCCTCCGCGATCCGTCGAGCGGCCTGGCCGACATGGACCACCTGGTCGCCGCGAGCCGCGGGTCCGAGACCGAAGCCCTGGAGAAGAGGGCGTATCTGCTCCAACTGGTGGGCCTGTCCGGTCGGGCACTCGCCGATCTGGCGCGGTGCCCGGACGTCGGCTCCAGGTGGAAGGCGGGTCGTCGGACGGTGGCCCTGTTCCATCTGGGGCGCCATCAGGAAGCGCTGGACCTGATGCTGGCCATGCCGCCGGGCGACCGGGGGGAGCGGCTGGAGACGCTCACCTGGACGCTGCTGCGCCTCGGGCGGCTCCAGGAGGCTAGGGAGGCCGCGGAGCGGATGCGGGAGGCCGGGCAGAAGGAGGGCCTGTTGCTGCTCGCGACGGCGGAGAGCCGGATCCTGGGGACCGAGGGTGCGCGGGAGCTGTGGCTGGCGTACAAACGGCAGCACACCTTCACCGTCCCGGACGAGCCGACGGTCGAGGAACTCGGCACGCTGGTCGTCGCGCAGGCTGCCCTGGCCCGGTGGGAGGCGGCCGAGCGCGCCTGGCGGCGGATGCTTGGGCTGCCGCACTTCTGGGCGGACGTCGTCGACCTCCGGAACCTCCTCGTGGAGCTCGCCGACTCCCCGGGGGCCGACGCCGCCCGCCTCGACGCCCTTCTCGGGCCGGTCAGGGCGAGGACGGTCGCCCTGAGCGCGGCAGCGGAGGGCGTCAGCCGACCAGCAGGTCCCGCTTCAGGCCCTTGAGCTCGTGGGCGTCGATGCCGAGGCCCTGCTTCAGCGGCGGACGGTTCACGTCGCGACGAACCTTTCGGTGAACTGCGGTCGAAGAGGGGCAGAAAGGCGTCGGATCGCAAAACGTTCTGTCCTGCGAACGTGCGAACACGGTCCATTACAGTGCTGCGAGACCTGTGCGACGCCGAGGGCTTTCCGGGGGAGGGCACACCGTGACCACGACCGCAGCGGCCGTGTGGGGCCGCGCCGAACAGCAGGACTTCCGGGCCCGGGTCCGGGGCTGCCTCCTCGGCGGCGCCGTCGGCGACGCCTTCGGGGCGGGGGTGGCCGGGCTCTCGCTGGCGGAGATACGCGCCGCCCACGGCCTGGAGGGCCTCACCGAGCCGGTCCCCGCGCACGGCAGACGCGGCGCGGTCACCGCCGCCACCCAGATGACGCTGTTCACCGTCGACGGACTGATACGCGCCCAGGTCCGCCGCGACACCGGCGCCTGGCACCCGCCCACCGACGTCCACCGTGCCCATCTGCGCTGGGCGGCCACCCAGCGTGACTGGGGCCCCGACGAGCGCCGCAAGGACAACGGCTGGCTCGCCCGCGAGGAGTGGCTCTACGCCCGCCGCGACCCGGCCCGCGCCTGCCTCACCGGATTCGGCGACGAGATCCTCGGCACCCTCGACAGGCCCAAGAACCCGGGCGCGACCGACTCCGGGGCGCTCGTCCGCTCGGCGCCCTTCGGACTCCTCGTCGGCTGGGAGCCGCAGCTGGTGTGCCAGCTCGCCGTGGAGTGCGCGGCCCAGACCCACGGCGACCCGGCCGCCTACCTCGCCGCCGGCGCGCTCGCCGTCGTCGTGCACGGTCTCGCACGCGGCGAGAGCGTGGACGGCTCGGTCCAGCGGGCCCTGGCCCAGCTCACCCAGCGCCCCGGCCACGAACCCGTCACCGACGCGCTCCAGCGGGCGCTCGGAGCCGTACGCCAGGGGATGCCGAATGCGACACGGGTCACCGATCTCGGCGCGGACGAGGACCGGGCGGAGGGCCAGCTCGCCGCCGCCGTGTACTGCGCGCTCGTCGGCGAGGACATCCGCCACGGCCTGCGCCTCGCGGTCAACCACGACGGCCCGTCGGCCGTGACGGGAGCCGTCACGGGCGCCCTGCTCGGCGCCCTGCACGGCGAGACGGCCCTCCCGCCGGCCTGGCTGGCCGAGCTGGAGGGCCGTTCCACGGTGCTCGAACTCGCGGACGACTTCGCGATGGAGATGACCCAGGGCGCCGCCCTGCACAGCCCCGCGGAGTCGCACCCCGGCTGGCTCGCCCGCTACCCCAGGGGCTGAGTGGCGCGCTCGCCCTCGGCCTGCGGCGGTACGGCAGAGGCACCGCCGTCCGAGTTGATCCGGTCCAGGACCGCGTCCCGCTCCGGGGTGTCCTCCGGCCTGATGAAGCCGATCAGGATGTAGAGGATGAGGGAGGTGGCGAGCGGCGAGACGATCTGGATCTGGAGCTCGATGCCGTCCAGGCCGTAGTTGGTCAGCCAGAAGGCGAACAGACCCGCAGCCCAGGAGACCAGCGCCGCCGTGGGGCCGGACTTCCGGAAGGTCCTCAGCAGACCCAGCATGAACGGGATCGCGATCGGGCCCATCAGACCGGCCACCCACTTGATGACGACGGTGATGATGTCCTTGAAGGTGGGCGAGTTGACCTGGGTGGCGACCGCCATCGACAGGCCGAGGAACGCGATCGTCGACCAGCGGGCCGCGATCAGCCCGGCCCGCTGCGTCCAGCGTCGCGCGGCCTTGCTCATGACGGGCGCGATGTCACGGGTGAAGACGGCCGCGATGGCGTTGGCGTCGGAGGAGCACATGGCCATCGTGTGAGAGAAGAAGCCGACGATGACCAGGCCGAGCAGTCCGTGTGGCAGCAGCTGCTCGGTCATCAGGGCGTACGAGTCCGAGGCGTCGGGCTTCTTGGGGTCGACGAGCAGCGGAGCGACCCACATCGGGAAGAAGAGGACCAGCGGCCAGATGAACCACAGCACCGCCGAGAGCCGGCCGGAGCGGGTGGCCTCGCGGGCGTTGGGGGTGGCCATGTAGCGCTGGGCCTGGTTCCACATGCCGCCGCTGTACTCGAAGGTCTTGATGAAGAGATACGCGAGCAGGAACGTCAGCGTGTACGGGCCGGCGGTCGGCGCCGTGTGCCCCTGGAGCTCGGGCCGGTCCCACACCTCCCACAGCGCGCTGACCCCGCCGAGCTTGGCGAGGACGGCGACGAGCATCGCGATGCCGGCGAAGAACTGGATGACGAACTGGCCCAGTTCGGTGAGCGCGTCGGCCCACAGTCCGCCGACCGTGCAGTAGATGCCGGTGATCACACCGGTGATGAGGATGCCCTGATTGAGGGAGATCCCGGTGAAGACGGAGAGCAGGGTGGCGATAGCGGCCCACTTGGCGCCCACGTCGACGATCTTGAGGAGCACGCCCGACCAGGCGAGCGCCTGCTGGGTGGGCAGGTTGTACCGGTTCTTCAGGTACTCCAGCGGGGAGGCCACATGAAGCCGTGAGCGGAGCCGGTTGAGCCGGGGCGCGAAGAGGTGCGCGCCGATCGCGATGCCGATCGCGATGGGGAAGGACCAGGTGACGTACGAGGTGACGCCGTAGGTGTACGCGATGCCGGCGTACCCGGTGAACATCACCGCGCTGTAGCCCGACATGTGGTGCGAGATGCCGGAGAGCCACCACGGCATCTTGCCGCCGGCGGTGAAGAAGTCGGAGACGTTGTCCACGCGCTTGTGGGACCAGACTCCGATCGCGACCATGACGCCGAAATAGCCGATGAGCACGGCCCAGTCGAGACTGTTCATTGAGCCCCCTCCAGGGGTCCGGTCCGCCTTGTGAACGCCGTTCATGGTGTGGGGAGTTGCGGACCCAGGACAACGCGGAGTAGGGTCAAGAACAAGCAAAATCGTTCTGCTTCCTGACCTGTGTTCATATCTGTGAATCCAGATGGGGTCAAAAAGGGCCGCACGGTCCGCCGTCGCGTACCGTGCAGCCCCTACGAGTCGCGCGGGCGCTACCGCATCAGCTCACCCGCGTTGACGAGCAGCGACTGCCCCGTGATCGCCCGCGCCCGGTCCGAGGCGAGGAAGGCCGCCGCCTCCGCCACGTCCCCGTCCGTCGCAAGCTCCGGCAGCGCCATCCGGTCCGTGAGCCGGGCCAGCACCTCGGCCTCCGGCACACTCTCGGTGTCCGCCGTGAACCGTACGTACGCCTGGACCGGCGGGCCCCACATCCAGCCGGGCAGCACGGTGTTGACCCGGATCCGGTGCGGGCCGAACTCCCGGGCCATCGAGTACATCGCCGAGGTCAGCGCCCCCTTCGAGGCCGCGTACGCCGCCTGCCGGACCTGCGAGGGTGCGGCCACCGCCGACTGCGTACCGATGAGGACGACCGCGCCTCCGCGCTCCTTCAGGGCCGGCAGGCAGGCGCGGGTCATCCGCAGGGTGCCGAGCAGATTGACGTCCAGGACGCCCTGCCAGGTCGCGAAGTCGGCGTCCTCGATCCCGCCGAAGTAGCTGTCCCAGGCGGCGACATGGACGACCGCATCGATCGCGCCGAAGCGCTCGACCGCGAGCGCGGCGAGCGCCTCGCACTGCGCCTCGTCGGTGATGTCGGTGGCGCCGTGCGCGGTGTGGCGGCCCTCCGGGTCGATCTCCGCCGCCGACTTGGCGAGGTTGGCCTCGGTGCGCGCCCCGAGCACGGCGTTGCCCCCGTCGCGTACCACCGTCTCGGCGATCCGGTGCCCGAGCCCGGCGCCGACACCCGACACGACCACGGTCTTTCCCTGGAGCAGCATCCGGGTGCCTCCCGAGTCTGGCGATCGATCTGACGACCCGTCAGAGTAGGAGCCTCCGGAGGGCAAGGGAAGGGGTACGGGCATGCACGACGGCGATACGGGAGCCGAGACGTACGCGGAGCTGGCGGCGGTCGGGCCGTACGGGATACGTCCCGGCCACGCGCTGATCACGATGGTCGAACCGCACCCGGGCCACGAGTACGCGTACAACCGCTGGTACGAGGACGACCACTACTACGCGGGCGCGATGGCGATGCCCTGGATGTACGCGGGTCGCCGCTGGGTCGCCACCCGTGAACTCCAGGAGCTGCGCCGGCCGGAGAAGTCCGCCGTCGCCCAGCCCGTCACGGCCGGCTGCTACCTCTCCACGTACTGGGTCACCGACGGCCGCTACGACGAGCACATGAAGTGGACCGTCGCCATCAACAAGCGGCTCAACCGCGACGCCCGCGTCTACCGCGACCGTACGCACGTCTTCACGGCCTTCCAGGACCACGAGGCGACCGTGTACCGGGACGGGGCGGCCGGGCCGCGCGACTTCCACGCCCTGGACCACCCGTACCAGGGCCTGATCCTCCAGGTGATCGACGCGGAGGGGCCCGGGGCCCGGGCGGAGCTGCTCGAGCGGCTGGTCGCGCGCGAACTGCCGACGCGGCTCGCGGGCTCACCAGCCGCGATGGTGACGGTCTTCCGCCCGACGCCGCTGCCGGGAGACCGGATGACCTACGTGAAGCAGGTCGAGGGGGTCGACACCCGGCTGACCCTGCTGTGGTTCCTGGAGCACGACCCGCGCGCGTGCTGGGCGGAGCACTTCGCCGACCTGGAGACGGTGGGCGGGGAGGCGGGCCGGGTGGAACTGGTGGCGCCGTTCATCCCGACGGTGCCGGGCACGGACCGGTACGTGGACGAGCTGCGCTGAGCCGTACGGAACGAGGGCAAGGCCGAGCCCCCTCGGCCAGGACGGCGGACCGGTCGAGAGGGCTCTTTCCTTTGGTGCTGTGCGGTGTTCATGCCCGGGCTCAGAGGGCCCCGTTGCTCACTTCGCCGACGAAGGCGTTCCACGACGCCGACCCGAAAGCGATCGACGGACCCTCGGGGGCCTTGGAGTCCCGGACCGCGATCGCCGCGACGACGGGGGACTTGACTTCGACGCAAGCCCCATTGCCGCCGGAATAGGAGGACTTCGTCCAGGTGTCCGTAGCGCCCTGAATAATGGCCATGTTCTTCACTCCGGTTCTGCCAGTAGTGTGTCGCGCCAACCTTCGTGCTGGCGTGATCGACGCTACTCGCCGGGTCCGCCGCGTGGGGGCGGCGTTCACCCGACCGGATGGCATATTCCAAGTGGGCTTCCGCTGGGGCGAGTCGGGGGTGTACCGTACCCACCTCTTCCTCGGGGGGCGGGCCGAATAGCCGCTTTCACCCCCGAATCAGAGAATTCGGATCAGCCCGCGGCATAGGACTTGGCGATGTCCGAAATGAACTCCCGGGTCGCCTCGACATTCAGCGCCTGCGCCCGCAGATGCTCGTACATGACGCTGTACTTGGCGACGTCCTGGGCCTTCTCCAGATACAGATCGCTCGTCACGCCCTCGATGTAGACGACGCTCGAGTCGGACGTGTCCGGGAATTCCAGGATCGCGTAATGCCCGCTGATGCCCGGATGGGCGCCCATGTCGAACGGCAGCACCTGGACGGTGACGTGCGGCAGGTGCGACTGCTCGACGAGATGCTCCAACTGCTCGATCATCAGCTGCTTGTTGCCGACGACCCGGCGCAGCGCGCCCTCGTCGATGACCGCCCACAGCCGCAGCGGACGCTCCTCGTCCTTGATCCGGTCCTGTCTCCGGGTGCGGACGGTGACCCGTTTGTCGATGTCGGTCGGGCTCGACTCCGGCAGCGCGCCGCTGATCACGGCCTCCGCGTAGCCGTGGGTCTGCAGCAGGCCGGGGATGATCTGCGGCTCGTACACCCGCAGGCTCTCCGCGTCCGTCTCCAGGCCGATGTAGACGCTGTACGGGATGTCGCCGAAGGCGTGCCACCAGCCCTGCTGGCGGGAGTCCTTGGCCATCTGCATGAGCGACTCGACGACGCGCTCGTCCTCGACCTCGTACACGCCGCACAGGTCACGGACATCGCGCTGGCTGATGGACCGGCGGCCGTTCTCGAGCCGGCTGATCTTGGACTGCGACACCAGAAGACGCTCGGCCACCTGCTCGGCCGTCATGTTCTTCTGCTCCCGGAGCCGGCGCAACTCCTGGCCCAATCGGCGTCGCCTGACGGTGGGGTTGACGTTGGACGCCACGGAAACTGCACCTCCGGCTGTCGGCTGCGTAGCTGTGAGTATCTACTGCTTGGCAGACTGCCACCAAAGGCGTGGTGTGCGCTGGGAAATGACGACAACGTGTGCGGGGTGGCCGTGACGGCTACCCCGCACACGTCGTCCGTGCGGCTCCCGGATCGGGTTCTGCGGTGCTACGTACTCGGTGGTACTGGGTGGTGCGTACGTGCTCAGTGCACGGCCGCACGCGCCATGCTGCCGCGGCGCGGCTGCTGTGGCACGCCACCCGGGCCCGGCGCACTGCGGCGCGGCTGGGCGGCCACACCGTTCTGGACGTCCATCACGGCGTGCGCCACGAGTCCGCCCATGGGGTCGTGCCGGATCAGGTCGCGCAGCCGGGACCGCGACGACCGTCCTTCGTTCCCCGGGTACAGGTGCTTGCCGAGTCCGACCGCGTGGGCCAGCGCGGCGAGCGCCGCGGTCCGCGGGTCCGGCGGTACACCGGTGCGGATCGCACTGTCCAGCCGGGCCCTGATGTCCCGGCTGATCGCCGTGTCCGTCGCCTGGTAGCGAGTCGTCGGCAGTACTCCGCACATCTGGCCCTCCACGGCATGCACCATGCCGCAGCGCTCCAGATGAGCGAGGTAGATCTGACGCAGCCCCAGTCGGGGCCCGCCAATCCAATGGACAGCCCGAACCGGGCTGCCGCGACGGCGCAGCAGCTCCAGTGCGGAGTCCAAGGTCGGATCTCCGGTCGGCCGTGGCATCACCACGGCGATACGATCCCCGTCAGGGGCTATCCGTCCTGCCAGAGCCAGCTCCACTAGCTGTGCTCCGGCCAGGCCGAGGTCGAGCGACTGCGGCTGCGCTGTGGTACCCGTGGCCGGGTCCAGAGCGAGCAGCAGAAGCTCCTCCGGAATTGTTCTGCGGCTCCTGCCCATCCATGCCTCCCCGCGTGGATGAGTCACAGGGTGACCCCTCTCACATTCATCTGTCGAGAGTGCCTGGGTGGTTCGTACGGGAACCAGTAGGTATGTCGTTCTCGTCTAGCACGGGGGCCAAGGGGTTCACACAGGACACTGGTAGACGGTTCGGACGTACGCATGACGCATGGAGGAGGCACGGTGGCGGGCGAGTCCCCCGACAAGGCGGAGCAGCAGGAGTCTTCGAAGGAGACGCCCGCGGGTGGCGGTGGCCGGGATCCGCGGCTGTCGGTACTCCGTGAGCCCGCGTCACCGGTCCAGGTCGACCAGCCGACGGCCGTCTTCAAGACGCTGTCCCCACGGACCTCGGAGGACGACGCGCCGTCGGAGCCGTCGGAACCGTCGGAACCGGCTGAGGGTGACCGCCTGAGGGCGGCGGTGGCGGCGTGGGTCGCCTCCGGCGACGAGGCCGAGGACGCAGGTACGGAGGCGCCCGGGGCCGCGGCAGCGGCCCCTGACGACACGGCGGCCGTCGGCGACGCCGACGCTCCGGGCGCGGACTCCGCGCCGGGCGCTGGGACCGCTGGTGACGATGCTTCGGGTGCGGACTCCGTTGCGGCGGGCGGCCAGGCGGTCGTTGACGCCGACGTCACGCCCTCCGCGCCGCTGGGCGCCGACGCCGACGGCGACGACGCTCTGGGCGCGGCCTCCGTGACGGCGGCTGACGCCGACGTCACGCCTTCCACGGCGCCGCAGGGTGCAGGGACCGTCAGCGACGAGGCGTCGGACACGGCCGCCGCCCCGGCGGCCGACGAGGCTTCCGCAGGTACCGTCCCCGACCCCGTGGCCGATGAGGCCGACCGGTCCGGCGGGGACGCCGCCGACGGCGACGGCAGGGCTGCCGTCGGTTCGGCGGACGTTCCTGGCGACGGCACTCCCGCCGCTGCCGCCGCGGGTGCCGACGACGGCTCCCAGGACGCGTCCGGCGCCCGCTCCGGCGAGCCCCAGGCGCCGGCCGACGGGCCTTCCGTCGGCACCGAAGCCCGTCCGGCGGCCCGTGAGGCTTCCGTCGGCACCGGCACCGGCACCGGCACCGAACCCGGCAGCGAGGCTCGCCCCGCCGGGGAGTCCTGGTTCGCCACGCGGAAGACCGGCGGGGAGGAGGGCGCCGCCGTCGATCAGCCCACCACCGTGTTCAAGGCCGTCCGGCCCGCCGTCGTGGATCAGCCGACGACCGCGCTGAAGATCCCGCCGCTGCCCAAGACCCCGAGCGCCCCGGAGCCCGACGCCGAGCGCACGAGCGCGTTCGTGCCCCTGCGCCCCGACGTCCACGGCAAGGCCCCGGCCCCCAAGGCACCCGCCGCCCCCGCCCCCACCCCCGTACCCCCGCCGCCGCCCTCGCTCACCGAGGCCGAGCGGACCAAGCAGCAGCCCATGCCGCCGCTGCCCCCGCTCGACCTGCTCGCCGAGCTGACCAACACCCCGCCCCCGCCGCCGACCCCCCTCCGCACCACCCTTCGGCGGGTGCGGATCTGGACGCCGCTCGTCGTCCTGCTGCTGATCGTCTTTGCGGTCGTACAGTTCGTACGGCCGCTCCCGGCGCCCACCCTCACCCTCTCCGCCGCCCCCACCTTCACCTTCGCGGGCGGCGAGCTCCAGATGCCGTGGCCCACCGAGGGCCAGGGCGCCGCCGAGGTCGAGGGCGTCGGCTCGCTCGGGACGTACGGGGCCCAGAAGCCCGCCCCGCTCGCCAGCGTGGCCAAGACGATGACGGCATACGTGATCCTCCGCGACCACCCCATCAAGGGGAACGAGAACGGTCCCGAGATCAGCATCGACAAGAAGGCCGCCGACGAGGCCGGTTCCCAGGACGAGTCGACGGCCGCCGTCAGGGAAGGCCAGACGTACACGGAGAAGGAGCTCCTCCAGCTCCTCATGATCCCATCCGCGAACAACATCGCGCGGCGCCTCGCCCGCTGGGACGCCGGCTCGGAGGCCGCGTTCGTCGAGAAGATGAACGCCGCCGCCAAGGACCTCGGGATGACGGACTCGACGTACACCGACCCGTCCGGCCTTCAGTCGACCACCGTCTCCACCCCGCTGGACCAGCTGAAGCTGGCGAAGGCGGTCATGCAGTACGACGTGTTCCGCGAGATCGTGAACATGCCGAACCTGACTGTCGACGGCATCCCCGGCCGGATCGAGAACAACAACAACATCCTTCTCGAGCCCGGTGTCTCCGGCATCAAGACCGGCTCGTCCACCCCGGCCGGCGGCAACCTCCTCTGGTCTGCGAACACCGTGGTCGACGGCAAGGAGCGCCGGATCCTCGGTGTCGTGATGGGTGCGAAGGACGCCGGTCTGCTGCACGAGAAGCTCCAGCTGTCGATCGACTACAGCCTCAAGCTGATCCAGCAGGCCCAGAAGGACGTCACCTCCGCCGCCGTGGTCCGCAAGGGCCAGGTCGTCGGCTACGTCGACGACGGTCTCGGCGGCCGCACCCCCGTCGTCGCGGACAAGGAGCTCAAGGCCGTCGGCTGGCCGGGCCTGAAGGTCGACCTGGCGCTGACCGACGGCGGCAGGGCCGTTCCGCACGCCGGCAAGGCGGGCGACATCGTCGGCCAGGTGTCCATCGGCACCGGCGCCGGCAAGGTCAGCTCACCCGTCTCCCTCCAGACCGACCTCGTGGAGCCCGGTTTCGACAGGAAGCTGACCCGTCTGGGCTGACGTGTCAGGGCGTCCCCGGTCTCGAAGGGGACGCCCTGCTGTTAGCGTTCCGGGGACCAGGACATGGGCGAAAGGCAGTTCGGGAGCAGCACGGGAGAGGGCCGCGAGTGACCACCGCCGAGCCGGCACGCGCCGACGAGAGTGCGTCGCCGCGAACCTCTCTGCCCTCGCGAATAGACCCCCGGGCAGACGTCCCGGCAGACGTCCCGGCAGACGTCCCCGTAGACCTCCCGGCGGACGTCGCCGCAGACCTCCCGGTAGACGTCCCGACCCCCCGGCAGCCCGCCGAGGCGTCTCCCGGGCGGCGTCCCCGGCGCCGCCGTCGTTACCCCGTCATGATCGCGACGGCCGTGGCCGCGCTCACCCACGTCCTCTGGTTCTTCCTGTTCGCGAACAGTGGCGGCGACCTCGCCGCGCAGGACGCGTGGGCCGAGTTCGTGGGCCGTCACCCGGACTCCGCGTACAACCTCGCCTGGTACGGGGGGATGCACCCGGTCTCGTACAGCGTCGTCTCGCCGTACGTGATGTCGGTGCTCGGCGTCCGTTCGACGATGATGATCGCGGGCACGGTCTCGGCCGGGCTCACGGCGCTGATCCTGGTGCGGGTGCGGGCGGTGCGCAATCCGCTGGCGTGCTCGCTGGCCGGGGTCTTCGCGTTCCTGTGCAACGCGCTGTCGGGGCGGGTGACGTTCGGGCTCGGCATGATGTTCGCGCTGGGCGCGGTCGCGGCCGTGTTCTGCTGGCCGCACCGCTGGCGCCGTAAGCGGTGGGCGAAGGCGGCGGTCGCCGCCCCGCTCGCCGGTGTCGCGACCGCCTGCAGCCCGGTCGCCGGGCTCTTCCTCGGGGTCGCGGCGGCGGCGCTCTTCCTGAACCGGCGCCGGCCGGGCGCGTACGCCCTCGGCCTCGCCCCGGTCCTGGTCGTCGCGCTCTCCTCCTGGCTGTTCCCCTTCTCCGGTACGCAGCCGATGTCGTGGGCGTCGACGGCGCTGCCGTTCCTCTTCGGGGTGCTGTGCTTCCTGCTCGTACCGCGCGACTGGCGCACGGTCCGTACCGGCGCGGCCGTGTACGCGGCGGGCACGCTGCTGACCTGGCTGATCGACTCGCAGATCGGGTCGAACGTCTCGCGGCTCGTGATGCTCTTCGCGGGCGTCGTGCTGCTCGCCGCGCTGCCGTACGCGGTGCCGAGCTCCCGTAAGTGGTACGCGATCGTGCTCGCGTTCGTGGGGCTGAACTTCTGGATCGGCTTCAAGGGCGTCGACGACGTCATCCGTACCGCCCCTGACGCGTCGTGGACGCGGGAGGTCGCGCCGCTGATCAACCAGCTCCAGGTGCGCGGGGCGGAGAAGGCGCGGGTGGAGGTCGTGCCGGCGTCCAGCCACCGCGAGTCCTCGGCGCTCAGCCCGTACATCAACCTGGCGCGGGGCTGGAACCGGCAGGCGGACATGGAGCGGAACCCGCTCTTCTACGACGACACCCTCAACGCCGTGAACTACCAGGACTGGCTGGACCGCTGGGCGGTGCACTACGTGGTCCTGCCGACCGGGGCACCGGACTCGGGCGCCGAGCTGGAGGCGGAGCTGGTCGGGGACGGGCTGCCGTATCTGAGGCAGGTCTGGTCGGACGAGAACTGGCGGCTGTACGAGGTGGAGAACCCGACCCCGCTGGCGGACCCGCCGGCCGAGGTGCGGCGGGCGGGCGCGAACGAGGTCGTGATCGAGGTCGACGCCCCGGGCCGGGTCCTGATCCGGGTGCCGTACTCGCCGTGGCTGGCGCTGGTCGACGAGAACGGCGGCAAGATCGAGCCGCCGGAGGAGACGGAGGCGTCGAAGGCGGCGCGGGAGGCGTCGGCGACGGAGCTGGAGAAGGTCTTCCTCAACGAGTCCGGCTGTCTGCTGAAGGCGGAGGCGGACGGGGAGGGCGACGAGTGGACGGAGCTGGTGGCTCCGAAGGCGGGCGTGTACCGGCTGTCGGCGCCGTACAAGTTCTTTCCGCGAGGCACCGCATGCCCGGAGGAACTCCGCTGAGTCGGCCTTAGGGTGTGCCGCTATGGCGTGCGACGAGTGCGGCGGTGTGGGCCGGGGCCCGCTGCCGGGAATGGCGTGCCGGCACTGCGGCGGTTCGGTGGGGTCGCGGCGGGGCCGAGTGCGGGTGGCGGTCGCGGTGATGGTGGCCGTCGGGTGCGTGGTTGCGGCGGTGTCGCTGACGGCCGAGGAAACCGAAGCGCCGGCGCGGACGGGGGGCGAGCCGCCGGTGCGGACGTTGCCGATGCTGCCGACGAGGAACGGTCCGACGGGGTTCCCGGGCCCGGGCGGGGAAGCGGCGACACAGAGCGCGCCGCCAAGGACCGCCGCTCCGACTCGTACACGTACACCCACCTCGCCTCCTCCCTACGAGGTGTGGGCGGGCCCGGGCTGTGCGGGCGGGTCGTACGTGGAGACGGGGAGGTACGAGGACGGCGACGAGGGCTGGTACACGGTGGCGACGGGCGGCTACCGGGGCGGCGGCTGCGACGGGCGCTTCTCGGCCCTGCCGATGTCGGGCAGCCCGACGGAGGACCATGACAACGCGGCCACCTGGAGCTGGCACGTCGGCCCCGGCTACCGCACGTGCGCCCTGGCGGTCCACATCCCCAGCCCGCCACGCGCGCGGGACGCGGCGGGCGACCCGTCGGTCTACCAGGTCCTGGCGAACGGCACCCTGTACGCCACCTTCACCCTCGACCAGGCCGCCCACCCCGGCACCCTCCTCTCTGCCGGCACCCACGTCCTGCGCACGCCCACGTTCACGGTGCGCCTCCTGGACCGCGGCCAGGACTGGGGCACGGCGGCCCGGGAAGGGGCGCACCATGCGGCGGGCCAGATGCGCCTGACATGCGTTGACGCGGTTCGATCGAGCTGATCTCATTGCCGTGGATCACGCGCGAGGGAGGGGGATCGGGGCATGGGTGTGCTGCTGTCGTACGCGTTGCTCTTCCTCGTCCAGTTGGCCCTGCTGCTGGTCTGGATCGGCGGCGCGGTCCTCGTCGTCCTGGGCGCGTCCTGGCTCGCCCGACGCCTCTGGGTCGCGCGCGGCGGCAACCGGCTCGTGCTGCCGGTGGGCGCGTTCGTGCTCACCGGCGTGGGGATCGCCCTGCTGGCGCCGGCCTCGGTGGGTCTCTGGATCTTGCCGTGACGAGCCCGCCAGCCGGCCGGCATGCACCGTAGGTCGGCACCCGCGAACAACACACAGAACCGTGGCCGCTAGTTACTGCGGGGGCGCATGTCGTCGTCGTACACGGTGTGGTAGTCCGGGGTGACGACCCGTGTTGCGGGAGACACCTTCTCGACCTGGGTGAGAAACGCGTCCAGGTCCATCGCAGGGTCACGTACCGGGGAACCGGTCAGCGGCACCTCGAAGTTGTCCCAGTGGACGGGGACGACGATGCCTGGAGTGTCCAGCGCGCGCAGCAGCCGGGGCACGTAGCGGTGGGTGGCGGTGCTGGAGGGTACGGCGATCATCGCGAGGTCGGGGCGCAGGTCCCGTACCGCACGCTCGGAGAAGTCGCTGGCTCCCATGAGGAACGCCGACGGGCCACTGTCCCCAGCCATCACCTGGAAGGCGAGGGTGTCGCCCTCCGGCAGGTCCGAGATGGTGCTCGGGACCATCGAGGGTGTGGAGTTAAGCGTGCCGGGGGCGAAGTAGGCGCACTTCTTGTTGCGGCTGTGCAGGCTCGGCACGACCTCGACGGTGATCCCGCCGAAGTCCAGCACCTCCCCGCCCTTCACCACGGAGATCTGGCCCGCGTCGACCCCCAGGGCGACCAGGAGGTGATACGTGGTCTCGGTGCCGATGACACGGGCGCCGGTGGTCCTGGCGATGTGGGGCACGTCGGCGAGGTGGTCCCAGTGGGAGTGGCTCACCAGGACGAGTTCGGGGCGGCCGATGTGCGCGTCCACGACCGCGGGCCGGCTTTCCAGTCGGGTCCGCGGGTCGAAGGCGCCGTCGAACAGGCCTGTGGTGAAGCGGGTGAGGTACGGATCGAAGAGCACGGTCCGGTCGCCGACGTCGATGCGCCAGCCGGCGGTGCCGAGCCAGCGGAACGATACGGAACCAGCAGCTCCGCCACTGCCTCGGCCGCGGCCCGCGGTCGTGGACGCCGTGGCGGCCGTGACCGGGATCAGCGGGGAGGCTACGCCGAGCGCGGCGCCGCGCAGCACCGTACGACGGTCGAGCCTGCGGCTGGAGGGCGCGTCGGATCCGCCCGTGACATGTGGGTCCTGAGTCATGGCGTCAGGAGATCAGGGCGCGAACTCCTGTGTCCAAGACCAGATTCCCGCCCTTCCGATACGCGAACGCATATGTGATCTGGTCACCGGCCGTCGCCGCGGAGGAAGCCCGCCGCGATTCCGGCGGCGGTGCCTATCGCGGCGTCCACCGTGGGGCGGGAAGCGGTCAGGTCGTGCGTGCGGGCGAAGACGGCGATCGCATAGCACTCGCCGTCGGGGTAGCGGGCGACGCCCGCTTCCATGTGCAGCCCCGGCAGGGTTCCGGTCTTGGCCGCCACCGTGACGTCGTCCGGGAAGCCCGTCACCAGCCGGTGGCGGAAGACCTGGCGGCTCATCAGGTCGCGTACGAGCGCGCAGGCTTCCGGCGGCCCGGCGGCGTCGCTCCAGATGAGCCGGAGCAGCCGCGTGATCTCGCGGGGTGTGCTCGCCGTGGTGTGGCGGGGATCCAGCACGGCCAGCCGTCTCTTGTGGTCGTCCGGCAGCGCCGGGTAGCGGAGGGCGAACTCTCTCTCGTCGCGCGCCCCGACCTCCGCGAGCATCGACTCCAACAGGTCTCGCGGGCCGCCCACGATCCGGGTCCGGCCCAGTCCGAGTTCCTTCGCGAGCAGTCGGACGGTGTCCAGGCCGACGCGGGCAAGCAGCAGGTCGGCCGCCGAGTTGTCGCTGACCGACATCGTGAAGTAGGCCAGGTCGCGCAGCGACAGCTCGACGTCGTCCAGACAGCCGGCGGTTCCCCAGCCGCCGAGCCGGTCGGCGGCGGTCACCCGCACCCGCTCCCGTGGGTCGAGCTGGCCGGCAACGACCTGCCGGGCGAACTCCAGCACCAGCAGCACCTTGAAGATCGAGGCGATCACGACGGGATCGTCGGCGCCCACGGCGACTTCACGGGGACCCGGCTCCGCGCCGTCCTCACCAGCGACCGTCGAGCGCACGTGGACGGGGATGGCGTGCAGCTGCCCTTCGGCGCCCGTCTCGGCGAAAACCTGTCGGATCCGTTCCTCGATCACCGTTTCGTCCCCCCTGGCCATCGGTTGGTCGGCCCCTGCCCCATTGATCCGTCCTGCCGGCCGCGGCCCTCACGTAGAGTCGTTGATCGTGGACCTCTTACGCCACCTGCGTCTTTTCGTCACCGTAGCCGACGAGCTGCACTTCAGCCGGGCCGCCGAGCGGCTGGGCATGGCGCAGCCACCGCTCAGCCAGGCGATCCGCAGGCTGGAGAAGGAGCTCGGTGCCGAGCTCTTCGACCGCTCGCAGCGCGGCGTCCGGTTGAGCGCCGCCGGGGCGGCGCTGCTGGACGAGGCCCACGAACTCCTTGCCCGGGAGGAGAGGTTGCGCACGCTGGCCCGCCGCGCCGCCGACGGTGGACTCGGCACGCTCCGCGCGGGCGTACCGCCCGACACCACGGCCGCCGTGCTGTCCGCATTGCTCTCCGCCTGCGCGGAGCGCTCTCCGGGGCTGTCCGTCGACCTGCAGGAGGTCACCACCGAGGAGCAAATGCGGCTGCTCTCCTCCGGCGGCCTGGACGTCGGACTCGTGCACCATCCCGTCGACGCCACCGAACTGCAGCTCGGCCCCGAGATCTCACTCGACCTGGGTGTCGTCCTGCCACGGACTTCGTCGCTGGCCCGGCTGCCGGAGGTGGCGCTCGGCGAGCTCTCCGGCCATGACCTGGTGCTCTTCCCGCGGGCACATGCACCCGGCCGGTACGACCGGATTCTCGACGTGTGCCGCGCCGAAGGCTTCGTCCCAGGCCGCCTCCGACACGCTTCCAACCCGGAGTTCCTGCTCGCCCTGGTGACGGCGGGTCACGGAGTCGCCTTCGACCAGGGGCCGGTGGCCCGCAAAGAGCCCCGCGTCGCCTGGCGGCCGCTGGCGGACCGCCCCCTGACCCTGCGTATCAGCGGTGCCTGGCCCACCGGCCGCGGAGCCCACCCGGCCGCCCGCCGCTTCGCCGAACTCGCGGCCGACGTCCTGGCCCGCGACCACACCGCAACCCCAAGGCGCGAGGGCGTCCCCCGCCCGCCGGACGATTCCCCGCGCCCGTGGTCGGTGGTCTACGGATAGGTTCGAGCCCTGTTGCTCGTGTGTGCACGCCGTTCCGCCGCTTCATCCTGGGACAAGGGCATGGACGCCGCCGGGTACGCATTCTTCGGAGGTCCATCAGACGGTCGGAGTCTCGGTGATGCGATAGCCCACCCCGGGCGTCGTCGTGATGACCGGCGGGCTGCCCAGCTTGCGGCGCAACCGGCCGATGGTGACGGTCACCGTGTTGGTGAACGGGTCGGCGTTCTCGTCCCACACCTGTTCCAGGAGTTCCTCGGTGCTCAGGAAGCCCGGACTGGCGCGCAGCAGCGCCTCCAGGACGGCGAATTCCTTGACGGACAGCTCCAGCGGACGGCCGTCGCGGAGGGCGGTCCTGCGTATGGGGTCGAGTTCGAGGCCGGCGGCGCGCAGCGTGCGGGCCCGGGCGGCCGGCCTGCGGCGGGCCAGGGACCGGATGCGCAGGATCAGCTCCGGGAAGTGGAAGGGCTTGGCGAGGTAGTCGTCGGCGCCGAGGGTGAGGCCGCTGACGCGGTCGCCGGGCGCCCCGGCTGCCGTCAGCATCAGCACCATCGCGCGATCGTCCCGCTCGCTGATCATCTGGCAGAGAGTGTCGCCATGGATGCCGGGCAGGTCGCGGTCGAGGACCACCACGTCGTACGTGTTCATGTCGAGCTTGGCGGCGGCGGCCAGACCGTCGTGCGCGAGGTCGACGGCCATCCCCTGATCCCGCAGTCCCTCGGCGACGACCTCCGCCAGCGACCGCGCGTCCTCCACGACGAGAACCCTCACCGTGTCACCCTTCCGAACCGGTTGCCGACGGCAGTGCCGCCGCAACGCGCAGGCCGCCCTCCGGCCGGGCCAGGAGGGCGAGGCGGCCGCCGTGCGCTGCGACGATCGCTGCGACGATCGACAGCCCCAGTCCGGAACTTCCTTCCGACCTTGTCCGGTCGGCGCCGAGCCGCTCGAACGGCTGCGTCAGCCGGTCAACTTGGTCCTGGTCGAGGAGGCGGCCGCCGGTCTCGACGACCAGGCGCGCCTCCGTAGCGGTGTGTTCGGTGGAGATCCGGATCCAGCCGCTGTCCTCGTTGTGCACGATCGCGTTGTCGACCATGTTCTCCACCATCCGGGACAGCAGCGCCTCACTGCCCTCCGTCCAGACGTTCGCCCGCACCTCGTCGTCGACGGTCAGTGTCTTCGCGGCGATGTCGGCGGCCCGGGCGGTCAGCGCCTTGCGTGCCAGCTCGCCGAGCGACACGGGGCTCCGGTCGGCCAGGGTGCCGTGCTGCGCCCGCGCAAGGACGAGAAAGCCGTCAAGCAGGTGATCCACCCGGTCGAGTTCGGCCCGCAACCGGCCGGCGAGTGCGACGGTCTGTGCCGCCGGCTCCGGTTTGGCGACGGCGACGTCCAGCGACGCCCGCATCGTCGCCAGCGGCGTACGCAGTTCGTGCGAGGCGTTGCCGACGAACCGGCGCTGTGCGACGAACGAGGCTTCGAGGCGTTCCAGAAGACCGTCGACCGTGTCGGCGAGCTCCTTGACCTCGTCGGCGGGTCCGGCCACGGCGAGCCGCTGATACAGGTTCTCCGCGGAGATCCGCCGTGTCGCGGCGGTGATCAGCCGCAGCGGGCGCAGTACCCGGTCGGCGAGGATCCGGCCGAGCAGGAGCGAGACGCCCGCCATCACCGCCAGCGCGGTCAGCGAGCCGACCAGAAACTGGTGGTTCTGCTGCGCGTGCACGTCCCAGAGCTGCCTCCCCAGATCCCGGATCTGCTGCTCGGCGGAGGCGAGGTCGGACCGACCCGTCGGGACCGGTTCCGGGACCTGTTTCGGAATCTGTTCGGGGGCGAGCGTGGTGACTCGGCTTCCGGACATCAGGTAGGTCAGGGCGAGCAGCACGATTCCGGACCCGAGGAACCCCCCGGCGTAAAGGATCGTGAATCGCCGGCGGACGGTCCCGCCCCGCAGCCTGCCCATGGTCCACCACCCTTTCGCGTCCGGCCGGACCCAGCATGCCCGGCCGCACCTAACAGCGATGTGACAGCCGCGGTTCGGACCGCGTTATGGCCGTATCCGTAGACCAGAAGCATGTTTCCGACCAACGAACAACTCCGGCGGGAGTGGACTGAGTTCCGGCGTATCGGCAGGCTGGTCGCGATGGCGGTCGCGGCCCTGGCCGTCGTCGCCCTGGGTCTGCTCTACGCGTCCGGCAACCACGCCTCGTGCGACGGCCCCTGCCCGGCCGAACCGACCGGGCCGGACGGCTCCCTCGTCAACGACCAGTTCTCCTTCCTGCACCGCGACATGGGCACCGACGGCAGCATCACGGTCCGGCTGACGTCCATGACGGGCACGATCACCTACCCGCCACCGAACCACGATCAGATCGTCCCGGGACTGGTGCCGTGGGCGAAGGCCGGGATCATCATCAAGGACGGTGTCCGCCCGGGCTCCTCGTACGCGGCGCTGATGGTGACCGGCAGCCACGGCGTGCGGATGCAGTACGACTACCGCCATGACATCGCCGGCAGCGGCAGAGGGATCGCGGGTGGGGCGCCGCGCTGGCTGCGGCTGACCCGGTCGGGCGACACCGTCACCGGCCACGAGTCCGCCGACGGCACGACGTGGACGAAGGTCGGCACCGTGCGGCTGCCCGGACTTCCCAAGACCGCGCAGGTCGGCCTGTTCGCCACCTCCCCCGGAGACCTGACGCTGCGGCAGACCGGCCTGGGCGGCGCCACGGAACAGGTGCGCTGGACACAGGCCGGCGGCACCTTCGACAACATCGCCCTCCAGGGCGCAGCCGCCGGGGGCTGGAGCGATGACGCCGTCGGCGAGCGGAACCGGACGGACTGGGAGAAGTACCACCTGGCGTCCGGGGCGGTGGAGAAGAACGGCACGATCACCGTCACCGGCACCGGCGACATCGGCCCGGCAGGCGCCGAGGACGGCGCCCGCCCGGTGGAACGCACCCTGAGCGGCCTGGCCCTGGCGCTGCTCATCGTGCTCGTGGTCGCGGTGCGGTTCGCCACCACCGCGCACCGAGCCGGGCCCGCAGGCGACGGGACGGTCACCCGCCCCCGACTCGCGGCGAAGGCGATCGTCGTCGCAGCCGTCACGTTCGCGACCGCGCTCCTCGCCATGAGCATCGTGATCCCGGCCGGCGTGACGATCCTGAAGGACAACGGGATCCCCGTCAGCGCGGTGTCCGCGCTCACCGGCACACGGGTCGCCGTCGGCACGGCCACCGCCCTGGCCCTCGCCGCCGTGCTCGCCCTCTCGCTCGGCTCCCTGCTGCGGCGCACCTGGCTCGCGATCCTCGTCGCCGTCCTGACGATCGCGGTCCCGTACGTCGTGACCTCCATCCCGCTGCTGCCCGACGGCCTGTCACAGTGGCTGCTGCGCGTCACTCCGGCCGCCGGCTTCGCCGCCCAGCAGACCCTCGTCGAACATCCGCAGGTCGTCGCCCACTACGCGCCCTCCGCCGGATACTTCCCGCTTCCGTGGTGGGCCGGGATCGCAGTGCTGTGTGCGTACACGGTGATGCTTCTGGGGCTCGCTCTGAACCGCCTGCCGCAGGGAGATGAGCGGGCCGAGCAGCCCGGGGACTGGAGGTGACACATGACGGCGCAGGAGCCCACGAGATCCCTGCGGAACGCTGGACCGAGTGAAATTTCAGGGCCTGGCGATCCGTCCGCTCACGCAAACGGCCCCGGACGAGACGTCCGAGGCCGACCAGGACCCCTCCCTGGGGGATAAACCCCAGGTCAGAGCGGTAATACGTTGTGCCCCCGGCAGGATTCGAACCTGCGACACCCGCTTTAGGAGAGCGGTGCTCTATCCCCTGAGCTACGAAGGCGGGGATCTGTAGGAAAATGTGTAGGAAATTGCGGCGGAAGCCGCGATCCCGGACACATCGGTCCACTGATCCAGCGGTGCGCCAGCGGACTGGCGCGCCGCCGTCAGTGTAGCGGGTGGGGGTGCGCAGGCGAGGGGGTTACCCGCCCGGCGCCGGGCGGACGGCTGCCCGGCCGCCAGCCAGGCGGCGCGTCACCTGCCTGGCTCACCCACTGTGCCGAGGGCGATGGAGTTGATCACCAGGCGAAGCCGAGGTAGATGAGCGGCTCCAGGGGCGCCATAGGCGGGGAGGCGCTTGTCCCAGTGGGAGTAGTCGAGGGTGCAGTTGGTGGACTCGCTGTCCTGGCGGAATCCCTTGAGGTGGACCCCGAGGTCGGTGTGCGGTGGGATCTGGCGGAGGTGCTCGCAGCGGTTGAATTTCGGTCGCTCGGTTCTGGGGTCGAGTGCCCTGTCCTCCTTCGTCTCATAGACGGGGATCAGCTCGATCGAGCGAGTCAGCAGACCGTCCACTGAGCCGTACGAATAGATCGACCGCGTGTTCCGGGGGTAACGCTTCCACGGGCAGGACCACTTCCTCGTACGCAGCCAGCCGCTTCCGACTGGTCACCAGCACGAGACAGCTGCTCCCGCCAGGCAGCAGGGGCTCCAGCTGCCGATAGCTGGCCGCGTTGTCGAGGATGAGCAGCGCCTTCTTGTCCGCGAGCTGGCTCCGCCACATGGCGGCCCGAGCTTCGGTAACCGCGCCCAGGTCGCTGCCGACGGGAATCCGCTGCGCCGGCACTCCGGTCGCCGCCAGCAAGGAGGCCAGCGCCTCGGTGGCCTGTACAGGGGGTCTGCCCGTCGTGTGACCGTTGAGGTGTTCACGAAGAGCTGGCCGTCAGGAAACCGCTCCGACAGCACATGGCCTGCGTGCACGGCGAATGTCGTCTTCCCGACGCCCGGCATTCCATCGATCACATGCACAGGCAGAGCCTCGCCACCCTCCTGCGAGTTCCGGACGGACCGCACGAGCGCCTCCAGCTCGGCAGTCCGATCGGTGAACGCGGTTGTGTCGCGTGGCAGAGAGCGCAGCACGAGGGCGGCACCGGGAGGCTCCGCCCCTTCCTCCGGTTGTGGCGCCACCTCGGCAGGGCGTTCCTGCGTTCCCGACAGCGCGGCAAGCAGCACGGTCAGCCCGACCAGTGCTCCGCCCAGCATGGCGAACGAGAACCAGGCATGCTGATGCAACCATCCCAGCCACCCAGGCCACTCCGACTCGGACACCGCGTTGGTGACGAGCCCGACGAGCATGGTCGTGACGGCTCCGCCGGCGGCCACGACGGCGACCGCGATTCCCCGCCGTAGTCTCATGCGCGCGGGGTCTGACTGGAGCAGGGATTGGCCCGTTCAGGTTGGCAGCCTGCGGCGCGGCTCAGCCTTCCCACTATCGATCTGGTCACGAAGGCAACCCCCGATTCCGACGCCCCCCATCGCGCATAAGCGGACCAGCTCCCACGAAGCCCGGTCAAGGTCAGCTCCCCGCCATACAGAGGCCCGTATCAGCCAATCTGTACGTGCTTCCACGCCGGGCGCACTGGCGCTGCTTCCACGGTGCCAGCCGGAAGACCAGGTGAACGTACCGCGCCTGCAAACAGAGGGTAATTGCCCGTAATGCATGTGTAGTCACCCCTGGTAGCGTTGCTGAACGCTTGATCACGGCACCCAGGGGGTGTCATGGGGGTGAAGAGGGAGAGCGACATGCGTGTGGCCACGTCGGTGGGCGGGGTTGTCTTGGCGGCGGCTCTGGTGGCGGGCTGTGCCGCCGGCGACGGCCGCGATCAAGGCGAGAACGGGTTTGCCCAGCCGACCAGCCAGGCGTAGCCGCTCGAAGAGCTGAACCTGCCCTCGGCCTACGACCCGGCCAACGGGTGGAACGCAACCTTGACCTGGGTTCCAGGAGCGGTGCGGACCACTCCCGTGACCGCCGCACCGCGCTCCGGTTTGATCGCCATGCTGCACGTCGCATCGAACGGCTACACCGTCGAGGCGAAGGCCGCCGACACCGGCGAGGTCCGCTGGTTCTCCGCGCCCTGGCCGGGGCGCTGGTTCAGCGACGACGTGCGCCCGCACGGTCTCGAGGCGAAGGCAGGGATTTCCTGGAATGGCGATGCGTACGGTGTCGACGGTGGGCACGTCCTGGCGGGCTGGTCGACGGGCGGCAAGTTCATGGCGGCTTCCGTCGACGGCCAGGACGCCCCGGCGCTCGACGTCATGAGCCAGGGGGAGCTGCACTCCCTCGCGCTCTCCCTCTTCCTGCCGAGGGCCACGACCGCGGACAGCCCGTTCGGCTTCCTCGTCATCGACGACCCCGTGCAGTCCATGGACCCGACCAAGGTGCACGGACTCGCCCAGGTGCTGCACGAGTTGGGCAGGCACCGGCAGATCGTCGTCTTCACCCACGATCCCCGTCTGCAGAAGGCGTTCACCGACCAGGAGCTGCCGGTCACGGTCTTCCAGGTGACGCGTGGCGAGGGGTCCCGGGTGAAGGTTGACTGCGTCGACGACCCGGTCGCGCAGGCCATCGGCGACGCCCGGGCCATCGCCGCCACTCCGGGACTTCCCCCCGAGACGTACAGCCACGTGCTGCCCGGCCTGTGCCGGATCGCCCTTGAGAACGCGTTCCTGGAGGCCGCCTGGATCCGCCACCACCGCACTGGCGGCTCGGAGCACGACCTCCAGACCGCGATCGACAGCGCGGAAAGGTTCCAGGAGGTCGCGGCCTTCGCCCTCTTCGGCGACGTGGAGCGCGGCACCGACGTCAGGGAGGAGGTGCGCCGCCGCTACGGAAGCCCGGCATGCTCCCTGATCCAGCAGTGCCAGAAGGGAGCCCACCCCGACGGCGCCACGATCCCCAACCCCCACCGCTTCGTCACGGACGTCGAGAACCTGGCGCAGAAGATCCGCAAGCTGGAGGTGACCGCATGACCACCCCTTCCCCCGCTTCCGTCGAAGGTCTGCTGCTTACGGCCGACTACCTCCTCGACGGCGAACTCGCCGACGCCACCACCGCCGGCCGGCACCGCGGCGCCTGCCTCACGCTGCGGACCGCGCTGGAGCTCTGCGTCGACCGGGCGCTGGAAGCCGCGACGCCCGGCCTGTCCCGCACCACTGGGCGCGCCAAGCTGCTCCTCCTGCACTCCGTCGCGCCGGCGGAGACGGCCCGACGGGCGAAGGCCCTCTGGTCCCAGCTGAGTCTGGGATGCCACTACCACCTGTACGAGCTCGGGCCCACGTACGACCAGGTACGGGTCTGGCGGACCGAGGTCGACGACCTCGTCCGAGAACTGATCCACTGACTGTTCGTCACTATCCAGTTTCTGATAGTTGTTTCAGCGGGGTACGGGCACATGCCCGTGGCGGTGTCGCCCGGCACCGCAGGGAGGACGCACATGAGCACCACCACTCGGGACGAGATCCTCGCCGGCGAGCAGCGGGCGGTGGACCACGCGTACGACTGCTACACCTCGAAACTGGCCGAACTGAGCGGCACTTCGGCCGCCACCGCCTCGGCGAGCGGCAAGGACGGAATCGCCAACCGGGCCGAGGCCGAGGCTCGTGCGGAGGCCTACGGAGGGCTCGGCGACGAAGCCCTGGTCTTCGCCCGCGTCGACGCGCCGGAGGACCCGGGAGGAGACCCCCGTCCCTGGTACATCGGACGCCGCGGCGTGCACGACGCCTCGCACGAGCCGGTGGTCCTGCTGTGGACCAGCCCCCTGGCGAAGAAGTGGATCGAGACCCGGCCCGAGAACCCGGGCGAGGTGGTCCTGCGGCGGCAGCTCCGCTGCGTGCAGCGGATCGTCGAGAGCTACTTCGACGAGATCTCCCTGCCGACGCCCGCTCCCGTTCCCTTGGACGTACCCGAGCCCGCCGCCGTACCGGAGCCCCGCCAGGCCGCCGACGACAGCGCGGCGGAGGAGATGGACGCGTCTCCCGCCCCGGAGCGTACGTTGGCCCCCACCCCCAGCGACGTCGTACGGCGGCAGCGGCGCAAGGCGCTCCAGCCGGACGACTTCCTGCTGCGGGAGCTCCAGCGGTCGCGCGGCGGCCGGATGCGGGACATCGTCGAGACCATCCGTCGCGACCAGATGGAGCTGGTCACCGGCTCGCCCTCGGACATCCTCGTCGTGCAGGGCGGCCCCGGTACCGGCAAGTCGGCGGTCGGCCTCCACCGGGTGACCTGGCTCGTCAACAATGAGCACTTCAAGGCTCAGGACATCCTCGTCATCGGCCCGCACCAGCGGTTCCTCGACTACGTTGGCCAGGTCCTCCCCACCCTCGGTACCCGGGACGTCAACGCCGTCCAGCTGGACCGCCTGTGGGAGGGCGAGATCCTCGGCACCGACTCCTCGAAGGCGCGCCTCGTGAAGTCGGACGAACGCATGGCGGCCGTCCTGCGGCGTCGCGTCGAGAGCGACTACCGCCCTGAGGCTCTCGACGCCCTCACCGTCGATCCCTCTTTCGAGGGCGACGAGCCCGCGATCGTCGTCACCGCCGGCAGTACGACCCTTCGCGTGCCGAAGTCCGAGGTCCTCGCCCTCCTCGACCGCGCTCACGCCGGCGACGGGCCCTTCCGGGAGCGTCGCGACCGTTTCCGAGGCCTCTTCGTTGACCGGCTCCTCCAGGAGCTCGCCGACATCGCACCACGCCGCGGGCAGGCCAGCACGATCCGCCGTGACCTGGAGCGCAACCGTCGGGTCGAGCGCCTCGTCGAACGCGTCTGGCCGTCCCCCGGCCCCCGGGAGGCCCTGCGCAGCCTCTACGACTCGGCCGACCACCTGCGGGACTGCGCCGACGGCATCCTCGACGAGGACGAGCAGGCGGCCCTGCTGCGGGCCCGCGCCGCCAGCGCCGACGCCGATCCGTGGACCCTCGACGACCAGGTCTGCCTTGAAGAGCTCCGGGTGCTGATCAGCGGCGACACCCCACCGCGATACGGCCACATCGTCGTCGACGAGGCCCAGGACCTCACGCCCATGCAGGCCCGCTCCCTGCGACGGCGCTGCGCCGTGGGCGGCTCCATGACCGTCCTGGGCGACCTCGCGCAGGCGACGGGCGCCCACATCCCGACTAGCTGGGACCTGCTCGG
Organism: Streptomyces sp. NPDC029169; assembly: GCF_055563935.1. Lineage (NCBI taxonomy): Bacteria > Bacillati > Actinomycetota > Actinomycetes > Kitasatosporales > Streptomycetaceae > Streptomyces > Streptomyces sp. NPDC029169. The sequence goes on from NZ_JBVHXA010000008.1 coordinate 39,786, forward strand.
CGCACTCCTCTCCGACCACGGCGACTGGAGCGTGGCTCAGCTCACCACCAGCTACCGCGTCCCCGCCGAGATCATGGAGTTCGTTGCTCCGCTCGCACGGACGATCGCTCCGGCCCTGCCGTACCCGCAGGCTGTCCGGGAGGCGGGAGCGGACGCCGTACGGACCGTGGCGACCGAGCCGTGGAAGCTGCTCGACGACACCGTCGCCCACGTGGCCCGGCTCATGGACACCAGTGATGGCAGCACCCCCCGCTCCGTGGCCGTCATCGTTCCCGACGACTCGGACTGGCTGGACGCGATCAGCCGCAGGATCGACGAGGGTGATGCCATCGGCGAGCAGCACCGCGAGGCTGTGTCCGTACTGGCCGCCACCCAGGCCAAGGGCATGGAGTACGACCACGTCCTGGTCATCGAGCCCGCCACCATCGCCGACCGCGGCCCTGCGGGACTGCGCCAGTTGTACGTGGCCCTCACCCGCAGCACCCAGAGCCTGACCGTCCTGCACACCGCCCCGCTGCCGGAGGCGCTCACCGCCTCCGCGGACGACACCGAACCCGCGGCACCGGACGCCCGGCCGGCGGGCGCGGCGGATCGCCTTCCCCGGATCGGCAGCGATGTCCGGGTCGAGGTCGTGGGCCACGTCTCTGGCGGTCGGTACAAGGTCAGGCCGCTGTCTTCGGTGATCGGTCGGCCGCTCGTGCTCACCGTCCGCCAGGGCTCGGTTCCCCCGCGCCGGGGTGACGAGCTGGACTGCTGGGTGTTCGCGAACGACACGAGTCAGACGGTGCTCACCGCCGATCAGCGTGGCCGGTCGCCCGTCTCGGAGCGGATGGCGGGGCGCTATGTCGCGGCGCTGGACGTGCTGGGAGAGCTGACCGGCAGCGACGGCGACGTTCCCGAGGCCCGCAGCCGCCTCTCCGAACTCCAGGGCATGGCCAACCGCATCCTTCGCCGGGACCAGGCCGACTGGGTCGACGTGCTTCACCTGTTCGGTGATCCGGACAGAGAACGACTCGGAGTTCTTCGAGACCTTGCCGCGACAACCAACCGTGCACTCAAGGAGGGCACTTTCGACGCAGGTCGGCTCGCGGAGGGGCTGGATGCTTCCGGCTGGGCAGGGCCCCTCGCTGAAGCACGGCGAGAGCTCCAGGAGCGCTTCGGCACGGCGACGAAGCCGAACTCACCGTCCGACGGCGCGGTCCCCGTCGCCCCGACGCAACCCGATCAGAAGGAAGAGGTGCAGATGACCATCGCGGACACCACCGCCGCAACACCGGCTGCGACCACGAAGGACAGTTTCCTCCGTGCGCTGGAAGCGGCTGCCGGGGACGACCGTACTTGCAAGAAGCACGAGGCGGTCCGCCATGCGCTGAAGGCAGCACTTCTCTGGGCGGACCTCCAGCCGGCCGACTCCTCGGTCGTCGATGTCAGCTGCGTCACCCAGCACGGTCTCTTCCTCTACGAGGCCCTGGGTGCAGGCTGCTCCACCTATGCGGACCTGCGATCGGGCGCGACCCGCCTGCTCGAGATCAACCACACGCTGCCCGCGCCGGCCGACGGTCTCTACCTCGTCCTCTCCGAACCGCCTGCCGAAGACTGGTCTGTAGACACGATTCGCGACGTCTTCCGTGTCAATGTCATCTGGCGCAGCCCGACCGGCTGGGGCGGCGAGAACGCGCACACCGCCTTTGGCTCCTCCGGGGTGAGTAATCACCAATAGCCGTTGTTCAGTTCGCTCCTTCGCCTGCTGGAGCAGACGAAGCAGGCGCAGATGTTGCCACGTCGGTTGGTAGTGAAGTCGGGAGAGTGGAGGCCCTGTTGTGCGTGTGATCCGATGTTCGGCATTACGGCACTGTGCGTAGGCCTCGGCCCTTACCATCGCGGTATGGCAGATCCCTCGGACTACGAGCTCGCGGCATGGCGTGACATCCAACGGTTCAAGGGCCGCCCTCTGTCACGAGTGATGAGGAGCGCTGGCGAACAAGTGGCCACTGGCGCCGCGGAGCTCGGCAAGCGTGCCACGAAGTACTTGGAGAACCACCCACGGGCCCGGTCGGCGGTTTCGCGTGGGCAAGAGATCGCTGCCAAGGGCGCTCGCAAGGTCAGCGCCGGGGCCCGTGGAGCCACCGATGCCCTCCCCGACTGGAGCGGCACCGCCTTTCAGTCCGTACGGCAGACGGTGGGGCGGGTCTCGCGAGCGGGACTCTCCTCCAAACGAGTGGTGGCGCTCCACACGAAGCGCGGGCACGACATCGCATCGCTGTCCGATCTGCGCCGCCTTGACCTCGAGCAGATCGACGCTGTCCGTGGACGAGCGGCGAGTTGGTACTACCCGGCCGCCGCAGCGCTCTCGGGAGCGAGCGCAGGCCTTGTGATCTCCGGCGGGCAGCTCGCCGTCGCCGCCTCCGCCGGCGCTGCGGCAGCGCCTTCAGGAGGTGCGATCGTCGGCGCTTTCACCGCTGATGCCGCGGTCGTCCTCGGACTCGCGTCTCGCTCTGTCGGCCAGATCTCGCTGCTCTACGGCTACGACCCCGAAGAGCCCGCCGAGAAGCTCTTCGTGATGTCTGTCGTCAACGCCGGGACGGCGACGTCGGCCACCGCCAAGAGCGCCGCGATGGCCGACATCTCACGGCTCACCCAAGCACTCGTCCGCGGTAAGGCGTGGGACGTCCTGAACGAGGCGGTAGTCGCCAAGGTCTCCCAGCAGTTCGCGAAGGCATTCGGCTTTCGTCTCACCAAGAAGGGACTTGGCAAGGCCGTACCCGCGTTCGGGATTATCGTCGGAGGCACCCTTAACTGGACCACCTTGGAGGCGATCGTCGACGCCGCTGACACGGCGTACCGGCGGCGGTTCCTCCTTGAGAAGTACCCACATCTCGGTGAAGGGGAAGAAGCCGAATCGTTCCCTGATGTCGGCCCGGAGGCTCAGGAGGATACCGACGAGGAGATCAGCCTGCTCGGCGAACTCGCAGAGGCGGGCGGCCCCGACCTCCGCTGAATCGAGGCGGTTCACATGCCCGGCACGGGTCGAAAGAGAGCTGGGCAAGTCTTGTTCTGCCCCCCGGTGTATCCGGTGGTCAGCAAGACGATGCCCTCAGGGTGGATCTCCCGCCTCCGTCTTCGTAGGTCTGCGACACCCCATCGAGGGTGTGTGGGTGATCTCTGCTCGATTGCCGCCCCCTCGGTGTCGCTGATGCGGACGATGAAGACACGTGCCGCCGTCACGCGATCGAACTCCCAGTTGTCGCCGGCGCGCGACTGCCGGAATCCGTAGACTCCATGAACCGGGCCCCGCTTGTCATGCGGACCTGTGGGTGCGCGCCGCCGTCGAAGCGGGGCCAGGGCACCCAAGGGGCAGCGTGAAGAGTCACGTCTCAAGCCTCACGCGATGCTATTTGAGTAGCAACTCCTGAGCCGTCAGATGGGTGAGCTGACGGGTCCAGAGGGATGGGCTGAGGTGCTTCAGTCAGCGCTCCGAGTGGCAGCCGGTGAACGGCGTGGGGCCTGGCGTGACCTGCGCGAACCTGGAAACTCGTTGGGAAAAATGCCCTGGCGCGTTTGCTGGCCTTCCAGTGCATTCGCCCTGATCTGCGGCGGAGCGCTCCGTCGTCCAGCTCCCTCCCTCCTTCCTTCCGGTACCTCGGCCTCGCCGTGTCCGTTCATAACAAACAGACTTGTCTGTTGGTTGGGGACCGGGGGAAGGGAGGGGCCTGAGGGGCGGGGATTCTTGTGGGGTAAAAGCAGCCATCTTGCGCGTCGTTCCAGGCGCGGTGCCCCCGGGGTATCACTCAGAACAGTCCCCAATGAGCGCCCCACCTTCGGGTGGGGCGCTTTTTTGCGTTTGCGGGCAGAATCAGCCGTGCCGTCGGCCGACGGCACGGCTGCAAGCGCGGGGAGAGGGGCGATCGTGGGCGCAGGAGAGACGGCGGCGGAGGCTGTCGCCGCCCGGTTGGCCGCGCCCGGGGCGCCCTTCGCCGTCGAGGGCGGGGTGTACGTCGAGGGGCCCCGCACGCTGCGGGAGTTCGTCGAGGCCACCTGGGCGTACGGGGACCGGCCGTTCCTCGTGTCCGAGGGCGGGGTGCTGAGCTACCGGGAGTTCTTCGACGCCGCCTGCGGGCTTGCCCGGAGCCTCGTCGGGCAGTACGGGCTCAGGCCGGGGGACCGGGCCGTCGTCGCGATGCGGAACCATCCCGAGTGGCAGATCGCCTTCTGGGCCGCCCAGCTCGCCGGCCTCGTCGCCGTACCCCTCAACGCCTGGTGGACCGAGGACGAGTGCGCGTACGCCCTCGACGACTGTTCGCCCCGCGTCCTCCTCGTCGACGGGGAGCGTGTCCCGAGGGTGCGGGCGTGGGCGCGGAAGAACCGCGTGCCCGGGATCGTGTTCCACGGGGAGGCGGAGGAGGGGTTCCAGGCCTACGTGCGGGACACCGACTCCGTCCTCGGGCCGCCGCCCGTCGACGTCCTGCCCGAGCACGACGCCACCATCATCTACACCTCTGGCACCACCGGCCGCCCCAAGGGCGCCGTCGCCACCCACCTCGCGCAGGCCGGAGCCGCGATGAACCCGCGGTACTACGCCGCCGCCTCCGCCCTCGGGCGCGGCACCGTCCCCGGGCAGGGGCCCGCGCCCGTCTCGCTCACCACGTTCCCGTTCTTCCACGTGGCCGCCTTCACCTCGTTCTACTCCGTCATGGCCGCCGGCGGGACCCTCGTCCTCATGCGGAAGTGGGACGCCGGACACGCGCTCGAACTCATCCGGCGCCATCGCGTCACCCACTACGCCGGTGTCCCGACCACCGCCCTCCAGCTTCTCGACCTCGCCGAGCGGACCGGCGATCCGCTCGAGAGCCTCACCATGCTCAACACCGGAGGCGCCGCCGCCCCGCCCGAGATCGTCGCCCGCATCACCGCCGCGTACGGAGAGCGCGTCGAGCCCCGCAACGGCTACGGGCTCACCGAGACCTGCGGCGGCGTGTTCGCGAACTTCGGCGCCGAGTACCGCGCCCATCCGCGCAGCGTCGGCCGGCCCACCCCGGCCACCGAGGTCCGCATCGACCGGCCCGACGCCGACGGCGTGGGCGAGCTGCTGCTGCGCGGGCAGTCCCTCGTCCGCGGCTACTGGGGCGATGAGGAGGCGACGAGGAACGCCTTCACCGACGACGGGTGGTTCCGCACCGGCGACCTCGCCCACCTCCGCGACGGGCGCGTCACCATCGTCGACCGGCTCAAGGACATGGTCATCCGCGGCGGCGAGAACGTGTACTGCGTCGAGGTCGAGGCCGTCCTCCACGACCACCCCGCCGTCCTCGACGCCGCCGTCCTCGGCGTGCCCCACCCCACCCTGGGGGAGGAGGTCGCCGCCGTCGTGCGCGTACGGGAGGGGGCGAGCGTCACCGCCGAGGAGCTCGCGGCGCATGTCGGGGCCCGGCTGGCCGCCTTCAAGGTGCCCGCCCACGTCTTCGTACGGGACACCGCACTGCCCCGCAACGCCACCGGGAAGGTGCTCAAGCGAGAGCTCAGGCAGGAGGCTCGAGGTCAGCTGCGCGTGATGCGCACGCGGTAGCCGCCCGACGCGTCCTCGTCGAGGACGGTGATCCGGATGCCGTTCGTCCGGTCGGTGAAGGTCTCGCCCGGGCCGTACGGCGCGTCCGACAGCTCCGCGTGGACGTTCGGGCGGCGCGTGCAGCCGCCGCTGTCCCTGTCGCTGTCCGCCACGCTCACCGGGCCGTGCCCGGTGTCGACGTCCGACTCGACCCGGTAGATCAGGACGCCCGGCTCGCAGACGGCCTCGTCGTTGCCTCCCCGGGTGCGGACCTCGACCGCGTACCCCGACTTCTCGGAGAGCGGTACGAAGGCCAGCTTCGGGCCGCCCGCCGCGGGCAGCGGGGTCAGGAGGTACTCGCGGGTGCCCTTCCGGGACGCGCAGCCGACCTGGTCGTCGTCGAGCCAGCCCAGCTTCCACTTGTGCCAGCCCAGCAGGTCGTTGTTGGCCCCCCAGTCCTCGGACATGATGTCCCAGTGCCCGACGGTGCCCCCGCCGTCCACGGTGTAGAGGTCGGGCAGGCCGAAGACATGGCCGTTCTCGTGCGGCAGGACGCGGTAGCCGGTCTCGGCGTACGTCCCCGAGCCGTCGTCCTGGCGGCTGTAGACGAAGGACGTGTTGGCGAGCGGGACCCCGTCCGCGTAAGGCGCCTCGTCGTTTCCGGAGAAGGTGACGGAGAGGACGGTGTCCACGGCCGAGGGCCCGGCGTTCGGGGTGACCAGGACGTTGACCAGGTCGTACGCGCTGAAGTCCACCTTCGGGTCGGCGGACTTCACGATGTCCTCGACGAGGCCGCGGTAGCCCGGTTCGTACGGTGAGCCGCGCTCTATCCCGTACGCGGAGAACGGCCGCGGCATCCGCAGCCAGTCGGGTATCGGGGTCTCGGGGTCGTAGTGCAGGCGCCCGTACGAGCTGGTGGTGAACCACTCGGTGGTCTTCGGGAAGAACTCGGCGTAGCGGTCGAGTGCCGTGCCGTCCCCGGGCGCGTCCGGGAAGTCGACCATCAGGTTGAGGGCCGTGATGCGGCCCGTGGAGCGGACGTACCCGGGGGCGGTGGGCATCCCCTCCGACATCTGCACACCCATCGTCGTCGCGATCCTGCACGGCCCGAGCGCGGCGGCCTCGGCGGGCGCGGTGGCCACGGGGCCCGCCGAGGCCGGTGGCGGGCCGGGGAGCGTGCTGCTGGCCGAGGCGAGGGCGGCGAGGGCGAGGGCCGTCGCCGCGGCGAGAGCGACGGTTCTGCGTATGTGCCGGCGGGGCTGCTGCATGCGGTCGCCTCTCTGGTCAGCGGTCAGCGCTGCTGTTCGATCAGCCTGTGTCGAGAGGTGCGGGGGCGCGCGCCGGGTTGGACCGATCGTGGGTATTCCGCGAGGTCCCAGGGGTGTGACTCAGGTCACAAGCAGCCCGGGAAATAACCGGGGACTCACTCCCCGTTTACGCCTGTGTTCGAGGAAGTGGGGACTTGGTCCCCGGATCACCGGAAGGAGGCCGTGGCGTGACCACCGAAGCCGAGACCGCGCCCGTCCGCCGCGTACCCCGCCCGCGGGCCGACGCCCTGCGCAATCGCGAGCGGATCGTGACGGCGGCCCGCGAGATGTTCGTCGAGTTCGGCCCCCAGGTGCCGCTCGACGAGATCGCGCGCCGCGCCGGGGTCGGCAACGCCACGCTCTACCGCAACTTCCCCGAGCGCGGTGACCTCATCCACGAGGTCGTCGTCTCCGTCACCTCCCGCACCACGGACCTCGCGGAGCAGGCGGCCGCGGCCGTCGACGCCGGGGAGTCCGGTGCCTTCGACGCGCTGCGCCGCTTCACCCATGGCGCCGCCGAAGAACGCATCGGCGCTCTGTGCCCGATGCTCGACGACGCCTTCGACAAGAACCACCCCGAACTGCACGCCGAGCGCGAGCGTCTTGAGGCGGCCGTTCAGGGCCTCGTCGACCGCGCGCACGCGGCGGGCAGCCTCCGCACCGACGTCGGTGTCGGGGACCTGATCGTGGCCGTCGCCCAGCTGACCCGCCCGCTCCCGGGCACCGCCTGCCCCCACATGGACCGTTTCGTCCACCGCCATCTGCAGCTGTTCCTGGACGGACTCGAAACGCCCGCGCGTTCCGTGCTGCCCGGCTCGGCCGCCACTCTGGAGGACCTGCGGGGCGACTCCTGCGAGTCGTGATCCCGAGCTGACCGTCCCGTAACGCACGCCGGCACCCATCTACTTACGTCCCGTTTTGACCTTTCCGCACCAAGAGGTGGCTACCCCCATGTCCGAAACAGATCCCAGGCGCTGGAAAGCGCTGGTCTTCATCGCCCTCGCCCAGCTGATGGTCGTGCTCGACGCGACGATCGTGAACATCGCGCTGCCCTCCGCCCAGCAGGACCTGGGGATCTCGGACGGCAACCGGCAGTGGGTCATCACGGCCTACGCCCTCGCCTTCGGCGGTCTGCTGCTCTTCGGCGGCCGCATCGCCGACCTCTGGGGCCGTAAGCGCACCTTCGTCGTGGGTCTGATCGGCTTCGCCGCCGCCTCCGCGCTCGGCGGTGCCGCGACCGGCGAGGCGATGATGCTCGGCGCCCGCGCGCTCCAGGGCGCGTTCGGCGCGCTGCTCGCGCCCGCCGCGCTCTCCCTGCTCGCCGTGATGTTCACCGACACCAAGGAGCGCGCCAAGGCCTTCGGCATCTACGGTGCGATCGCCGGTGGCGGTGGCGCCGTGGGCCTGATCCTCGGCGGATTCCTCACCGAGTACCTGGACTGGCGCTGGACCTTCTTCGTCAACATCCCCTTCGCGATCGTCGCGGCCGCGGGCGCGTACTTCGTGATCCGTGAGCCGGCCGGCGGCCGCAACCGCTCGCCGCTCGACATCCCGGGCGTGGTCCTGTCCACCCTCGGCCTGGTCGCGCTGGTCTACGGCTTCACCCGCGCCGAGTCCGAGGGCTGGTCGGACGCCACGACGATCGGCATGTTCGTCGCCTCCGCCGTGCTCCTCGCCGCCTTCGCCCTCACCGAGGCGAAGGTCACGTCCCCGCTGCTGCCGCTGCGCGTCCTGACCGAGCGCAACCGCGGCGGTGTGTACCTCTCGCTGGGCCTCGCCGTCATCGCGATGTTCGGCCTGTTCCTCTTCCTGACGTACTACCTCCAGGTCGTGAAGGGGTACTCGCCGGTCAAGACGGGCTTCGCGTTCCTCCCGATGATCGCGGGCATGATCGTCGGCTCGACCCAGATCGGTACGCGGCTGATGACGCGGGTCCCCCCGCGCTGGCTGATGGGCCCGGGCTTCCTGGCCGCCGGCGTCGGCATGCTGCTGCTCACGCAGCTGGAGATCGGCACCTCGTACGCCGGTCTGATCCTGCCCGCCCAGCTGCTGCTCGGCCTCGGCATGGGTACGGCGTTCATGCCGGCCATGTCGCTCGCCACGCACGGCGTGGACCCGCGGGACGCCGGTGTGGCCTCCGCGATGGTCAACACCTCGCAGCAGGTCGGCGGCGCGATCGGTACGGCGCTGCTGAACACGATCGCGGCCTCGGCCACGACCGCGTACATCGCCGACCACGCGGCCGGTGCCACGACCGGGGGCGCCCAGAAGCTGCTCCAGCTCCAGGGCATGGTCGAGGGCTACGCGGCGGCCATCTGGTGGGCCGTCGGCATCCTGGTCGTCTCGGCCGCGATCGCCGTCACCTTCATCAACACCGGGAAGCCGGAGACGGGCGTGGTGACGGGCTCCGGGTCGGGTGAGGGCGCGGAGGACGAGGTGAAGATCCCGGTAGTCGCGCACTGACCTTTACGGCCTGGTGTCCTGCCCTGGTTCCGCTCAGCGGAGCCAGGGCAGGTCCGCGTCCGGGCCGTCCGGCTGGAGGCCCTCCGCCATCACCTTCATGATCTCGCCGAGCTGGGCCACCTGCTCCGGGCTGAGCCGGTCGAACATCGCCTGGCGCACGGCGGCGACATGGCCGGGGGCCGTCCGCCTCAGCACCTCGTACCCCTCGTCCGTGAGGTGCGCGAACTGGCCGCGCTTGTCGGATGGGCAGTCCTGGCGCAGCACCCAGCCGCTCTTCTCCAGGCGCGCGACGGCGTGGGAGAGCCGGGAACGGGTGATCTTGGCGCCCTTGGCGAGCTCGGTCATCCGCATCCGCCGCCGGGGCGCCTGGGAGAGCTGGACGAGCAGGCCGTAGTAGATGTGCGGCATCCCGGCGTCGCGCTGCAACTGGCGGTCGAGATGGTCCTCGAGGAGGGTGGTGGCGTGGAGGTACGCGCGCCAGACGCACTGTTCCTCGTCGCTGAGCCAGCGAGGCGCGTCGTTGGGTGCGGTCGTCATGCCATCCATCGTACGACTCGTTCTTGAAAGTTGAACTACGTAGTTCTAGGCTGTGTAGGCGCATAGCTTGAACTTTCAATGAACCTTCCACGGTCACGTCTGGAGGCGGTCGTCATGGACGCCACGCAGGAACGGATGCCCGCCCTCTACCTCTCGCACGGCGCCCCGCCGCTCGCCGACGACCCGGTCTGGCCCGGCGAACTCGCCGCCTGGTCCGCCGGGCTGCCCCGGCCGAAGGCGATCCTCATGGTCTCCGCCCACTGGGAGGAGGCCCCGCTCGCCCTCGGCGCGACCGAGACCGTGCCGCTCGTCTACGACTTCTGGGGCTTCCCCGAGCACTACTACCGGGTGCGGTACGCGGCCCCGGGCGCACCCGAGCTCGCCGCCTCGGTCCGCAAGCTGCTGCACGGCCCCGGCACGCCGGTGCAGGACATCCCCGACCGGGGCCTCGACCACGGCGCGTACGTCCCGCTGGTGGAGATGTTCCCGGAGGCCGACATCCCCGTACTCCAGGTCTCCATGCCCACCCTCGACCCGCGGAAGCTGATGGACATCGGCCGCCGGCTCGCGCCGCTGCGCGACGAGGGCGTACTGATCGTCGGCAGCGGCTTCTTCACCCACAACCTGGCCGCGCTGCGGCACGCCGGGGCGGGGGTGCCCGGCTGGTCGGCGGAGTTCGACGAGTGGGGCCGCCACGCGCTGGAGGCGCGGGACGTCGACGCGCTCCTGGACTTCGAGCACACGTCCCCGGCGGGCCGCCTGGCCCACCCGCGCACCGAGCACTTCGCACCGCTCTTCGTCACCCTGGGCGCGGCGGACGCGGCCGGGGACCTGGACGGCGGGCGGAGCGTGATCGACGGCTTCTGGATGGGGCTTGCGAAGCGCTCGGTCCAGTTCGGATAGGTCGCTAGAGGTCCTTCTGGTACCAGGCCACGTCCCAGTACTGGCCGAACTTCCGGCCCACCTCTCCGTACGTACCGATGTGGCGGAAGCCGAACCGGGTGTGGAGGCGGACCGAGGGCTCGTTCGGCAGGGCGATGCCCGCGTAGGCGCGGTGGACGTCCTCGCCCGCAAGGGCCTCGAAGAGCCGCTCGTAGAGGAGTGCGCCGATGCCGCGGCCGGTGGCGTCGGGGGAGAGGTAGGCGCTGACCTCGACGGATGTGGAGTACGCGGGCTTCGGGCGGAAAGCGCTGCTGGTCACATATCCGAGAATTCGGCTTTTCGCCCCTTTCCGGACATCGCGAGCAACCAGGAGGCGGTGCGGGCCGTCTTCAGGGTGGGAGCGGAGCCAGGGAAGTCGCTGCTCCGGCGTGAAGGGCTCGGTGTCGAAGGTGATCGCGGTCTCGCGGACGTAGTGGTTGTACAGCTCCGTGAGCGCCTCGAGGTCACCCTCCGTGCCCGGCCTGACCTGCGTCTCTGTGCGTTCAGACACCATGCATCCCCCTCGGTGGCGGCACAGGGTACTGCATGATCGCGAAAATCGATGCGCCGCGTGGGAATTCTGTCCTGATTCCAGTCGTTGTTTCCGTCGGATGCAGGGCACCCGCTAAGGGTGTCGCGACCTACTCAGCAAGGGAGCACGCATGGCAACCCGTGCCGTCGCCCGTCGTCAGTCCTCCGCCACCAGCGGCAGTGGTAGCGGTAGCGGCAGCAGCCGGGCAAGCAGCGTTCGCGCCGTGGGCGGGGACATCGCCGACCGCGACCTGGTCGGCATGTACCTCGACGAGATCGCGCGCACGCCCCTGCTCGACGCCGCCAAGGAGGTCGAGCTCTCCCAGACCATCGAGGCGGGTGTGTTCGCCCGGCAGATCCTCGACGGCGAGGTGGAGAGCGAGGCGTCCGGCGCCACCCCCGAGGAGCTCGAAGCGCTGTACGCGGCGGGCGAGCGTGCCAAGGACCTCTTCATCAAGTCGAACCTGCGGCTGGTCGTCGCGGTCGCGCGACGCTATCCGCGCAGCGGGCTGCCGCTGCTCGACCTGATCCAGGAAGGGAACGCGGGCCTGGTGCGCGCGGTCGAGAAGTTCGACTACGCCAAGGGCTTCAAGTTCTCCACGTACGCCACGTGGTGGATCCGCCAGGCCATCACGCGGTCCATAGCAGACCAGTCGCGCACGATCCGGCTGCCCGTCCACCTGGTGGAGGAGCTGGGGCGGATCCGGCGTGTGCAGCGAGAGTTCAACCGGGAGCACGGCAGGGAGCCGGAGCCGGTGGAGATCGCGACGGAGCTGGGCTCGACGCAGGAGCGGGTCGTGGACGTCCTGGACTGGGCGCGGGATCCCGTCTCGCTGAACATGCACGTGGACGACGAGGGCGAGACGCAGTTCGGTGACCTCCTGGAGGACACCTCCGCGGTGTCGCCGGAGCAGTCCGTCCTGACGCTGCTGCGCAGCGAGGAGCTCGACGACCTCATCGACAAGCTCGACCACCGCACGGCGTCGATCATCCGGATGCGGTACGGCATCGAGGACGGCCGCGAGCGCACGCTGACGGAGGTCGGCAAGGAGCACGGCCTGACCCGCGAGCGCATCCGCCAGATCGAGAAGCACGCGCTCCTGGAACTGAAAAAGATGGCCCGCGACACAGGCTTCGACGCGGTGGCCTAGAGCGGCCGGCGACAACCAGCCCCGTCCCGTTGTGGGCATTCGTCCCGCTGGGGCGGGACGGGTGGGCACAACGGGACGGCGCCCTTGCGGGCGCTCCCGCCCCCCGTTCCTGCGGTGCCTACGAGGGCGGTGCCGTCGCTACTGCCAGGCGCGCGCCCAAGTCTCTCGCGTACGTGACCAGTGACGTCGGCGCGTGGATCGTGAACGGGGCGTCCACCAGGGCCAGGCGGAGGGCCAGCCACTCCGTGGAGTCCGTGGTGCGGGTACGGACGCGGCAGGTGGTCGGGCCCGTCGGGGTCGGGGTCAGGTGGGCCGGGAGGCGGGCGGTCACGAAGTCGGCGGGGGCCTCGAAGGTCACGTCCAGGTCCAGTTCCGGCTGGGCGCGGGACATCGAGCGCGACATGAGCTCGGCCGCCCCGCCCGCCGGCAGCTCCCGCGGGGCGAAGCGCGCCCCCGTGGCGAAGGGGTCGGACACCCGGTCCACCCGGAACGTGCGCCAGTCCTCGCGCTCCAGGTCGTACGCCACGAGATACCACCGCCACCCCGTCGACACGAGCCGGTACGGCTCGACCTGGCGGCGCGACTCCGTCCCGTCCCCCGCCCGGTAGCCGAAGCGCAGCCGCTCCTGCGCCGTCACCGCGCCCGCGAGCGCCGTCAGCGTCGACGGCGCGACCGTCGCCCCGTCCCCGCGCGTCAACGGGATCGTCGCGTTCTGCAGCGTGGAGACCCGATGCCGCAGCCGCGACGGCAGCACCTGCTCCAGCTTGGCGAGCGCCCGCACCGACGCCTCCTCCACCCCCTCGATCGCGTGCCCGGCCCCCGCCCGCAGCCCCACCGCGATCGCGACCGCCTCCTCGTCGTCGAGGAGCAGCGGCGGCATGGCCGTACCGGCGACCAGGCGGTACCCGCCCACCGCGCCCTTCGTCGCCTCCACCGGGTAGCCGAGCTCCCGGAGCCGGTCGATGTCCCGGCGGATCGTGCGCGCGGAGACCGAGAGCCGCTCGGCGAGCTCGCTGCCCGGCCACTCGCGCGGCGTCTGGAGCAGCGAGAGCAGATTCAGGAGTCGTGCCGGAGTGTCCGTCATGTGTTCCAGCATGCGCCGTATCTAGGACATCAGCTGACCTATATGGCCTCTATGTTCATCGCATGAGTTCACACGACGCCGCCGGAGCCGCGGACAAGAGGCGCTGGATAGCCCTCGCCATCGTCATGACCGCCGCCTTCATGGACCTGGTCGACGCCACGATCGTCAACATCGCGATCCCCAGCATCGAGCGGAACCTCGGCGCCACCTTCGGTGCCATCCAGTGGATCACCGCCGGGTACGCCCTCGCGTTCGCCGCCGGTCTGATCACCGGCGGCCGGCTCGGCGACATCTACGGCCGCAAGCGGCTGTTCCTCCTCGGCACCGCCGGGTTCACCGTCGCCTCCGCGCTCTGCGGCTTCGCCGCGAACCCGGAGATGCTGGTCGCCTCCCGCCTCCTCCAGGGCGCGGCCGCGGCGATGATGGTGCCGCAGGTCCTGTCGATCATCCACGTCACCTTCCCCGCCCACGAGCGCGGCAAGGTCTTCGGCATGTTCGGCGCGATCATCGGCCTCGGCGCGGTCTCCGGACCCCTCCTCGGCGCGCTGCTCACGCAGTGGAACATCGCCGGCCTGGAGTGGCGCCCGATCTTCCTCATCAACCTGCCGGTCGGCATCGCGGGCCTGATCCTGGGCCGGAAGTTCATCACCGAGTCGAAGGCGCCGAAGGCGCTCCGCCTCGACATGGTCGGCGTGCTGCTCGTGACGCTGGCGCTGCTGATGCTGATCTACCCGCTGACGCGCGGCCGCGAGCTGGACTGGCCGCTCTGGGGCCACCTCTGCATGGCCGGCAGCCTCGTCGTCTTCGCCGCCCTCGTCGCGTACGAGAAGTACAAGACGAAGAAGGATGGCTCCCCGCTGGTCGAGCTGTCGCTGTTCAGGGTGAAGAGCTTCGCGGCCGGCATCGCGGTACAGCTGACCTTCGGTGTCGTGATGGGCATCTTCTTCCTGGTCTGGACGCTGTACATGCAGATCGGGCTCGGCTGGAGCCCGCTGAAGGCCGGTCTGACGGGCGTGCCGTTCTCGATCGCCGTCTCGACGGCGGCCGGTCTGTCGGTGCAGAAGCTCGTCCCCCGCTTCGGCCGCAAGGTGCTCCAGGCGGGCGCGGTGACGATGGCCGCGGGCATGCTGCTCTACCTGTGGGAGGCCGGCCGGTACGGGACCTCCATCGCCCCCTGGCAGATGATCGCGCCGCTCGTCGTGATGGGCCTGGGCATGGGCCTGATCGTGGCGCCGTTGACGGACGCGGTCCTCTCGGACGTGCCGCGCGAGCACGCGGGCTCGGCCTCGGGCCTCATCAACACGACCGGGCAGATGGGCAACGCGCTCGGACTCGGGCTCGTGTCGGTCGTCTTCTTCGGCGTGATCGACGAGGAGCGTCTGAAGCAGGCCCCGGCCGAGGTCGGTGCGGCGTTCGCGGACGCGTTCCAGAACGCGCTCGGGTGGGCGGTGGCGGTGGTCGCCGGGATCTTCCTGGTGATGTTCGCGCTGCCGGCGAAGCCGAAGCAGCACGTCGAGGGCGCGGAGGACGACGACTCGGCCGACGTGCTGGGCAAGGAGCCCGCGCTCGCCTCCTGAGCAGGGCAGCCCGAAGGGCCCCGGCACCTGGGATGGACGTCCCGGGAGCCGGGGCCCTTCGCTGTCGCTTCGTCGTCCCTCTGTACCGTGCCCGTTTCGATGCCTGAATTGATGCCCGAATCTGTTTACTTTGCGGAAACCCGGACGTACTCTGCAGAGAAACCACAGGTTCGGGCATGAAACGGATGCAAACCCACATGTACGCACCCGAGCGACAGCAAGCGATCCTCCGGCTCGCCCGTGAGAGCGGACGCGTCGACGTCCTCTCCCTCGCCGAGGAGTTCCAGGTCACCGCCGAGACCGTACGGCGCGACCTCAAGGCCCTCGACCGGGCCGGACTGGTACGCCGGGTGCACGGCGGCGCGATACCGGCCGGGCGGCTCGACTTCGAGCCCGACCTCGCCGAGCGCGAGGCCCACGCCGCCGACGAGAAGGACCGGATCGTCCGGGCCGCCCTCGCCGAACTCCCCGACGAGGGCAGCGTCGTGCTCGACGCCGGCACCACCGTCGCCCGGCTCGCCGCCGAGTTCCCCCTCGAATGCGGACTGACCGTCGTCACCCACGCCCTGCCCGTCGCCGCCCGGCTCGCCGACCACCCCGGCATCGACCTCCACCTCGTGGGCGGCCGGGTCCGGCACCGTACCCGGGCCGCCGTCGATGCCTGGGCGCTGCGCGCGTACGGAGAGATCCGCGCCGACGTCGCCTTCCTCGGCGCCAACGGCTACTCGGCCGACCACGGGCTCACCACCCCCGACCTCGCCGAGGCCGCCGTCAAGCGGGCCGTGATCGCCTCCGCCCGCCGGGTCGTGCTCCTCGCCGACTCCGCCAAGCACGGCGAGGAGCACTTCGCCCGCTTCGGCACCCTCAACGACGTCGACCTGCTCATCACCGACAGCGGGCTCAGCCCCGAGGACGCCGCGGCGATCGAGGCCGCGGGAACGGAAGTCGTACGCACATGATCCTCACCGTCACCCCCAACCCGTCGCTCGACCGGACGTACGAGGTCCCGGCCCTGGAACGCGGCGAGGTGCTGCGGGCCTCCGCCGAGCGGATGGATCCCGGCGGCAAGGGTGTCAACGTCTCCCGGGCCGTCGCCGCCGCCGGCCGGCGGACCGTGGCCGTCGTCCCGCTCGGCGGGGCGCCCGGCGCGCTGGTCGCCCAGCTCCTGGCGGAACAGGGGATCGAGGTCGCGCCGGTGCCGGTGGCCGGCCACACCCGTTCCAACATCGCGATCGCGGAGCCGGACGGCACGCTGACGAAGGTCAACGCACCAGGACCGCAGCTCACTTCGGACGAGTCCGAGACCATCCTCGCCACCGTCGGCGCCTACTCCCCGGCCGCCGACTGGATCGCCTGCTGCGGCAGCCTGCCGCGCGGCCTCGCGCCGGAGTGGTACGCCGAGCTGGTCACCCGCGCGCACGGCGCGGGCGCCCGGATCGCCCTCGACACCTCCGGCCCCTCGCTGCTCGCGGCCCTCGCGGCCCGGCCGGACGTCGTCAAGCCGAACGCCGACGAACTGGCCGAGGCGGTGGGCCGGCCCCTGGCGACCGTCGGCGACGCGGTGAAGGCCGCGGAGGAACTGCGGGACCTGGGCGCGGGCGCGGTGCTCGCGAGCCTCGGCGCGGACGGCCAGCTCCTCGTCTCCGGGGCGGGCACCTGGTACGCCACGGCGGCCGTCGACACCGTCCGCTCCAATGTGGGCGCGGGCGACGCGTCCCTGGCCGGCTTCCTCGCGGCGGGGGGAGAAGGCCCCGAGGCCCTGGCCGCGGCGGTCGCGCACGGCGCGGCGGCCGTCCAACTGCCGGGGAGCGAGATGCCCACCCCGGCCGATCTGAACCCGTCGGCGGTCACGGTGACCGACGACGTACCCCTCGACCGAGTACTCAGCGAGCAAGGGAGCCCGCGATGAGCAAGATGATCACCGCGGACCTGGTCGATCTCGACCTGTCCGCCGGCACCAAGGAAGCGGCGGCCCGTTCGCTCGCGGAGCGCATGGTCGCGCTCGGCCGGGTGACGGACCTCGACGGCTTCCTTGCGGACGTCGCGGCCCGCGAGGCCCAGATGCCGACGGGCCTCGACGGCGGCATCGGCATCCCGCACTGCCGCAGCGCCCATGTCACGGCCCCCACCCTCGCCTTCGGACGAGCGCCCGCGGGCATCGACTTCGGCGCCCCGGACGGCCCGGCGGACCTGATCTTCCTGATAGCTGCCCCGGCGGGAGCGGACGACGCCCACCTCACGATCCTCTCCTCCCTGGCCCGCCAGCTGATGAACGAGGAGTTCACGACGGCGCTCCGGTCGGCGGGCTCGGCGGCGGAGGCGGCGGCTCTCATCTCGGGCGAGGAGCCGCCGGAGGCGGAGGCCCCCGAGGCGGCCGCGGAGGAGGTCGTGGAGGAGGCTGCGGAGGAGGCTGCTCCCTTCCGGATCGTCGCCGTCACCTCCTGCCCCACCGGCATCGCCCACACCTACATGGCCGCCGAGGCACTCGAGAAGGCCGGTGAGGCGGCCGGCGTCGAGGTCGTCGTCGAGACGCAGGGGTCCGCCGGGTTCACCCGGCTCGACCCGGCGGTCGTCGCCGCGGCCGACGGCGTGATCTTCGCTCACGACGTGCCCGTACGGGAGAAGGAACGGTTCGCCGGGAAGCCGACCGTCGACGTCGGCGTCAAGGCCGGCATCAACCGTCCGGCCGAGCTGATCTCCGAGGTCCGCGGCAAGGCGGAGCGCGGTGAGGTCACCGCTCCCGCCGGCACGCCGACCCCCGTCGAGCGCACCGGCGAGCCCACCGAGGGCTACGGCACCAAGCTGCGCAAGTGGCTGATGTCCGGCGTCAGTTACATGGTCCCGTTCGTCGCCGCCGGCGGTCTCCTCATCGCCCTCGGCTTCGCCATCGGCGGCTACGACATCGACAAGGCCCCCTCCGTCGCCGAACACTTCGCCTGGGGCCAGGCGGACTCCTGGGCCGCGCTGATGTTCCAGATCGGCGGCCTCGCGTTCAGCTTCCTCGTACCGGTCCTCGCGGGTTACATCGCGTACGGCATGGCCGACCGGCCCGGTCTCGTCCCCGGCTTCGTCGGCGGCGCGATCGCCCTCACCATCAACGCGGGTTTCCTCGGCGGCCTGGCCGCCGGTCTGATCGCCGGCGGGACGGTCCTCGCCATCCAGAAGGTGAAGGTGCCCGCTGCTCTGCGGGGCATCATGCCGGTGGTGGTGATCCCGCTCCTGGCATCGATTGTCGTGGGCTTCCTGATGTTCCTGGTGATCGGCAAGCCCATCGCCGGCCTCCAGAGCGCGCTCACCGACTGGCTCTCCGGCCTCTCCGGCGCCAACGCGGTCATCCTCGGCGTGATCCTCGGCCTGATGATGTGCTTCGACCTCGGAGGCCCGGTCAACAAGGTCGCGTACGCCTTCGCCGTCGGCGGCCTCGCCAACCCCAACGAGGGCTCCCTGAAGGTGATGGCCGCCGTGATGGCCGCCGGCATGGTGCCGCCGCTCGCGATGGCGCTGGCCACGGTCGTCCGCCGCAGGCTCTTCACGAAGACCGAGCGGGAGAACGGCAAGGCGGCCTGGGTCCTCGGCGCCTCGTTCATCAGCGAGGGCGCGATCCCGTTCGCCGCGGCCGACCCGCTGCGGGTCATCCCGTCGGCGATGGTGGGCGGCGCGGTCACCGGCGCCCTGTCGATGGCCTTCGAGTGCACGCTGCGGGCCCCGCACGGCGGCGTCTTCGTGATCCCGCTGATCGGCAACCCGCTGCTCTACCTGCTGGCGATCCTTGTGGGAACGGTCGTCAGCGCGGCCCTGGTGATCCTCCTCAAGGGCGCGCGAAAGCCGGCCCCGGAGACGGGGCCGACGGAGGAGAAGCCTCAGGCTGAGACGAAGGTGGCCGTAGCAGCCTGACCGGTCCCCGAAAGGGGACGAACGAGGGGCGGTGCGCACGCGGTGCGCACCGCCCCTCGGGCGTGTTCCGACCGGACTATTGCCGGATCAGGTCACTTCATCGCCTTCGCGGCGTGGTTCACCATGCCGGAGCCGGGCGCCATGCCGAGGAACCGGTTGGTGCTGTTGGCCGCCGAGGCGCCGCCAGGCGAGTTCAGCTGAAGCCACCGGCCCCGGCGGTAGTCGTCGTCGCCAGGTTCGGCGCCGGGGACGGTGTCGCAGTTGAGCGTGTTACCCGAACCCGGAACGTTGACGCACTGGAACTCCCAGACCTCCCCGGTGATGGTGAGCACCTCGACCGAGATCAGGTTGGCCTGCTCGGCGATGGAGACGGAGCACGCGCCTTCCGGGGCGCCGGGGAGGGGGTACCAGATGAAGTCCGTGATGTCGGACTGCAGGTCCCGGGTGCCGGCAAACACGTCACCGTCGGTGACCACGCCCTTGATCTCACGGCTGGCTTCGAGGCGGTGGGCGTCGATGTCGTTGCACACGGCCGGGCCGGTGTCACCGGTGTCGCCCTTGGGGCCGGTGTCGCCCGTGTCGCCCTTCGGTCCGGTGTCACCGGTGTCGCCCTTGGGGCCGGTGTCACCTGTGTCGCCCTTCGGGCCCGTGTCACCGCCACCGGGCCCGGCCGGGCCGGTGTCGCCGGTGTCGCCCTTCGGTCCGGTGTCGCCGGTGTCGCCCTTCGGCCCGGTGTCGCCGGTGTCGCCCTTCGGCCCGGTGTCACCCGTGTCGCCCTTCGGGCCGGTGTCGCCCTTGGGGCCCGTCGGCCCCGGCTTCCCCTCCTTGCACTTGTCCTTGTCGCCGTCGCCGGTCCGCAGGTGCGGCGGCAGGACGTCGTTGAAGTGGTGGAGCTTGCCCTTCACCAGCTCCTCGATCCCCTTCGGACCGGGGTGCGGCTTCGGGCCGTCCTCGTGCGGCGGCTTCGGGCCGTCCTCGTGCGGCGGCTTCCCGCCGTCCTCGTGCGGCTTGCAGTCGTCGGTCGCGGGCCCTGCCGCGCTCATGCCCGGGAACTGCGGCGCCGGGTTCTGCGCGAGGGCGACCGCCGGGGCAGCCATGCCCGCCACCATGAGGGTGAGCGAGGCGACGGCCCCGCCGGCGAGCCAGGAACGTCGTCGGGCGAGCGGTCCCAGAGAGGACTTAGTCCTGAGATCAGGACGCATACGTGTGCTCCTTCGATAACCGGATCGAGCGATGGTGTGGAAGCCTGTTCGGGCCTCCTTGCGGTTATCGGATCGCGACTGCAATGCCTTGAAGTTGTTGGAGTCCTATCAACTCACTGGCCTACGGGCCGTTCCGAATGGCCGCGTACGCGGGAGCGAACCTCCGACCGGCCTCGGCGTGCCGCATGAGGGCGGACCGGGCCCGGTTCATAAGGTCGCCCGGTCATGAGGTCGCCCGGACCGATCCGCCGAGTGGGGTTGCCATGAAGCCGTCGATCTGCCTGTGCATGATCGTCAAGAACGAGTCCAGCGTCATCGAGCGCTGCCTCGCCTCCGTCCGCGATCTGGTGGACACCTGGGTCATCTCCGACACCGGGTCCACCGACGGGACCCAGGACCTGATCCGCGAGGCGCTCAAGGGGATCCCCGGTGAGCTGCATGAGGAGCCGTGGACGAACTTCGGCCACAACCGGAGCCTGAACATCCGCCACGCCCGCGGCAAGGCCGACTACCTGCTGCTCCTCGACGCGGACCATGTGATCCGACGCGAAGGGCCACTGCCCCCACTGACCGCCGACGCGTACATGCTGCGGCACGAGGGCACCCTGGAGTACCGCATCAAACGCCTGGTCAGAGGCGACATCGCCTGGCGGTACGAGGGGGTCACCCACGAGTACCTGACGGCGGACGCCCGCCACAGCCAGGCGCACCTCGACGCGCTCGTCATCGAGGACTTCCACGACGGCGGCTCACGGCACGACAAGTTCGAACGCGACGCCCGCCTGCTCACCGAGGAACTCGCCCGCGACCCCGCCAATACCCGCACCGTCTTCTACCTCGCCCAGACCATGCGCGACATGGACCGCGCGGACGAGGCCATCGACCTCTACGAGCGCCGCGCGGCCATGGGCGAATGGGAGGAGGAGGTCTACTACGCGCTGCTCCAGGCCGGGATCCTCAGAGCGGACGCGGGGGACTGGCCGGCGGCGATGGACACCCTCACCCGCGCCTGGGAATCGCGCCCGCAGCGCCTCGAAGCCTGCTACGAACTGGCGTCACGGCTGCGGAGGATGAGCCGCCACCACCTCGCCCACGCGATCGTCTCCGCCGCCATCGACCGCGCGCAGCCGGACGACATCCTGTTCGTCTGGCCCTGGGTGTACCGCTGGGGCCTGCTCTTCGAGTACTCGATCACTGCCTACTGGGTCGGCGACTTCGCCGCCTCGCTCGCCGCCTGCGACCGGCTCCTGGCCATGCCCGACCTGCCCGAGCGGTACCGGCGCCAGACCGAGAGCAACCGTGAGTTCTCCGTCCGGAAGCTCACCCCGATCCCCGAGCCGGCCACGGCGGGCCGGACGGCCACGGCACCGAAGGGCTGAGCCGCGTCGCCATGGAACCTGCGTCCCCCGCACCCTCACCCGCCCTCCCCGAAGTCTCCGCGGTCTCCGCGGTCGCGGCGGTCTCCGCGGTCCGGGACCGCGTCCCGCCCGCCCAGCGCGCCGGCCGGCAGCCGGACGACAGCGGGCCGCGGCACGCCACGTGGCTGTGGCCGACGCTGGTCACCCTCGCTCTGACGCTGTACGAGATCGGACGCCCCCAGCTGTGGGAGGACGAGCTCAACAGCTGGGACGCGGCCTCCCGTTCCACCGGTCAGCTCCTCGACCTGCTGGAGCGGGTGGACGCGGTCCTCGGCGCCTACTACCTCCTCCTGCACGGCTGGATGACCGTCTTCGGGGACTCCGCCGCTGCGCTGCGCCTGCCCTCGGCGCTCGCCATGGCCGGTACCGCCGCCTGCACCGCGCTGATCGGCCGGCGTCTGTTCGACCACCGCGTGGGCCTGGTCGCCGGACTGCTGTTCGGGCTCATCCCCGTGGTGACGCGCTACGCCCAGGAGGCCCGGCCCTACGCCTTGGTGGTCTTCGCCGTCACCCTCGCCTCGCTGCTGCTGCTCCGGGCTCTGGAGCGACCGCGGAGCTGGTGGCGCTGGACCGCGTACGCCCTGTGTGTGGCGGCGGTCGGCCTGCTGCACCTGGTGGCGCTGACGGCGCTGGCGGGACATCTGGTCGCCGTGGTCCTGAGGGCGCGCACCGAGCGCGCGGTCGCCCCGCGTTTCGTGTTCGCCGTACTGGCCGGGGTGGCGGCCGCCGCTCCGGTCGTCCTGCTGGGCAGGACGCAGGCGGGCCGTCAGCTCTCCTGGATCCCGGGACCCGACCTGTGGAGCCTGATCTCCTTCTGGCCGCAGCTGTACGCCTCCGCGCTGGTCGCCGGGGCGGTGACCACGCTCGCGGTCCTGGCGTGGGACGAGCGCCGTGCGGCGGCCATGGGTCCCCTCCTCGTCCTCTCCGCGTCAGCCGTGCTGCCGCCGCTGCTCCTCTGGGCGGTCTCGCACGGCGACGTCTCGTACTTCTACTTCCGGTACCTGCTGTTCACCCTGCCGGCGTGGGCGGTCCTGGCCGCGGCGGGCCTCTGCGGCCGGCGCTCCCGGGGCGTCGTCGCGGCGGTGCTTGTGGCGCTCGCTCTGCTCACGCTGCCCGAACAGCAGGAGGTGCGCCGGCCGTTCGCGCACTTCTGGCACGGCGTCGACTACGAGGGCGCCGCTCGAACGATCCAGAGGTACCACCAGCCCGGAGACGCCGTCGTCTACGACCGGGGGGACGACTACTGGCGCATGCTCGACGTGGGGGTCCGCTTCTACCTCCCGGACACGCTGCGGCCGCGGGACGTCTTCCTGGCGACGTCGGCGGCCGAGCGGGCGGACCTCTGGTCGGCCGAGTGCCCGGACCCCGAGGCGTGCCTGAAGAAGGAGCCCCGGATCTGGCTGGTGGTCGCCGGCAACGAGCCCGATCCGCTGGATGCCCTTCCGCCCACCCAGGCGAGCGCCCTGCGAGCGCGCTACACCGCGACCGGAACCGAGCGGCTGACCGGTGTGACGGTGGCCCTGCTGGTACGCCTCCGTTAGCCGACCAGCCGTCGACTGACCGACTGACCGACTGACCGGCCACCGGCCGTCACCGCACCCGGGCGCGGTGCTCCATCGCCTCGCGCGCGGTGCGCTCGTCCTCGTAGACCTCGCACATGTGGCGGCCGTCCGGCGTCGCCGTGTGCTCCACCTCCCAGAGGCTCAGCTCGGTGCCGTCGAGCAGCAGGAACGCGTGCTCGTAGAGGGTGAAACCGGCGTCCCGGCCGCCCTCCACCGCGCACTGGCGGCCGAACGCCTGCGTGATGTGATGCGCGAACGCCACCCGCAGCCGCCGCGCCGTCTCCTCGCCCGGCCGGTCCGCGTTCTCCGCGCGGCGTAGCACCCGGCGGGCGTGGTCCGGCGAGTTGTCCGAAACGTACATCCGGGGCTGCTCGGGTATCCGGCGGGACAGCAGCGCGCTCAGCAGCTCCAGGTCGTTGTCCTCGTCGAAGTCCAGGTCGGCGGAGCGCTCCACGCCCCAGTCCGCGGAGAAGCGGGCCGGCAGCCGGGAGGCGGCGAGCCGGGCGTCCGCCTCGTCCGCGTACAGCTCGTGCTGCTCGGCGCCGTCCCGGCCGGAGTTGTGCACCAGCTCCCACAGGCTCAGCGCCGTGCCGTCGGCCAGCAGATAGGTGTGGCGGTACGTCGTGCGGTGCAGCGAGGCGCTGTGGTGCGAGGAGTGCAGCGCGCTGGAGTGGGCGAACGCCGTCTCCAGGCGCTCGATCGTGCTGTCGGGCAGGTCGAAGGAGTTGAGGGCCCGGCCGAGGAGCCGCTCAACGTGCGTCTCGGTCGTCTCGTACGGATCGTGAGGATCCTGCGGATCGTTCAAGAGGGTCTCCAGGCCGTCGCCGCATGTCACTTGGTGCTTGCTTAACGTAGTCCCTGGGTCTGACATCGTGTCCTGGGTTCGGCAAAACGAAGGGGGCGTGCGGGAAGTTCCCGCACGCCTGCCGGGCTGCTGTCCGCCTCGCAGGTCAACTCCCCTTGTCGGCCGGGGAGTCGACATCCGGACTGGGTCCGTACAGCTCGCGGTACGAGGGGAAGTGGCCGCCCGCTCCCGCGACCCCCTCGGCGATGCCCCGGACCGCCCGCACGATCGCCCGGGTCACCGTGTCCGCGCCCGCTGCCAGGACCGGGTTGAGGGCGAGCGGACCGGCGGCCTCCGGGGCCAGTTCGCGCTCGCCCGTCGCGAGGGCGAAGACGGTGTCCCCGTCGTTGAGGAGATGCACCGGGCGGACGGCGCGCGCGATGCCGTCGTGCGCCGTGCCCGCGAACTTCTGCGCCTGCGCGCGGGTCAGGACGGCGTCGGTCGCGACGACCGCGAGGGTCGTGTTCAGGGGCGGCGGGCTGCTCGTGGCCCGCGCCTCGGCGAGGCGCTGCTGCGCGGCCTCGTGGACGGCCGGTTCCGGGTACGCGGGGCGGCCCTGGAAGTACTCCCCGTACAGGGCGCCCGTCTCCGGATCGACCGCCGATCCGACCGCGTTGACGACGACCAGGGCGCCGACCGTGATCCCCGACTCCAGGACCGTGCTCGCCGTGCCGACGCCGCCCTTGAGCCCGCCGACCACGGCCCCGGTGCCCGCGCCGACCGCGCCCGTCTCCACGCGCGCGTGGAGCTCCGTCGCCGCGGCGGCCTCCACTGCGGCCCGCCCCGTGGCCGCGTTCGGGCGGGCGGCGAAGTCGCCGCCGCGGCCCAGGTCGAAGACGCAGGCGGCGGGGACCACCGGGACCACGTGCGAGGGCCCGGGCCCGACCCGTACCCCTCGCCCCCGCTCCTCCAGCCAGGCCATCACCCCGGCCGCCGATTCCAGCCCGTACGCGCTGCCGCCCGTCAGGACCACCGCCTCGATCCGCTGGACGACGTTACGGGGGTCCAGCGCGTCGGTCTCCCGCGTACCGGGACCGCCGCCCCGCACGTCCACCGCCGCCACGACCCCGCCCTCCGGGGCGAGGACGACGGTGGTCCCGCTCAGGGCCCCCGGTCCGGCCACGCGCGCGTGCCCGACCCGCAGCCCGGTCACGTCCGTGATCGCGTCATGCTTCGTCATGGTCCCTGCGTACCACGCTCGTTCGGCGTGTGCGGTCGTGTCGCCGGGTTGCGGGCGGTCAGCGTCACCCCGGTCGCCACGGTCGCCGCCGCGACGAGACCGGCCGCCAGGACCGCCCAGTGGCCGGCGAACGTGCACATCAGGATCGCCAGCGACGAGACGGGCAGGACGAGCTGCTGCGCGATGCCGACCTTGAAGTAGCGGGCGTGCAGCAGCCACACGCAGAACAGGAAGAGCGCGGCGGGGATCGTCACGGCGGAGGAGGCGGCGAGCGTGGAGATGTGGGCCTTGCCCACGGCCTGCTCGACGGCGATCTCGATACCGGCGCCGATGGCGGCGGCCGAGGCGTAGATCAGGTAGTGGCCGTAGCCCCAGAGGAAGCCCTGCCGGTTGGAGACGAGACGGTCGTGGGCGGGCACGACGAAGTAGATCCACCAGGCGGCGTAGACGATCAGCAGTCCGCCGGCGGCGATCGGGAGCACCTCGCCGAGCGCGTCGAACTCCGTGACCCCGGTCTTCACGGCGACGGTCGCCGCAGCGATCGTCTCGCCGAGGACGATGATCGTGAACAGGCCGTAGCGCTCGGCGATGTGGTGCGGGTGCCACTGGGTCGTGACGTCCTTCTCCGCGTACACCGGGACCGCCATCTCGGCGACGACCATCACGAGGAAGATCCAGGGGCGCGCGGACTCGGGGGCGTAGAGCAGGGCCGTCCAGCCGACCTGGCAGAGGAGGACCCCACCCGCGTACCGGCGGCACATCGTGCGCTCGGCGGGGTCGGACGCGTGGTGGGCGGCGCGCAGCCACTGGAAGGCGAGGGCGAGTCGCATGACGACGTAACCGAGCACGACGACGAGCCAGTCGTTCTCGAAGGCGCGGGAGACGCCGGCGGCGAGGATCAGGACACCGGCGATCTGGATGAGCGTGACAACGCGGTAGAGGGCGTCGTCGTTGTCGTACGCGGAGGCGAACCAGGTGAAGTTCATCCAGGCCCACCAGATCGCGAAGAAGACCATCGCGTAGTGGCCGATGCCGTCGGCGGCGTGGGCCTCGGCGACGGCGTGCACGAGCTCGGCGCCGGCCTGGGCGACGGCGACGACGAAGCAGAGGTCGAAGAACAGCTCCAGGGGTGTGGCGGCGCGGTGCGTCTCGGCGCGGGAGCGCGCGGTGAGCGGCAGGAACGGTTGCGTCATGCGCCCCAGGACACCAGAGCGGGGTGAGGCGCGTGCGCCACGGCACGCCCGTCCGCCCACAACCCACGGGATGCCCGTTCAGGGTCGTCCAGGCCGTGGGCCTGGGAGCGGTGCCCGCTAGCCCTTCCCCGACCTCGGGCCGTCTCGCCGGGGCCCGCGCCGTTTTCGGTTCCACGAGCGCTACCCGCAGACCGCCGACAAGACCGCGGATCACGAGGGTTCACGGCCGAATGACCGGCGTACCCTGGAGGTATGAGCACCGCCCCCGCCCACGGTCCGCGAGACGCGAAGCAGCCCGGCAGCCAGCCCAACCCCGAGAACACCACGAAGAACACCACAAAGCCGAAGCTGATCTTCGACGATCCACTGGACCAGCAGTCCGCGGACGATACGGACCGCGGGTGGGGCGAGCGGCCTCCCGGCGGCAGTGACAGCGCCGCCGATCTGGCGCGCTTCCTGGACGAGAAGCCGCCGCATCACCTCTGACCTGGCGTCCGCGTCAGGTCAGACGGATGTCGTCGCCGGCATGGGCGACACGCAGGAGGGCCGCCGTGATCACGGCGGCCTCTTCGTTCGTCAGATGCCGGCCGAAGTGCTCCCAGATACCGCGCATGTAGACCGGCGCGGTCTCGCGCAGCGCCGCCAGGCCCTCGTCGGTGATCACGGCCCAGGTGACGCGCTTGTCCGTGAGATCGGGCTGCTTGCTCACCAGGCCGGACCGCGCCATCTCGTCCACCAGCCGGCTCACCCTGGTCCGGCTGAGGACCACCCGCTCGGCGACCTCCTGCATGCGCAGCCCCGGCTCGCCCGCACCCCGTAGCTCAAGCAGCACGTCGTACCAGGTCAGCGGGATGCGGCCGCTGCGCTGCACATCGCTTTCGATGGCACGCACGGCCGCGTTGTGGGCAAGCAGCATGGCCCGCCACGCCTCGACTCCGTACTCACCTTCGCTCACGTCGAAAAGTATAGCTTGTGTGCGCACGCACAGACTATTAAGGTGTGTGCAGACGCACGGACTATTCATTCCGTACCAGGGAGGCGCAGCACATGGCCCAGCGAATCACGCGTGACGAGCTGAAGAAGAAGATCGACGAAAGCCTGATCACGGTGGTCGAGGCGCTCGCGGCCTCGTACTACAACGACAAGCACCTGCCCGGGGCGCTCAACCTGCCGCACGACCAGGTGGACGCGCTGGCCCCGAGCCTGCTTCCGAACAAGGAGGCGGAGATCGCCGTCTACTGCGCGAACGGCCCCTGCCCGAACTCCGGCATCGCCGCCGATCGCCTGGTGGAGCTGGGATACACCAATGTCTACGAGTACTTCGAGGGCAAGGACGACTGGGTCGAGGCCGGTCTGCCGACCGAGTCCGGTGCCTGACTCAGGGGGAGCACGGACATGACCACTGCACCGACGCGTACGGTCGCCGGCGTGGAGCTACCCGCCGCCGGCCCGTGGAAGATAGACCCCGGTCACGCCGAGGTCGGCTTCGTCGGCCGTCACTTCATGCTG
This sequence comes from Streptomyces sp. NPDC029169, assembly GCF_055563935.1. Lineage (NCBI taxonomy): Bacteria > Bacillati > Actinomycetota > Actinomycetes > Kitasatosporales > Streptomycetaceae > Streptomyces > Streptomyces sp. NPDC029169. Next base: position 67,701 of record NZ_JBVHXA010000008.1, read on the forward strand.
ACCAAGGTCCGCGGCCGCTTCACCGGCGTGGACGCCACCGTGGTCATCGGCGAGCGGCCGGAGGACAGCAAGGTCACCGCCGTCATCGACGTGGCCAGCGTGGACAGCGGTGACTCCGCACGCGATGAGCACCTGCGCTCGGCGGACTTCTTCGACGTGGAGAAGTACCCGAAGGCCACCTTCGTCTCCACCTCGGTGACCTGGGACGGCAAGCGCGGCACGCTCACCGGCGACCTGACCATCAAGGACGTCACCCGCCCGGTCTCCCTGGAGGTGGACTACCTCGGCTACGCGCGCGACCCGTGGGGCAACGACCGTACGGTCTTCTCCGCCCACGGCAAGGTCAATCGCGAGGACTGGGGCCTGACCTGGAACATGGTCCTGGACTCCGGCGGCCTCGTCGTCTCCAAGGAGATCGAGCTGTCCCTGGAACTCGAGGCGATCAGGGAGAGCTGATCCGCCCTGGTGAGGGGCCCCGACGCAGTGCACGGCGCCGGGGCGCCTTCGCCTTGCCTCGTTCAGTCGCCCGCCGCTCCGATGACTCGTTTCACCATTGTGAGCAGCGCGGTGCGCACTCGTTCATGGTCGAACTCGCCCTCCCGTAGGGCGTGGTGAAGGTCGGAGTCCAACGGCGCGAGCAGCAGATGGGCCGTGCAGTCTGCGTCGACTTCAGGACAGGCTTCACGCAGCAGCAGGGCCAGATGGATACGCCAGAAGGTGTACGAGCCGATCCGGTAACGGACCCCCGGAGCCGCCGTCTCGGAGAGCCTGAGCAGCTCCAGGTTGCTGCCCAGCAGGTCCAGATAAGCGTCGAAGAACGCCAGGATGCGCTCGCCCGCCGGGGCGTCGGGCCCCAACGGGGGCGGGCCGAACAGGATGCGCTCCTGGAGCCGGCTGTCCTGCGTGTCCAGCAGGGCGGCCGCGAGCCCCGCCTTGCTGCCGAACCGGCGGAACAGCGTTCCCTTGCCCACGCCGGCCTCCGCCGCGATGGCGTCCATGGACACGCTCTCCACGCCGTGGTGGTCGAACAGCGCCCGCGCCGCGGCCAGGATGCGCAGTCGGTTGCGCGCGGCGTCCGACCGCTCGGGAGCGGCCTCGGGAAGGGTGCCGGGGCATGGCTCCGCAGGCACGTCCTGCACGTGGGGCCTCGTGTGTCTCTCTCCGTGGGGATCCCGGTGGGGGCGGGGCGGGGTCCGAGCAGTGTACGGCCAGGCACCAGCCATGCGCCCGGTATATGACGGTGTATTACGTCTCGTGGACCGCTTGTACCGCCGCCTCCGGGTGTGGCAGAGTCGCCCCCAATCGGACCGCAGTCCGCTTACGGGGGAGAAACATGTTTGGAACACGTTTCCGGTACCGCGTCGCAGCCACAGTCGCAGTGGCAGTCGACGAAGTGCGTCTCGGCCTCCTCCTGTAGGAGCGGCCCCCACCGTCCTCGGCGACGGTCTCCGCGAGCCCCGGGGCCGCGGCACGCGACAGCAGTCCTCCGACCCATGAGATCCGTGGCGCATGGCGCCACGGTTCACGCCCGCACGCGTTCACCACCCGTACGCCGTACGCATGGAGGAACCATGACCGCGCACGCCGGCACCACCCTTGGCAACCAGCATCTGCTGGATCTCACCCAGCACGAGATCCAGGCTCTGCTCACCGAGTTCAACCTCGCCGACGCTCACACGCACCAGCGCCAGTCAGTGGCCCAGCACGAGATCGTCGCCCGGCTTCCCGAGCTCTGGTACGAGGCCGAGGATGGGCTCCAGGCCACCTACGAACAGCGCTTCATCGAGGCGTTCTTCCGCCTCCATCGCCAGCCCACCGCGCTGGAGAAGAACAAGACCCTGCTGTCGTACGCCGCCTCCATCTCCACCATGGTCGTGGCGATGTACCTCAAGCGGCAGCGCATGGCCGTGACGCTGGTCGAGCCGTGCTTCGACAACCTGCACGACGTCCTGTCGAACATGGGGGTGCCGCTCTATCCCATCGAGGAGTCGGCACTGCACGACGTCGACCGGATATACACCGAACTCAAGCGCCAGGTCCGCACGGACGCCCTCTTCCTGGTCGACCCCAACAACCCGACCGGGTTCAGCCTCATGCAGTTCGGACGCAAGGGCCTCGAGGAGGTCGTCCGGTTCTGCAAGGACCACGACAAGCTGCTGGTCATCGACTTCTGCTTCGCCTCCTTCACGCTGTACGACCCCCAGCTCGCCCGGTTCGACGTATACGAACTGCTCGAGGAGTCCGGGGTGCGCTACCTGGCGATCGAGGACACCGGCAAGACCTGGCCGGTGCAGGACGCCAAGGCCGCGATGCTCACGGCGAGTGACGACATCAAGGAGGACATCTTCAACCTCCACACCAGCGTGCTGCTGAACGTCTCCCCGTTCGTGCTCAACATGCTGACCCAGTACGTGGAGAACTCCGAGGCGGACGGTCTGGCCTCGGTCCGCGACGTCCTCGACGTCAACCGCGCCGCGGTGAAGGAAGCACTGCAGGGCACGATCCTCGAGTACCAGGAGCCGGTCGCCAAGACGAGCGTGGCCTGGGCGAGGATCCAGCACCCCGAGCTGACCGCGACCGGACTCCAGCGGGAGCTGCGGGCCGAGGGCGTGTACATCCTGCCGGGCCGGTACTTCTACTGGAGCCAGCCGGGCCGCGGCGAGCCCTTCATCCGGCTGGCCCTGGCGCGCGAGCCGGAGATGTTCGCCGGCGCCATGAAGCGGCTCCGGGAGGTGCTGGACCGCTATGCCCGCTGACGACATGGGCGCCGAGGCGGGCATCGAGGCCGGCGCCGGCCCCGGCACCGAGGGCCGGGACACGTTCATCGACGCGGCCCTGTTCCTCGGCATGCACAGCGACGACGAGTCCCTGCGCATCGCCAGCAAGGCGTTCTTCGTGGAACGGCTCGACACGCGCGTCGTGATGAGCCTGGAGCAGGTGGGCCGCTGCGACGACGTGATCTGGGGCTACTCCCGGGAGCTCCAGGACCTCTACTACCCGTTCATGGACCACCTGCACACGGTCATGGACATCAGCCGGCAGGGATACGACCGGGCCGACGTCCGCCTGGCACTGTCCGACTCCGCGACACCCCGGCAGCTGCCGTTCATCGACCGCCTGCTGCTCGGCATGGTGACCAACCGCAAGGGGGTGCTGCACACCGTCGGCCCCCGCTCGGCCGCCTTCGCGGGACATCCGGTCCTCGCTGTGGCCACCTGGCCCGCGGGCGTGCTTGAGCCCTCCTTCCCCGAGTCGCTGGAGCGGCTCTACCGCGTATCGCTCGCCCTGCGCCTACCCCTGGACCAACTCTTACCCGAGGGAGCCTGAGATGTACCAGGGAGTGATCGCGGCCCTGGTGACGCCCTTCTCGGAGACCTACGGGGTCTCCGAGCGCGGAGTCGCCCGGCTGCTCGACACCGTCCGGCCCCATGCCGATGCGCTGCTGCCGAACCTCAGCACCGGAGAGGGCCGGTGGCTGACGGACCGCCAGTGGGAGGACATGCTCGGCGCCACCGTCAAGCACGCCGGTGAACTGCCCGTCCTCGCGGGCGTCCTGCGGCCCACCACGGAGCAGGTCCTCGAACGGGCCCGGGTGGCTGCGGACCTCGGCGCCCAGGGGCTTGTCGCCACCACCCCGTACGGCGCCGGCGTCACCCAGGACGAGATCTACCACCACTTCGCGGAACTCGGTGAACGCTCCGGCCTTCCGGTCGTCGCCTACCACGGCACGGAGGTCGCCGGAAACGCGGCCGACTTCGACACGCTGATGCGGATCTGCGCCCTGCCCTCGGTCGTGGGCGTCAAGGACTCCTCGGGCAGCGCCGCCTTCACCCGGCGGCTGATCGAGGCCCGGCCCGGGGCGCGCGTCTTCGCCGGGCTCGAGCACCTGCTCCTCGAGTCCGGGCCCGTCGACGGGTACGTGGTGGCGCTCGCCAACGTCGAACCGGCCCTGTGCGCCGACCTGTTCGCCGGCCGGCTCGAAGACCCGGCGGCCCGGCTCGCGGACGCCTGCGAGCGCTACGGCCTGGAGAAGGACGACTGGTACCGCTGGATCAAGACCGCGCTGCACCGCGGTGGCGTGCTGGAGACCGACAGGACCGTGGAAACCGAAGAGGCGGGCGGATGAACCTCGCGACAGACACCGCACGGACGACCGGCATACCCGCGCCCATCGGCCACGGCCGGGAGGCAGGCCCGGACTCCGGTACGGAATCGGTCCACCGGGAGCTGTTCCGGCACAACCGGAGCGTCCTCGACTCCCGACTCCTCGCCCGGGTCGAGGAGATCGAAAGGGACTGGATCGTTCCCCTCGTGGACTCCCTGGACGCCACCGGTGATCGGGTTCCCGACCGGGCCGCCTGGCAGCGCCTGCTCGACGCCCTCCTCGCGGAGGAAAGGGCCGCCAGTCCCTCCGGCGAGTACCTCGCGGAGCACGCGACCCGGCAGGAGTTCGCGCTGGTCGTCCGGGAGTTCGCCCTCGACGGACTGACCGAGGCGCAGAACTTCTTCCCCGCCGTTCCGCGGCTCCCGATCAAGTCCCAGATGGCCGTGATGCGGGTCCTCATCGACGAGTTCGGCTGCGGCAACCTCCAGCAGGCGCACTCCCAGCTCTACCGTCTGCTCCTCGCCGAACTGGGCCTGCCGCAGGAGCCCGAGGATTTCCTGGGCACCACCGGCGACGAGACGTACGAGTTCCTGAACGTCTTCTACTGGCTCACCCAGCGCGCCCCGCACGTCGAGTACTTCCTGGGCGCCCTGGCGTATCTGGAGGCCTCCATACCGGATGCCTTCACCCATCAGGCGCGGGCCTGCGAGCGGCTCGGCATCCGGCACGGCCGCTACTACACCGAGCATCTGCACATCGACACCTTCCACATGCAGGAGATGCAGCTGGCCATCAAGGAGTACGAGACGGCGTACGGACTCGATCCCACCCGGCTGTGGACCGGCGCCCGGCTGCTCTCCGGGCTGATCGGCGGCGCTTTCGACGCGGCCGTGGCCCGGGCCAGGGAACTCACCGGCCGGGCGGAAGCATGACCGGCCACGAGCCCACCACCGAGCCCGCCCTGCAGGAACTCCCCGGCGACCGGCTGCGCGTCCGCGTGGCCGGCCAGGAGTTCGTGGTCGACGCCACGTGTCCGCACCGCAAGGGCCGCCTTGTGCATGGCTACGTCAACGCCAGGACCCTGCGCATCAGCTGCCCCCTGCACCACAGCAGCTTCGATCTGGCCACCGGCCGTCCGGTCGGCGGTCCCAGCGACGCGCCACTGACCGTGTACCGGGCGGGGGTCTGGCCCGGCTACTACGCGTCGGAACAGGTCTGGCTCCCTGCCTCCGAGCAGCTGCTCGAATGGGGTGAGGAGTTCCACGAGCTGATGCTCGGGGACGAGCTGCGGATGACGGCCTTCAGGACCGCGATCACAGAGGCCGTACGGCCCGGGGACACCGTGCTGGACCTCGGCACCGGCACCGGCATCCTGGCCCGCTGGGCCCTGGAGGCAGGGGCGGCCCGGGTCTACGGGATCGACCTCAACGAGGACGTGCTGGACACCGCGGCCGAGCGGCTCGCCGAAGCCGGCTTCGCCGACCGCTTCCACCCACTCGCCGGACTCTCCTTCGACCTGGAGCTGCCCGAGCGGGTCGACATCGTGATCTCCGAGATCATGGGGAACCTCGCCGACAACGAGAACTTCTCCGCGATCCTCGACGACGCCCGGGACCGCTTCCTGAAGCCCGGCGGCACCATGCTGCCCCGCCTGGTGGACAGCTTCCTGATACCGGTGTCCGCCGAATCCGCCCACGCGCAGCTGACCGGCCCGGGGCCGCAGGACGCGGGCGGCCCGGAGCGGTTCGCGGCGCTGCTCGCCGCCCGCGGCGCGAAGAACCCCTTCTCCCTCTACTACGACGTCGTCCTGCCGGTCTCCGGCCACCTCGCCTCGCCCCGGCTGGTCCGGCGCTACGCGCCGCTGTCGACGGAGGGCGCGACGGAGACCTCGTACCGGGTGCCGCTGGTGTACACGGTGCAGCGGGACGGCGTGTTCACCGGCTTCAAGGGCTACTTCGCCGCCCAGCTCTCGGACACCGTGTCCCTGGACATCTCCGGGGACGACATCGAGAGCCGCACCACGTCCGACAGCTGGAAGCACTGCTACCTGCCGGTCGAGCGTCCCGTGCGGGTCCGGCGCGGCGACCGGATCGCGCTGACCTTCGGCCGCACGGGCGGCCGTGACGGCAGCCCCTTCGGCCAGACCTACAGCTGGGAGGGGCAGGTCCTCTCCGGCTCCCGGGTGGTGGACCGGTTCGCCCACAGCACCGGGCCCGCTGCCGACTGACCACATTCGAGTACGGGGGAGTACCGCAGAACATGAGCAGCGCAGAGTCGACGGCCGAGCGCCACGGGTACGGGCGGCCGGTACGGACGTACGACGTCGTCGCCCTCCAGGTGCCCATCGCCTACAACGAGTTCGGCGACCACGACCGCAACGGAGCCCTGTATGTCCTGGCCTCCGACGCTCCCGAGCTGAGGGAGGTCGCGGCGAGCTGGCCGACGCCCTTCCCCAGCTATCTGGAGCAGCCCGAGCTTGTGCCCGGCCCGCATCCGCTGGCCCGCCCGCTGGTCCTGCGGGTCCGGCGCGGCGAGCGGCTGCGGGTCCGGCTGACCAACGAGCTCGCACGGCCCGCCGGCATCACCGTCCAGGGCGTCCGGTACGACGTCCGCACCATGGACGGTCTCGCGGCGGGCGCCAACCCGGACAGCAGCGTGCCGCCCGGCGGCACCCGCGTGTACGAGTGGGTCCCCGAGCACGAGGGTGTCTTCCACTTCGGGGACATGTCCGACGCCCGCGGAGAGGGCTCCCAGAGCCACGGCATGGTCGGCGCGGTTGTGGTCGAGGCTCCCGAGGCCACCTGGACCGACCCGGAGACCGGACAGCCGCTGGCCACCGGTCTGTACGCGGACGTCCATCTGCCCGACCGCAGCTTCCGCGAGTTCGTGGTCTTCATGATGGAGTACCCGAGCAACGACAACCCGGCGGTCCCGCCGCCGATGCCCGGCCACGGGCACGGCGGGGGCCACGCGGCCGCCACCGCGGCTGCCGGGATCTACCGGCCCTCCGCCACCGGCTCCCCGGCAGCCGTACCGGGCACCTCGGACACCGTCGACGACCTGACGCCGACCAACATGGCGATGCTCCCGGTCAACCACCGCATCGAGCCGATGGAATGGCGGATGTACCGCTACCAGCAGCTCCTCGACGAGGGCCGGATCGACCCGGTGCGCGACGCGGTGATCGGGGAGGAAGTGCACCACAGCTCCTGGCTGTTCGGCGACCCCTCCACCCCCGTCCTGCGCGGCTACTCCGGGGACCCCACGGTCATCCGGCTCGTCCACGGCGGCATGCGCGACACCCATGTCTTCCACACCCATCTGCACCAGTGGCGGCTGCGGCCGGAGGACGAGAACGCCCCGATCGTCGACTCCGTCAGCATCGGCCCGCAGGAGGCCATGACCCTCGAACTGATCGGCGGGCTCGGCTCGAAGCAGGGCGCGGTCGGCGACTCCATCTGGCACTGCCACATGTACGTCCACTTCCACATGGGCATGTGGGGCCTCTTCCGCATCTTCGACACCCTCCAGGACGGCTCGGGAAGCTACCCCGACGGCCGGCCCATCCGCTCCCTCGTCCCGCTGCCGCACCGCGAGGCCCCGCCGGTACCGACGCCCGAGCGTCCGGGCTTCCCCGGCTTCCTCGCCCAGTCGGCGAGCTTCCCGCAGAAGAACCCCCGGCCGCCGCGGACCCCGCTGCAGCCGCCGGGCATGGGCCGCGAGCCCACGCCGCTGGAGGCCGCCGCGTTTGTCGAGGACCCGCAGCCCGGCGAGGCGTTCACCAAGATCGCCCCACCGGACGCGCCTGTCCGCCGCTACCACCTGGTCGTCACCAACGGCACCCTGCACTACCACGGCGACCCGGCCGCCGAGCACGCCGCGACCTGGCACGACCACAACGCCCACTTCTACGTCCTCGCCGAGGAGATCGAGGAGGCAGGTGGCCTGGAGGAGTTCAAGCGCCGACTGGCCAAGGGCGAGCGGACCCTGGAACCGCTGGTCATCCGGGCCAACAAGGGCGAGGTGCTCGAACTCACCCTGACCAACTCCCTGCCGACAGGACCCCAGAAGGAATCCGCCTTCGACCCGAAGCTGCCCTTCCAGCCCGAGTGCGGACTCCACACCCACCTGGTCAAGTACGACCCGCTGATCTCCGACGGCTCCGCCGTGGGCTGGAACTACCTGTCCGCGACCACCACCGCCGACCAGGGCGCCGAGGCCGAAGAGCAGTACAACTCCTGGACCTACCGCTGGTACGTGGACGAGGCCTTCGGAACCGTCCTCTTCCACGACCACCTGCTCGCCAACTACAGGCAGCGGCATGGCCTGTTCGGCGCGCTGATGGCCGAACCCGAGGGTGCCGTCTGGGTCTCGCCCGAGGACCCCACACAGGAACTGCGGCGCGGCGCCCAGGCCGTGATCAAGACCGCCGACGGCCGGTCGCACCGCGAGATGGTCCTGGCCATCGGCGACTTCGTGCCCATGGTCAAGCACGGCCCCCACGACCACGGCGGACCGATCAACCCGCCCCCGCACCCCGGAGCCCCCGACGACCAGGGCTCCATGGGCGTGAACTACCGCAGCGAGCCGCTGTCCGAGCGCGGCGGGGACCCGGCCCACTGGTTCTCCAGTGCCGTTCACGGCGACCCCGGCACGCCGCTGCTGCGCGGATATCCCGGTGAGGACCTGCGCCTGCACGTCCTGCAGGGCTCCCACGACCTCCAGCACAGCTTCACCGTCTCCGGTGCCCGCTGGCGCGAGTGGGCCGGCCGCGAGGACACCGCCTGGCGCAACCAGCAGACCCTCGGCATCTCCAACGTGGCCGAACTCGCCCTGGCACCCACCCTCGGACCCGGTGACCATCTGTGGTCGTTCAGCGCGGGCAACGACCTGTGGCTGGGCTGCTGGGGGCTGCTGCGCCTGCACGACCGCCCGCAGGCCGACCTGCCGCCGTTGCCCGGGCGGACGGCGGACGCCCCGCACCGGCCCGGCCGCCGCCGGGTCCGCCGGCACACCGTGCGCGCCCGGGCCCAGGTCGTCGCGTACAGCCCGCTGCGCACCGACCCGTACGGTCTCGTCTTCACCGCCGACGGAGACGGCGGCCCCGAGGACGGCCCGCTGGTCCTTCGCTGCCGGGCCGGCGAGTGGGTGGAGGTCACCCTCATCAACGAGCTGGACGGGCCGCCGCCCGCCAGCCCTCTGGACCCGCGGCTGATGAACGAGGCGGACTCGGGAGCGCGGATCGTCTCCGGCCGTGTCTCGCTGCACCCCAGCCTGCTCGACTTCGACGTGCGCACCGACGACGGTGCCCATGTCGGCCGCAACGCGGACACCACGGTCAAGCCCGGGGCCTCCCGCACCTATCGCTGGTACGCGGCCGAGCCCGGTGTGGTGCTGCTGCGCTCCCACGCGGACGTGATCTCCCACCCGCGCCGGGGCCTGGCCGGGGTGCTGGTGGTGGAGGAGGCGGACGCCACCCCGTACGACCCGGACACCGGCCGGGAACGGTGGACCGGCGAGCGGGCCGTCGTCCGCCGCCCGGACGCCGAACCGGTGCGGGAGCTCGTCCTGCTCACCCAGGACGGCCTGCGGCTGTACCACGACGGGGACCTCACCCAGCCAGTGACGGACCTGTTCTCGGACAGCCCCGACGACGCGGGCCAGAAGGCGTACAACTACAAGTCGGCCGCTCTGCACCCCCTGGACCCGGTGCTGTCCGACCCGGCGCCGCCGACGCCACTGCTCACCTGCCGCGCCGGCGACCAGGTGGCCGTCCATCTGGCCGTCGCCTCGCACCGGATGCGCAATCAGGGCTTCACCGTGCACGGCCAGGTGTGGGACGCCTCCGAGACCGGCCTCGGCTGGTACGTGTCGACCATCGGGGCGCTGGCCTCCGGCAGCACCCGGACGGTGCGCTTCCGCGCTCAGCATCCCGGAGACCATGTGTATCGCACCGGCAACCTCCACTGGGGCGTCAGTGAGGGCTGGTGGGGCCTGATCCGTGTCGAGGAGGCACCATGACCGACCGAACGACGGACCCCCGGCTGCCCGCCGCACCCGACACGATCGCCGTCTACACCGACCTCAACTGCTCCTTCGCACACGTCGCCGTGCACCGGCTGCACGAGACCCGGCGGCGACTGGGCCTCGAGGGCCGCGTCTGGTTCGACTTCCGGGCGTTCCCCCTGGAGCTGTTCAACCGGGAGGTCAATGCCCGCCCCGGGGTGGACTCGGAGATCTCGGTCCTCGGCGCCGTGGAGCCGGAGGCCGGATGGCGGCTGTGGCAGGGACCGGACTGGACCTATCCCGTGACCACTCTTCCGGCCCTGGAGGCGGTGCAGGCGGCCAAGTCCCAGAGCCTGCACGCCAGTGAACAGCTCGACCGGGCTCTGCGCCGCGCCTTCTGGGCGCAGGGCCGGTGCATCTCCCAGCGCCATGTGATCCTCGAGGTGGCCGAGGAGACGGGCGCGGTCGACGTGGTGGCGCTCGCCGAGGCCTTCGACAGCGGCACGGCCCGCTCGGCGATCATGGCCCAGTACGAGTCGGCCAGGGACGGCCGGGTCAACTGTAGCCCGCACGTCTTCCTGCACGACGGAACGGACAGCGCCAACCCGGGCATCCAAGCCCGTTGGGTCAACGGCGACTTCGGCGTCGGGTACCCCGTCATCGAGGAGGACCGCCCCGAGATCTACGAGAAACTGCTGACCTGGGCCGCCGGACTGCTGTAGTGCGCCCGGTGCCGGCGGCCCCACCCCGGGCCGCCGGCACCACGGCCTCAGGAGGCGGTCGTCCCCGCGCCGGCGCCGGAGCTCGGGCCCCGCTGAGCGACCAGGTGGTCGCGGATCTCCTTGAGGACCTCCAGCTCGCTGACCTCCATGATCTCCTGGACGCCTTCCTTCGCCTTGTCGTGGGCGGCCCGCTTGGCCAGGTACTTCGCCATGGGCAGCACCATCAGGAAGTACACGACCGCCGCCGTGATCAGGAAGCTGAGGACGGCGCTGAGCACCAGACCCCACTGGAGCTCGATGCCCTGCATCTCCCCGTTCACCACCCGGCACGGGTCCTTGATGCAGCTCTTGTAGCTCTCCAGGTCCTTCGTGCCGAAGGCGCCGACCACCGGGTTGATGATGCCCTTCACCACGGAGTTCACGATGTTGGTGAACGCGGCGCCGATGACGACCGCCACCGCCAGGTCGATCACGTTGCCGCGCATGAGGAAGGCTTTGAAGCCTGCCATCACGCTTTCCTTCTTCGGGCTCACCCGGGTGCCTTTCTTCGCGTGTGCGGTTAGCGGAGCCATTACGCCGCGAACAGCGCAGAGCCGTCCAATCCGTACACACGGAACGGTTACTTGACAGGCAGTCCGTGCGAATCAGCACAGCGTCACCGCCAGTTGGGACGTGACACCCGCACCCGCCAGAGCTGTCGCCGTCGACCGTGGAACGGAGAGGACGATCAACGCCCCGCCGTCCGAACGGGTCTCACCCGTGCGCGGAACCTCGGCCACCCGGGCGCCCGTGGCGACCACGCGCGCCTCACCGCCCCCGCCCAACGGGGAGTGGGGCGCGGCGATCACATCCACCCGGTCACCCGGCCGCAGCAGCCGCACGGTCGCCGCGTCGGCGATCCGTACCGGCGCCGACACCAGCCGCACCATGGGCGCCCGGCGCTGGCCGGCCGCCTGCTCCTGCACCGCCTTGGGTGGCGGCGGGCCCGCGGAGACCTCGCCCCCGCCCGCCATCGCCAGCGCCGCCGCGCTCATCGCGAGGATCGCCGCCGGAGCCCGCCGCCGACGCCGCAGCGCCCGTCGCAGCCGCTGCCGCCCGCCCCGTACCCGAAGCGGTTCGAACGGTGGGACACCGCACGGCGCCGGAACGGGGGAGTGGTCCAGAAGGAAGGGAGTGGATGAGGTCGTCGTCATGACGTGCACCACCTGTCAGGAGTCGAGCCGGATGCGAGCCGTACTGTCCTCCGGCCGTCCGGAGAACCGCTCTCACCATCCCGGCTCCGCGAGAATCCCGCTCCCGCCTGTGGATCACCCGCCCCCTGTGGACAACTCCCTCACTCCTCAGAGGGATTCACGCCAGGGCATTCACGCCAGGGCATTCACGGCAGGTCGATCCCCAGGTCCCAACCATCGTGGGCGTGCGTGCACAGGCAGTCCCGGTCCGCCGTGTCCGGCAGCGCGCCCACCGCGTCGAAGAGCACCTCCCGCAGCCGCCCCACGTTCTCGCCGAACACCCGCAGGACCTCGGTGTGCGAGACCCCCTCGCCGGTCTCCGCGCCCGCGTCCAGGTCCGTGACCAGCGCGAGCGAGGTGTAGCAGAGGCCCAGTTCGCGGGCGAGGACCGCCTCGGGATGCCCGGTCATGCCGACGACCGACCAGCCGGCCGCCGCGTGCCAGCGGGACTCCGCGCGGGTCGAGAAGCGCGGCCCCTCGACGACGACCATCGTGCCGCCGTCCACCGGCTCCCAGCCCTTCCCCCGGGCCGCCTTGAGCGCCACGCGCCGCCCGTCCGGGCAGTACGGGTCGGCGAAGGTGGTGTGCACGACGTTCGGCACCGCCCCGCCCCAGGCCTCCGGCAGCGGCTCCCCGTCGAAGTACGTCTGCGCCCGCGTCTTCGTACGGTCGACCAGCTGGTCCGGCACGACGAGGGTCCCGGGCCCGTACTCCTCCCGCAGGCCGCCCACCGCGCACGGACCGAGCACCTGCCGTACGCCCACCGAGCGCAGCGCCCACAGGTTGGCGCGGTAGTTGATCCGGTGCGGGGGCACGGTGTGGGTCCGGCCGTGCCGCGGCAGGAACGCGACCCGCCGCCCCGCCACCTCGCCGAGGAAGAGCCTGTCGCTGGGGCTGCCGTACGGGGTGTCCACGGGCACCTCCGTCACGTCCTCCAGGAAGGAGTAGAACCCCGAACCGCCGATCACACCGATGTCCGCGTAGTCCGCGTACGCCTTGGTCGCCATAGCGGTCAGATTAACGGCCCGCGAAACGCCGGAAGCCCCACCGCGCACAGCGGTAGGGCTTCCGTAAGAACTCGGATCCGGAACCCGGATCAGGCGGCCGAGCTGGAGGAGCTCGACGAGGTCGACGCGCTCGACGTCGAGGACGAAGAGGACGAGCTCGCCGAAGCGGCCGGCTTCGCGTCCGAGGAGGTGGACGACGACGAAGAAGTCGTGGAGGACTTCGACGACGACGAGGGCGAGCTGGAGCTCGACGAGCCGCGGCTGTCGTTCCGGTAGAAGCCGGAACCCTTGAAGACGATGCCGACCGCCGAGAACACCTTCTTCAGGCGTCCCTTGCAGCTCGGGCACTCGGTCAGCGCGTCATCGGTGAACTTCTGCACCGCCTCGAGGCCCTCGCCGCACTCGGTGCACTGGTACTGGTAGGTCGGCACTTGTCTTCCTCCTGGCACTCACACTCATCGAGTGCTAACGACGATCCATAGTGACGTATTCCGCGGGATCAGTCCACCGTCACCGGCACTCGGTGACCGATACCACGTGCCGCGACCCGCCCCGGGGCCCGGGGTGCCAGTCGCGAGCGCAGCGCGAGAAGCGTGGCCAGCGCGAGGGCCGTGCCCACCAGCGGCACCAGGAATCCGGTGCTCGCGCCGTGCTCGTCCGCGAGGCGTCCTGCGACCGTCACGGCCGCCGCCTGCCCCAGCGCCACGGCGCCGGTCAGCCAGGTGAACGCCTCGGTGCGGGCGGAGGCCGGGACCAGCGTCTCGACGATGGTGTAGCCGGTGATCAGGGCCGGGGCGATGCACAGGCCCACGACCAGGCCGAGCGCGCCGAGCAGCAGCACGGAGTGCGCGGACCAGAGCAGCGAGGCCGCCGCGGTCAGACCGGCGTACCCCAGGATCAGGCGCTTGCGCGGGCCGATCTTCCAGGCGATGGCCCCGCACGCGATGCCCGCGAGCATGTTGCCCGCGGCGAAGATCCCGTACAGCAGACCGTTGGCGCCGGGGTTGCCGATCTCCTCGCTGAACGCGGTCAGCGAGACCTGCATGCCGCCGAAGACCGAGCCGATGCCCAGGAAGGCGACGACCAGGACGCGGACGCCGGGGATGGACAGCGCGGAGACGCGCGACTCGGCGGAGGCCGCCGCGACAAGCCCGTGGGCGGGCTGGGTGCGCCGCTGGGCGGCGAAGAACAGGCCGCCGAAGAGGGTCAGCGCCGCCTCGGCGACCAGGCCGGCCGCCGGGTGCACGCCGGTGCAGAGCGCGGTGGCGAGGACCGGGCCGACGACGAAGGTGAACTCGTCCGTGACGGACTCGAAGGCCGCGGCCGTCGGCATCAGCGGGGAGTTCTCCAGCTTCGCCGCCCAGCGGGCGCGGACCATCGGACCGATCTGCGGGACGGAGGCACCGGCCGGTACGGCGGCGAGGAACAGCGCCCACATCGGGGCGCCGGCCAGCGCGAGCACGACGAGGAGGGAGACGGCGGCGGAGTGGATGAGCACGCCGGGGACCAGGACGGCGCGCTGGCCGAGGCGGTCGGCGAGCTTGCCGCTCTGCGGGGCGAACAGCGCCATCGAGACGCCGGTGGCGGCGGCGACGGCGCCGGCGCTGCCATACGAGCCGGTGGTGTGCTGGACGAGCAGGACGATGCCGATCGTCAGCATCGCGAACGGCTGCCGTGCGGCGAAGCCGGGGAGCAGGAAGGACAGCGCTCCGGGGGTACGCAGGAGCTGTCCGTATCCGGCACGCTTACGGGCCTTGCCGGCCTTGCCGGTCTTGTCCTCAGGCGCATCACCGGACGTGACGGCCGTCTCAAGCGTGTCAGAAGTGACCGTGGACACCACGGTCCTTGCCTTTCTGCCGCCTGGTAGCGCGCCCCTGCACGGTGGTGCGGGCGCCGCCGAGAGCTGTCCTCATGCGCGGAACTGCGGTAGATACCGGGCCCCATTGCGGAGGGCGTCACGGCCGCCATACGGTCGCGCCAGCTCTGCGTCAGGCAGAGTTGGTTCGATCAAGTGTGCCTTCATGGTACAGGGAAGGAGGTCTCCTCGCCTGGGAAAAGGCCCTTCCTTCGGAATCTATGCCTGTGATTAACCGGACGTTCGCTTCCCGCTGCCCGGCAGATGGGGCCAATGCAGGTGCGCCCTGTGCTCGGACACGGCCGTCGCGCCGCCCGTCCCCAGCCATCCGGCCAGCTTTCCGCCCTGCCCGACGGCCCGCAGTCGCCGCTCGGTGGCGTCCCGCACCGGATCCGTGGCGACGACGAGCAGCTCGTCGTTGTACCGCAGCACCGTCGACGGCGAGGGCACGAAGCTCTTCTCCTCCCGTACGACGAGGGTGACCGCCGCTCCGGCCGGGAGGCGCAGCTCCGCGACCTCCACGCCGTGCATCTTCGAGCCCTCCGGGATGGCGACGGACAGCAGATGGCCGCGCAGCCGCTCCAGCGGGGCCGACTCGACGCCCAGGTCGGCGGCCTCGGCGCGGTCGCCCAGCTTCAGCGCCCTCGCCAGCCAGGGCAGTGTCGGTCCCTGGACGAGCGTGTAGACCACGACGAGTACGAAGACGATGTTGAAGACCCGCTCGCTGCCCTCGATCCCGGAGACCATCGGGATCGTGGCGAGAATGATGGGGACGGCTCCGCGCAGGCCGGCCCAGGACATCAGGGCCTGTTCCTGCCAGGGGATACGGAACGGCAGCAGGCTGACCAGGACCTCCACGGGCCGCGCCACCATCGTCAGGGCCAGGCCGATGACCACCGCGGACCAGAAGTCCTCGCCCAGCTTGGACGGGGTCACCAGCAGGCCGAGCAGGACGAACATGCCGATCTGGGCGATCCAGCCGAGCCCTTCGGCGAAGCCGCGGTTGGCGGGGGCGTGCGGCAGTTTCGCGTTGCCGAGGACCATCGCGGCCAGATAGACGGCGAGGAAGCCGGAGCCGTGGGCCAGGGCGCCCGCCGCGTACGCGACCACCGCGATGGCCATGACGGCGATCGGGTAGAGGCCGGAGGCGGGCAGGGCGACGCGCCGGAGCCCGAAGGCGCCGAGGAAGCCGACGCCGAGGCCGATGGCGGCGCCGATGGCCAGCTCCAGGAAGATCGTGCCGACCAGGACGTACCAGGAGTCGACCGGACCGGCGGCGGAGAAGGCGACGACGAGGATGACGACCGGGGCGTCGTTGAAGCCGGACTCGGCCTCCAGGACACCGGTCACCCGCGCGGGCAGCGGCACCTTGCGCAGGACGGAGAAGACGGCGGCGGCGTCCGTCGAGGAGACGACCGCGCCGATGATCAGCGCCTGGCGCCAGTCCAGGCCGACCAGGTAGTGGGCGGCCGCGGCCGTGATGCCCACGCTCACCGCGACGCCGACGGTCGACAGCACGACCGCCGCGGGCAACGCGGGTTTGATCTCCTTCCACTTGGTGCCCAGGCCACCCTCGGCCAGGATCACCACCAGTGCGGCATAGCCGATCACCTGGGTCAGCTCGGCATTGTCGAAGGCGACACCGCCGATCCCGTCCTGCCCTATCGCGATCCCGATACCGAGGTACAGGAGCAGGCTGGGGAGCCCGCTCCGGGACGAGATCCGCACCGCCGCGACGGCGATGAGCAGCACGAGCGAGCAGATGAGCAGGAGTTCATTGAGCTGGTGGACAGTCAGTGGCCGATCCTTCCCCTCGCGCGCAGCCGGATCGTTCCTCCAGCGGCCAGTACTTCGTTACCTTACCTAATCTTTAACGTTTCCTTGACGCGGTCCTTGCGCCGTCCTCCGTGTTCCGCTTGGCTCCCCTGGATCACCAGTGTCGATCACCAGTGCGGCCTTGGGCGGCCTCCTTGGTGACACCGCGTCCGGGCCGTCCGGACGCTGCGCCTAAGGTTGCTCCCGTACTCCAGGACCACCCTGCCCCTCGAAGGACAGCGATGCCCTCCAACACGACCGCGCCCCACGCCAAGAAGAAGGGGCGACGCGCCCGCCTGATCGTCCTCGTGCTGGTCCTCGCACTGGTCGCGGGCGTCGGCTACGGCGGGTACTGGGGCGTCAGCGCCGTCCGTGCCTCGTTCCCGCAGACGACGGGCGAGCTCCGGCTCGACAGCCTCTCCGGGGAGGTCGAGGTCAAGCGCGACGCCTACGGGGTGCCGCAGATCTACGCCGACACCGAGGCCGACCTGTTCCGCGCGCAGGGCTTCGTCCAGGCGCAGGACCGCTTCTACGAGATGGACGTGCGCCGTCACATGACGGCGGGCCGCCTCTCCGAGATGTTCGGCAAGGACCAGGTCGGCACCGACGCGTTCCTGCGCACGCTGGGCTGGCGCCAGGTCGCACAGCAGGAGTACGACAAGGTTCTGTCCGCGGAGACGAAGAAGAACCTCCAGGCCTACGCGGAGGGCGTCAACGCCTATCTCAAGGGCCGGGACGCCGCCGACGTCTCCGTCGAGTACGCGGCGCTCGCCTTCACGGGCGACTACGAGATCGAGCCCTGGACGCCCGTCGACTCGGTGGCCTGGCTCAAGGCGATGGCCTGGGACCTGCGCGGCAACATGCAGGACGAGATCGACCGCTCCCTGATGACGAGCCGGCTGAGCGCGCGGCAGATCAAGGACCTCTACCCGGGGTACCCGTACGAACTGCACCAGCCGATCATGCAGAGCGGCGCGGTCGACAAGGCGACAGGGAAGTTCGACCCGGACGCCAAGGCGGGGAAGAACGGCGACTCCACCGGCACCAGCCCCAACGGCGCCCTGGAGGGCATGCAGTCCCAGCTCGGGTCGCTCTCCGACGCGCTCGACGAGATCCCCGCGCTGCTCGGCCCCAACGGCAACGGCATCGGCTCGAACTCGTGGGTCGTCTCCGGGAAGTACACGACCTCCGGCAAGCCGCTGCTCGCCAACGACCCGCACCTCGCCCCGATGCTGCCGTCCCTCTGGTACCAGATGGGCCTGCACTGCCGCTCCGTCTCCGCGACCTGCCGCTACGACGTCGCCGGCTACACCTTCTCCGGCACGCCGGGCGTGATAATCGGCCACAACGACACCATCGCCTGGGGCCTCACCAACCTCGGCGCCGACGTCACCGACCTGTACCTGGAGAAGGTCTCGGACGCGGGCTACGTCGTGGACGGCAAGGTCAAGCCGTTCACCACCCGCGAGGAGACCATCAAGGTCGCCGGCGGCGGCAGCCGGAAGATCACGATCCGCTCGACCGGGCACGGCCCCCTGGTCTCCGACCGCTCCACCGAGCTGGAGAAGGTCGGCCAGAAGGCCCCCGTCGGCAACGCCGCCCCGGACCGCGGCACCGGCTACGCCGTCTCCCTCCAGTGGACCGCCCTGCAGCCCGGCAGGTCCATGGACGCGATCTTCAAGCTCAACCGCGCCCAGGACTTCAAGGAGTTCCGCGCCGCGGCCAAGGACTTCGAGGTCCCCTCGCAGAACCTGATCTACGCCGACGCCGAGCACATCGGCTACCAGGCGCCGGGGAAGATCCCGGTCCGCACCAAGGGCGACGGCACCGTACCGGCGCCGGGCTGGGACTCCTCGTACAAGTGGAAGGGCTACGTCCCGTACGACGAGCTGCCGTACGAGCTGGACCCCGAGCGCGGCTACATCGTCACCGCCAACCAGGCCGTCGTCGACGCGAAGAAGTACCCCCACCTCCTTACGGAGGACTGGGGATACGGTTCTCGCAGCCAGCGGATCAACGACCTCATCGAGTCGAAGACCAAGGACGGCGGGAAGATCTCGCCGGACGACATGCGGACCATGCAGATGGACAACCGCAGCGAGATCGCGACCCTGCTCAACCCGCTCCTGCTGAAGATCGACATCTCCGACCGGTACGTCCGCGAGGCGCAGAAGCTCCTCGAGGGCTGGGACTACACCCAGGAGCCCGACTCGGCCGCCGCCGCGTACTTCAACGCGGTCTGGCGCAACGTCCTCAAGCTCGCCTTCGGCGACAAGCTGCCCAAGGAGCTGCGGGCCGAGGGCGACTGCATCAGCGTCCGCCCGGCGGACCTCACCGGCCTCCCGGTCGACGAGCAGAACAAGCGCGTACGGGAGTGCGGCGAGCGCGACGCGGACTCGGCGCAGCCGGACGGCGGCGACCGCTGGTACGAGGTGGTCCGCCCGCTCCTCAAGCAGGAGAACAGCGAGTGGTGGAAGACCGAGGCCAACCGCACCGACCAGGCCACCGAGAACCGTGACCAGCTGCTCGCCCGTGCCATGGAGGACGCCCGCTGGGAGCTGACCGCCAAGCTCGGCAAGGACGTCTCCACCTGGAGCTGGGGCCGGCTGCACCAGCTGACCCTGACGAACCAGACCCTCGGCACCGCCGGACCGGGCTTCGTCCAGTCCGTGCTGAACCGCGGCCCGTGGAACCTGGGCGGCGGCGAGGCGGCCGTGAACGCGACCGGCTGGAACGCGGCCGGCGGCTACGGCGTCATCTGGGTCCCGTCGATGCGGATGGTCGTGAACGTCGGCGACTGGGACCGGTCCCGCTGGATCAACCTTACGGGCGCCTCGGGGCACGCGTACCACGCGCACTACACCGACCAGACCGACAAGTGGGCCAAGGGCGAGCTGCTCGACTGGTCCTTCGGCAAGGCTGCGGTCGACGCCTCGACGAAGGACACGCTGGTTCTCAAGCCCTAAGGCTTGAAGTGCCTGACCCCCTCCGGGGTCACCACCGCGTGCACGGGGTGGTCGTGCGGTTCCTCCGGGACCCGGCCGACCACCTCGTTCGCGTACAGGAGCACCACGAGCGCCGGGTCCGCGCCTGCCCGCGCGAGCCGGGCGAGCACGCGGTCGTACGAGCCGCCGCCCCGTCCGAGCCGCATCCCGCGCTCGTCGACCGCGAGACCCGGCAGCAGGACCACGTCCGCCGCGCACACGGCCTCGGGGCCGAGCCGCGGCCCGGTCGGCTCCAGGAGGCCCCGGCCGGCCTTCGCCAGGTGCTCCGCGCCCTCGTACGCGGCCCAGTCGAGGTCGTTGTCGGGCAGCAGCACCGGCAGCAGGACGCGGACGCCCCGCGCGCGCAGAACGTCCAGCAACGCGCGCGTGCCCGGCTCGCGGCCCACGGACACATAGGCGGCGACGGTCGACGCCTCGGTCAGCGCGGCGAGCTCGGCCAGCTCCCGCGCACCCCGGGCGAGGAGCTCGCCGGCGGATTCGACATCATGGCTGGTCAGCTGGGCGCGGGCCGCGAGGAGGCGGCGGCGCAGAGCGGCCTTGTCGGACATGTCGGCTATATCGGCCATCATGGGCTCATCACGCGGGTTCACGAACCTCTCGTAACTGTCTTTATGCACAGGAAGTTAATCGCAGCCCCATCTTCCTCTCATACCGAACGGCTATGGTGCTCCGCATGACTCAGTCGCCTCCCAGGATCAGCAAGGCTGTCATCCCGGCCGCCGGTCTCGGCACGCGCTTCCTCCCGGCCACCAAGGCCACGCCGAAGGAAATGCTGCCGGTCGTCGACAAGCCCGCGATCCAGTACGTCGTCGAGGAGGCCGTCGCGGCCGGACTCTCCGACGTCCTCATGATCACCGGTCGGAACAAGCGGCCCCTGGAGGACCACTTCGACCGGAACTACGAGCTGGAGGAGGCGCTGGCCCGCAAGGGCGACGAGGAGCGCCTCTCCAAGGTGCAGGAGCCCAGCGACCTCGCCACCATGCACTACGTGCGCCAGGGCGCCCCGCGCGGCCTCGGCCACGCCGTGCTCTGCGCGGCCCCGCACGTAGGAGAACAGCCCTTCGCCGTGCTGCTCGGCGACGACCTGATCGACCCGCGCGACCCGCTGCTCTCCCGGATGGTGGACATCCAGGAGCGCGAGGGCGGCAGCGTGATCGCGCTCATGGAGGTCGACCCCGCGCAGATCCACCAGTACGGCTGCGCGGCGGTCGACGAGACGATCGACTCCGACGTCGTGAAGGTGACGGATCTGATCGAGAAGCCGGACGCGGACGAGGCGCCCAGCAACTACGCGATCATCGGCCGCTACGTCCTGGATCCGGCCATCTTCGGGATACTGCGGGAGACCGAGCCGGGCCGCGGCGGCGAGATCCAGCTGACCGACGCCCTGCAGAAACTCGCCAAGGACGAAAAGATCGGCGGCCCGGTCCACGGCGTGGTCTTCAAGGGCCGGCGCTATGACACCGGCGACCGCGGGGACTATCTGCGTGCCATTGTCAGACTGGCGTGCGAACGTGAAGACCTGGGCCCGGACTTCCGGACCTGGCTCCGCAGGTACGTCAGCGAGGAGATGTAGCACCTTGAGCAGCAGTACGGCACCGGTGTCAGGCGATCTGTCCGGCGATCCGGCAGGCGATCCGTCCGGCGGCGTCACCGACGGCGTCACCGACGGCGGGTCCGGCGGCCCGTCCGCGGACGCGCCCGGCGACCCCTGCGCGGGGCCCGCCCGCGGCCTGTGGTCGGTGGACGAGCACCTGGACGACGTCCTCGGGGCGATCACCCCGCTCGAACCCATCGAGCTGCAACTGCCCGACGCCCAGGGCTGCGTCCTGGTCGAGGACGTCACGGTGCCGGTCGCGCTGCCCCCCTTCGACAACAGCTCCATGGACGGATACGCGGTCCGGGTCGCCGATGTCGCCGGTGCCACCGAGGAGTTCCCGGCGGTCCTGACCGTGATCGGCGACGTGGCGGCGGGCGCCGGCGGCCTGCCGGAGGTCGGCCCCGGCCAGGCAGCCCGGATCATGACCGGTGCCCCGCTGCCGCCCGGCGCCGAGGCCGTCGTGCCGGTCGAGTGGACCGACGGCGGTACGGGCGGGGGAGCGGCGACCGGGATGCGCGCCGCCAGCGCCGCCCCCGAGGGCGCGGGCGGCGAGGTCCGCGTCCACCGGTCCGCCGAGGCCCGCGCGCATGTCCGCGCGCGCGGCAGCGACGTCCAGGCCGGCGACCTGGCCCTGGAGGCGGGCACGGTCCTCGGGCCGCCGCAGATCGGGCTGCTCGCCGCGATCGGCCGGGCCACCGTGCGGGTGCGCCCCCGCCCGCGCGTCGTCGTGATCTCCACCGGCAGTGAACTGGCCCAGCCCGGCGAGGAATTGGGCGCGGGCCAGATCTACGACTCCAACAGCTTCGCGCTCGCCGCCGCCGCGCGCGACGCCGGAGCCATCGCGTACCGGGTGGGCGCCGTCACCGACGAGGCCGAGACGCTTCGGGCCACCATCGAGGACCAGCTGATCCGCGCCGACCTCCTTGTCACCACGGGCGGGGTGAGCGTCGGCGCGTACGACGTGGTCAAGGAGGCGCTGACAGCCGCCGGTCACTTCGAGGGCCAGGTCGACTTCCGCAAGCTGGCCATGCAGCCGGGCAAGCCGCAGGGCTTCGGGACGATCGGCCCGGAGCACACGCCGCTGCTCGCGCTGCCCGGCAACCCCGTCTCCTCGTACGTTTCCTTCGAGCTGTTCGTACGCCCCGCGATCCGGGCCCTGATGGGCCTCGACGACCTCCACCGGCCGCGGGTCCGGGCCACGCTCGCCGCCGACAAGCCGCTGTCGTCCCCCTCGGGCCGCCGCCAGTTCCTGCGCGGGACGTACGACGCCGAGTCCGGCACCGTCACTCCGGTGGGCGGTGCGGGCTCCCACCTGATCGCGGCGCTCGCGCACGCGAACGCGCTGCTCGTCGTACCGGAGGAGAGCATGGAGGTGGCGCCCGGCGCCGAGCTCGACGTGGTCCTCCTCGGCTGAGGAGGGCCTGGTGGCGGTACCGTGGCGTCCCACACAGCGACCGGGAGTGTCACGGCCATGAGCACGCAGCAAGGACTCACCCACATCGACGAGGCGGGTGCGGCCCGCATGGTCGACGTCTCCGCGAAGGACGTCACGGCGCGGACGGCGCGCGCCAGTGGCCGCGTCCTGGTCTCGCCGCGCGTGATCGAGCTGCTGCGGGGCGAGGGCGTACCGAAGGGCGACGCGCTCGCCACCGCCCGCATCGCGGGGATCATGGGCGCCAAGAAGACCCCGGACCTGATCCCGCTCTGTCACCCGCTGGCGGTCTCGGGCGTGACGCTGGACCTCACGGTCGCGGACGACGCCGTGGAGATCCTGGCGACCGTGAAGACCACGGACCGCACGGGCGTCGAGATGGAGGCCCTGACGGCGGTCTCGGTGGCGGCGCTGACGGTGGTCGACATGATCAAGGCGGTCGACAAGGGCGCGGTCATCTCCGACGTACGCGTGGAGGAGAAGACGGGCGGCAAGTCGGGCACGTGGACGAGGGCCGAGTCGTGACGGGGCTGCACGTGCAGGCGCGGGCCGGACGGGTGAGCGAGGCGCACGGGCGCGAGGCGCACGCGGCCGGGGGCGCGGCCGTCGCCGGGCTTCAGGCGCAGGCACGCGCGGGGCATGTGGCCGGGGCGCACGAGGCGCACGGTCCGCACGAGCCGCCCGCCGAGGGCGCGGGCCCCGCGCCGGAAGGCGCGCCCGCGCCACTCGCCCCCGAGCTCGGCGGAGCCCTGTCCGCCCCCTACTCCGCGCTCGTCATCACCGCCTCCAACCGTGCGGCGGCCGGGGTGTACGAGGACAAGGGCGGCCCGCTGATCGCCGAGGGCCTGGCGCGGATGGGCTTCGCGGTCGACGGCCCGCAGGTCGTGCCGGACGGCGCGCCGGTCGAGGCGGCGCTGCGGGCCGGGGTCGAGGCCGGGTACGACGTCATCCTCACCACCGGCGGCACCGGCATCTCGCCGACCGACGCCACGCCCGAGGTCACCCGCCGGGTCCTCGACCACGAGATCCCCGGCATTCCCGAGGCGATCCGCGCGTACGGCCGGGAGAAGGTGCCCACGGCGGCGCTCTCCCGGGGCCTCGCGGGGGTGGCGCGCGGGACGCTGATCGTGAACCTGCCGGGTTCCTCGGGCGGGGTCCGCGACGGCCTCGCCGTACTGGAGCCGCTGCTCGTCCACGCGGTCGACCAGATCCGCGGCGGCGACCACCCGAGACCGTCATGATCCCGTCCTGGCCCGTGGTCCTGGCCGACGGCGACGTCGTGCTGCGCCCGATAAAGATGCGCGACCAGCGGGCCTGGCGCGAGGTGAACCGGCGCAACCGGGACTGGCTGCGCCCCTGGGAGGCGACGATTCCGCCGCCGGCGCCGGGCACTCCGCTCGCGCAGCGGCCGACGTACCGGCAGATGGTCCGCCATCTGCGGAGCGAGGCGCACGCGGGCCGGATGCTGCCGTTCGTGATCGAGTACCGGGGACAGCTGGTCGGTCAGCTGACGGTCGCGGGGATCACCTGGGGCTCGATGTGCTCGGGCCATGTCGGGTACTGGGTGGACAGCGCGGTGGCGGGCCGGGGCGTCATGCCGACGGCGGTCGCGCTCGTGGTCGACCACTGCTTCCGTACGGTCGGGCTGCACCGGATCGAGGTCTGCATTCGGCCGGAGAACGGCCCCTCGCGGCGGGTCGTGGAGAAATTGGGATTCCGGGAGGAGGGGCTGCGCCCGCGCTACCTCCACATCGACGGGGCGTGGCGGGACCATCTCGTCTTCGCGCTCACGGCGGAGGAGGTGCCCGAGGGGCTGGTGCGGCGCTGGCACCAGGCACGTCCCTCACATCGGGCCCAATGAAATAAATGTTCGAATTCAATCAGCAGTTGACCGCCAATCGATCTGAACAATCACAAAAAAGTTCAGTGATATCAGCCAGATCGTGCGACACACCGGGCCAATTGGCCGATGCCCGTAACGGAACCCCTCTACGGTGTGAGGCGTGAGCAGCAGCGGCCTCATCTACGCAGTCATCGTCGGGGCCTGGGCCGCCTACTTGGTGCCGATGTGGCTCCGCAGGCAGGACGAGCTCAACGAGGCCCGTCCGACGGAACGCTTCAGCACCGCCATCCGGCTGCTGTCCGGACGGGCGGGAATGGAGCGCCGGTACGCCAAGGAGCTGAAGGACCGGGAGCCCGGCGTGGACCCGGACGTGGAGACGGAGCATTTGAGCTCGGTCGACGTCCGGGCGTTCTCCGCGCCCGCGGCCAGGACGGAAGCCCGCCTGGAGGTCCCGGAACCGGACCCCGACCACTCGCGCGATCCGGTCCGTGAGCCGTCACGTGAGCCGGCTCCGGTGCCGCGGCGGCCCTCGAAGGCGGCGGCCGCCGAGCGGGCCCGCCGCGGCAAGGTCCTCGCGCGGCGCCGACGGACCACGGTCGTCCTCTTCCTGGCCTTCACCCTGGGCGCGGTCGTCGCCGCGGTCGGCGGCCTGGCGTTCCTGTGGGCGCCGGCCGTCCCGGCGGTACTGCTGAGCGCGTACATCGTGCATCTGCGGACGACGGAGCGCCGGCGCTTCGTGTACGTGATGGACCGTCGGCGCGCCGAGGCCGCGGCGGCCCGGCTGCGTGAGAACCGTCCGCGCCGGCCGGCCGCGCCCACGGAGCAGGAGGAGGAACCGGCCCGCCCCGAATCCGAACCGGCCCCCGCGGTCTCCCCGCAGGAGGCCGGCCGCCGCGCGCTCGTCGAGCAGACGGACCACGCGGAGTGGGTGGACCAGCAGCGCGAGCGAGGCCCGGCCCGCGGCGACAGCTGGGAGCCGGTCCCGGTCCCGCTCCCCACGTACGTCACCGCCCCGGTCGCCCCGCGCGCCACGAGCGGCATCGACATCACGGACCCGGAGACCTGGAGCTCGGCCCGCTCCTCCACGGCGGCCCCGGACCCGACCCCGGCCCCCGCCCCGCCCCCGCGACAGCGCACGACCCCGCCCCGCGGCCGCCGCGACGGCCGCACCCCGCTCTTCGACCAGTACGCGGACGACGACCGCCCCCGCGCGGCCAACGAATGACCCCTGGCTGACCTGCGGGGGAGCGGATTTCGTCGTACCCCGATCGGGATGCTAATGTTTCACACGTCGCAAGGGCCTGTGGCGCAGTCTGGTAGCGCACCTCGTTCGCATCGAGGGGGTCTGGGGTTCAAATCCCCACAGGTCCACAAGCGACTGTTCTTGAGTTAGCTCAGGAATGGTGACGAGATCCCGTCCGATCGCAAGATCGGGCGGGATCTTTGTCATTTCGGGGGTCGTTCGATGCCTGTTCGGGGTGGTGGATGGCGGCGTGTTAGGTCTGGTGGTCTGTCAGGCAGGCGCCGGGCCGTCCCGGGGTCATGAGGATCAGCCCCGGTCGTCCGGGGCTGATCATCTAGATGTGCGGCTGTGACGCGGACCGGTCAGAGGTTGGCCGGTGGATGTCGCCCGGCGCCAGGCGGCGCCGAGGCGTACGGCCGACCGGGGGCCGGAGGAGCCGGAACAGACTCGAAGTCAACGTCGGTGAGTCGGCTGCCGGTGCGTTCGTAGAGCCAGGTCTCCAGGATGTCCAGGTTGCTGATGGCGACCATGACGGCGATCAGGATCGTCTGAGCCACCTGGCCTGGGGCTCGGCGATGCAGGGGGTTGCCGATGTCCATCTCGGCGCTCTTGAGGCGTCCGTTGATGCCCTCGTTGTGGGAGCGGATCGGTTTGTAGATTCGCTCCCAGGCCGGGGTGAGGTAGTGGCTGTCCTGCCGGAACTTGGCGGTCTTCAGGTCTCCGGCCGCGTCGGCGGGCACGCTGATCGCGGATGCTCCGCAGACGGTCGGCAGCGCGTCCTTGCCCGGAGGGTCCATCCACTCGCTGTCGGGAAGCCGGACGGTGGGGTGAGCCGATGGGTGGCTGGCGCGGGAGCGGCGATCTGCCAGCCGGATCACGGTCTGAGGCGGGCCGGAGACGGTTGGCCGTGTCGGACGGAGGCGTTCTCGACGCGGACAGTTCACGGAAGGGGACGGGCCGGCCGCGGGGCACTGCAGGCGTACCGTTCCTCGGGCGTCGGCGTTCTGCTTGAGCTTGAGGAAGTAGGGCAGCCGCTCGGCGACCACCGGCTTCAGTTCATCGAGCCGTCGGCGGAAGGTCTTGTCGTCCATGCCGTGAGTGGCCTGGGCCAAGGCGTTGGGGATGTGCGGACAGGCGAGGGAGCCGTCAATCAACACGGCTCCTTGCCAGCTGCCCTGGATGCCACGGTCGACCGCCTTGTAGTCCAGAGCGAGGCGATAGCCGAGCCGGCGTACGGGGATTTGGAAGTTCTCCGGCGAGCAGCCGGTGTAGGCGCGGTCCGCGGCACAGGTGCCTGTCGGCAGCCGGAGCTCGGCGAGCTGTTCCAGTACGGTGACCGCGTTCTCGCCCGTGCGGACGGTCGGAGTGTCCAGGGTGAGGCCGAGGCAGAGCTGAGGGTAGGAGGGCGCTCGGCGGCCCTTCGAGGTCTCCTCACCCGTGCGGGAGTGGGCGGCGACGAGCAGTGTCGCGCTGTAGCCGAAGACGCCCTCGTCGGAGCCGCCGCGGAAGTGCCAGCCAGCGGTGATCTCGACGGAGGCAGTGCCCGAGCGGTCGCTGTCCGGGCGGCCCAGAACCGGCACCGAGGTGGCGTCCGCTCCCACGTCACCGGTCCAGTGACGCAGGTACCCGCGATGCTGTGCCAGCCGGACAGGGACCAGGACGAGGGCGTTCGCCAGCCGCTGGAGCCGGTTCGCGGCCTCCCGGCCGGCGGCCTCGTCCCAGAGCGCGGAGTGGGTGTCCGCCTCCGCCTGGGCCAGACGCCTACGCCGGTCGCAGCGCGCCGGGTCGAGCGCGGTGGTGATCCGGTCCAGCCCTCGGTAGAGACGACGACTGGCAGCTACGCACGCGCGTGCCGTGGACGGCGGCACTTCGGGAATGTCAAGCCAGGCGCGGGCTGCGGGCTGGAGACGGAAGTGCAGGATCCGCCATGCGTCGGAGATCGTGGCTCGGCCCGTGTAGTACACGGCGAGCATCAGGCCGGCCAGCACAGTCCTGGGCCGTACGCCTGGCGGCCCAGGACGGCCTCGCAGCATGTCCTCCAGCTGCTGAGGCAGGCCGGAACGGTCGAGGACGGTCAGCAGCTGGCCGACCTTGGAATCGGGGATCTCCGTGAGCCGTCCGGGCCGCAGCCGTGGGCGCGCATGGCGGGCGGCCAGCTGGTCGGCTTCAGGCCGCGCCCTCACGAGCGGCGGCCGCGCAACAAACGGATCACCTCCGCCCTGGGTAGTTGGGGCACCCAATGGTGATAGCCCGCCAAGCCAGCGGGGGAGGCCATGCCGGCGGCGGAAGCGACCGCATCCGGGCTGATGCCCTCGGAAAGCCGGCCGACGATCCACGTCGATCGCAATCGCCGAGCGGAGAGCGATGGCAGACCCGCATGGGGCCGATGCCGTGCAGGCCAGGACGAGACGAGATTCTTGGCCGCGGCGACCTTCCGCCCCGGCCGGAACAGGAACGCGGCCCCCGAGGTCTCAGCGAGCTCAGCCAGCGTGGCCTCCCAGTCGGAATGACAAGCCACGAGTCGGCTGAGCAGCTCCTCCTCCAGCACCGCAACCCCACCAGAGGTCACGCGAACGTGGTTGCCCCGAATACGCGGCACCTCGCCCGGCATCAGACCACACCCGGCACCAAGCGCCATGAGAGCCAGGCCGTCGAGCCGAGCCTGACCCGGCAGATGATTCGCCCAATCCCGCAGGCGGGCCACCTCGCCGGGCTCGTAGGGTGGTTGAGGAGTACGAGGCGAAGACAGCCGAGCAGGAGGGGCCTCTCCGCGCTGGACCCACACCAGAGCCTCCCGAGCCCGCCGCAGCCAGGTCCGGTAGGTCAGCACCGTCGAGTCCTTCGCCGCGACACAGCCCGACAGGATGAAGGCGTCGATCGTCTCGGTCCGCAGCCAGGTGCCCGGGTCGCGCGGGAATCCGCTCCGGTCCGCCCAGACCGCGATCCGGCCGATCACGTGCAGCAGATGCTCCGCCGCGTAGCAGGTAGCCGGAGCAGTCGCCGTCACGGTGGCCTTCACCAGCTCGGCGACCGGCGTCCACTGCCGATGCGGCAACCGGGGCCGGTAGTCACAGATCTTGCTGGAGACCTCCGAGCTCAGAGTCACAGACCAACAGAACCGGCTGGACAAGCAGCCAGTGAAGACATCGAAGCCGATCTTCACGGAAAGGAGTGCATCAACATGGTCGGAGGTTTGGCCCGCAAGACCGCGCCGCGAGACCTTGCCCGCAATCCGGAATCCTGGCCCGATTCCGACGTCGACGACGTCGCCGCTGGAGTCGTCCAGGCCATCGCCCGCGCTCTCGCGCTCGCCCTGGAGGTCGAAAAACGAAGCCTGCGGCAGGTCTCTGCCGCCTCCGGGGTCAACCGGCAGACCATCGCCGACCTGCTTGCCGGCCGGTGCTGGCCGGACGTCGTCACCGTTGCCCGCTTGGAAGATTTCCTCGCTGTCCCGCTGTATCCGCGGGACGGAATGCGCAGTACGCATCAAAATCGGCCTTCCCGTCCCCAGGGGAAGCCGTCCCAGGGAACGACGAAATAGGCCACGCGCCCCCGAGGCGAGGCGGATTGCTCTAGCCTCGGGGATGCGTGAGCCGCTACGAGGGTCCACGTCATAGGCTCCGAAGAGGGTCCAAGCTCAACGGAGTCCGTCCCCTTCTCCCCGTAACGGGAGGAGGGGACATCTCATGTTCGGGGCGGCGTCGTCAGGCGTCCCCTCCCCGTGATTCCGTGACCCGGCGGGCGGCGAAGTACCCGATCGGGTGTTCCATGGCTCGGCCGTTCTTCACCAGCCGCTTGCACGTCGCGCGGGTCGTCTCGATGGGCGCCCGGCCTTCGTCGCCCTTCGTCGGGCGCCCGAGGGCCTCCGTGATGTCCTTGACCTTCATCGACCGTCCGGCCCCCACAAGGATCTGCTCGACTGCCTGCATCAACTGCCCGGACGCCGACCGCGACGGCCCGCTCTGCCCGGCACGCGTCCCCTCCGCCGGCTCGCTCGATTCCGACTCGTCGCCGGCGGACGCATCGCCGTCCTCGTCCTCCGCGTCAGCTTCCTGCTGGGGGCTTTGAACGTCCTCGGACGGCGCCGAGCGGCCTGCGAGGCACTCGGCGAGAGCTTCGCTCAGCTGATCGCGAGTGCTCGCATACTTCGCCGCCTCGACTCGGAGGTCCGCGAGTTCTGCCTCGAGCTCCGAGATCCGCGCCAGCGTCCGATCAGTCTTGCCGGAGAAGATCCCAACAGCCGTCCGCAACCCGGGAGCCGCATCCGGCTCGCCCGCCCCTGTGAAGTCCATCCGCCCCTCCTCGGCCCTTCCGTACGACAGGACAACGGCAGTCATCGTAGGGAATGCCAGTCGTGCCCGGCAGCGAAATGGCCAACCAGGTCTGGCAGTTGAGGCACGGAGGGGCATGAGCCTGATGTCTGGCGCCCCTGACCTGCGTGTCTGCGACGCCAGTCGTAATGCTTAACATCGTCAACAGTTACGGCAGATCAGGCTCTGCCACGATTCCTGACGCCACGTCTTCGAGGACGAGGTCCGGAAGGATGGCCAGTCCCAGACTCTGAAGATCAACGTTCGGGCTGACTGCCTTCTCTGCAACGCGGGGCGACCAGGAGGCCAGCCGGTCCAGTGCAGGTACCAAGCCTTCTCGGTCGTCACTGAGCAGGGCTGCCACGAGCGACACGACATCGGCGCGGGAGCTGCCTGCTGGAGCCGGGAGAACGGCCAGCCCTGAGAATACCCGCTGGCTACGAGTGCCACAGAGCGCCGCGAGGGCGGCGAGAGTGAATCGGACGGCATCGTTTTCGTCTTCCCAGCGGGATAGCAGCCTCGGCAGTTCGCCGCCGATGGCCCGCCGTGTCAGGTATTCAGCCGCAGACTCCTCCCAGACACCCCCGAGTGCGGTGATGCGATCGGCCAGGGAGACTGCGGCTGCCGGCCCCGAAGCAGCAAGCCGCAACAGGTCGCCGAGCAGAACCAACCGGCTGCCGGGCGCGACATTGTCGTCGCAGACCAGCTCCATGAGGAACGGGACAGCCTCGACCGTGGCGTCGGTGCAGGTGCCTTGGTGGGCCACAGCATCGGCGATATCACCGAGGAACTCACCCGTCGACCCATAGGGCTCGCCGAACGCGAACTCCTCATCGAGAAGCCACCCCACGGCATCCGGAACGTCCTCCGCCCTGCCGTACATGCGCTCTGCGACCGCCACCACGGCCTGGACCAACGCTGCGGGCTCACCGACCTTACTGCTCCTCCACGGCGGTCCGGCCGGAGGACGTGCGGGATCCTTGGGTAGAGGACTCGGAAGGGCGACGTCGGTGCCGGCCCGCTCATGGACCAGGCCGTCCCGTACGAAGACTCCTTCGAGAGTCGTAGCATGCCCCTCGCTGTACCCCTGCTGAAAACCGCCGTGGGCACGGGCCACATGGGCCACCTGAATCCGTTCACTCCGAAAGAACGGCTCGAGAGCCATGCGGTCGTACCCGCTGTAGACGGCCAGCGAGAAGACCTGCAACCACCCCTCCAACTCCGGGTCCATCGACGGCCGGCCGTACCAGAAGCTCGAGGGACGGAACCGGAAGTGATCGTGGACGCGCACTGCCGTCAGGCGGTGCCCCATCCCGGACAGCTCGGCCGCGGCGGCGCGGGCAGCGCCCTCACTCGGCAGGCTCAGCGTGTACTGGACTCCCCAAGCGGGAGGTGCCGCGGTCATCAGCTGCACTGCCAGGTGAACATCGCCCGCTCGAAGCGCCGCTCGGCCAGATCCTCCGGGCGGATCAGCCAGTACAGGGCTCCGGCATCGCCCCACATCATGTCTGCGGCGTCCTCGCTGTCGAACTGGGCCAACAGCACCCAGCCGCCCGCCTCCTCGGACAGGCGAGGGTCGTCCCAGGACACCTCGCTGTCCAGGACCGCCTCCGCGATCTCGATCTCCACCGGGTTCTGCACCGACTGAGCATGGCCGCCGATCTGATGCCCTACCTCATCGTCGAACTCCCACAGTGCGTCCAGGAACTCCTGCGAGCAGACGGGATGGTCGTACCGGTTGCCAAGAGGCGCCCTCGGAGCGAAGGCGGCCCGGACGGACGGATGCCAGGGCTCGGTCGCCGTCATCTCCACCCGAGCGGCCAGCGGCACCACCGGATACGGCTTGAGCCCCGCAGGCGTCCCACGCTCCGCCACTTTCTCGCCAGCCGGCACATAGAGCACGCGGGCGCCCGCCCAGCTCTCCCGGTCCTCAGCCAGAACGAGAGCCTCGCCGTCGTCCAACTGCCCGTCGAAGTAGAAGAACAGCAGTGTCCCCGCCGCGGCAGATCGATGTCCAGCGCAGCCGAAGGCAAGCGCGCGCAGTCGATCGACGCGACGAAGGAGAGCGGACCGTGCCCATCCCACTCCGGCCATTCCGCAGTGGCCGCCAAGTCCGGAAGGCCACCGAGCTGACCGACCACGTCTTCAGAGCCGACCGCTGCCTCCAGATGCACACCAGGGCGAAGCAGACCGACCCACTTCTCAGCGATCTCCGGTGAAAGATGCTGCAAGGCGAGAGCCCGAAGGGCGTCTCGGGAGCTATGTGTCATGCGCCCGATCATCCACGGCACCACCGACAGCGACCTCGATAGCCCGCCCGCAGCACGCGCGGCCGCTCGGTCATGACTGCCTCCCGTGGGACGGGCGGCGCTGTGCCGCGGTGATCAGGATGCCGAGCAGCACTGCCAGATCGGCCGCTCCCTCGGCGTCATCGGCCCAGCGGGTGGTCTGGAGCGGGTGCACCTGGTCGATCGCCGCTCCTTCGCGGGCCAGGACGAAGGCCAGCGCCAGCATCGCCGCGCGGGCGTTGCCGTCTTCGAACGGGTGGAAGAAGAGGATGTCGAGGTAGGTTCGTGCGGCGCGTGAGGGGAGCGGCAGGTCCGGTTGAGTGCTCTCGGACAGGCACTGCTCGAACCACGCCCGCGTGCCCGGTGCGATGCCGTAGCGTTCTCGCCCTCTCTTGGAGAAAGCCGACACCGTACGGAAGGCGGCCACGCCCTCGCCCAACACGGTCTGCTGCCAGTCGGCCATGAGAGCGAACGTCAACCGATCGCCCCTCTTCGCGTCTGCCAGGGCCAGATCGAGGGCTGCCAGGACCCTCGTGGTTCCCTCGGTGTCGCGGCTGCCACGGGTCGCGTTGAAGAAGTCCCGGAAGGCGTCTCGGTGCGGTGCTCCATGGCTGCGGTGGGCACTGCTCCAACACGGCCATGAGATCTGTGGACGGATGCGCAGCCAGTCGGCGAGGGCGTCCTTCGGGTAGTCGGGGGCGGGCATCATCCGGTCTCGCCCATGGCCCGGGCGAACTTCGAACTCACCGCGTCGACCACCGTGGCGTCCGGCGCGATCCAACTGCCGAATCGGCCGCCGATCGCGCCCTCCACAATCTCTCTGGCTCGCTCCTCTTCGACTCCGTTGTAGGTGAGGAACCAGCCGAGCACCTGCTCACAGTGTCCGTACCAGCCGCTCTCGGCCTGCGTTCGGTCGGCCACCACGGTGACCAGCCGCGTGCAGGCCCGCTCCCAATGCCAGGGATCCGCCGTGGCCCCCGTCGAGTGCGACGGCGGCGCCAGCGCGGCAAAGCGCTCCGCCAGATCCTCCAGCCAGTCACGCCACTCAAGCAGGCCGGCGACAACCAGAGGAGCGGTCTCTTCCGCCGTCGTCACGGAATGGGAGGTGCAGCACCACGCGCTGACGATCCCGCCATCGGTGTCGCCCTCACCTATCGACCAGTTCCACCCGCAGGCCCATCGGCCGTATCGGTCCACCAGGAACCTGGTGACG
The DNA here is from genome assembly GCF_055563935.1 of Streptomyces sp. NPDC029169. NCBI lineage: Bacteria > Bacillati > Actinomycetota > Actinomycetes > Kitasatosporales > Streptomycetaceae > Streptomyces > Streptomyces sp. NPDC029169. The sequence goes on from NZ_JBVHXA010000008.1 coordinate 101,377, forward strand.
GCGGCCAGTGAGCGCCAGCGGTGCTCTTCGGCGGCCTTCGCGCTGGGCAGCAGGGGAGCGACAAGACCGGTCAATGTCTTCGCGGCATCCTCGTCCAGCTCGAACGGGTGCCGCGACGGATCCACTTCCGCCCAGGTCAGGGTGTGTGCCCATAGTTCAGTCACCATGTCACTCTGCCGTGTGCAGCCGCTACAACTCCAGTCAGTATCGAGCGGACTCCGGCAAGACGGGGAGGATCCTTGGCTCAGCCTTCTGCTTCAGGATCGGACGCCGCAGGGAAGCCCAAGCGATCCAGAAGCGTGTCGAAGAGCTCTTCCGCGAAGGTCTCGTGAGACCGCAGGACTTCCTCGATCGTGGTCACGTCCACACCCGGGCCGACTCCCGCAGATTGGGCCCAGGCGAGGGCACGATTGGCGTCGCCGGGCACGCAGGCGTCCATCTCGGACAGTGGGCGGTCCGATATTTCTGCGGCGATCGCCAGATTCAGCCACGCATCCCACTGGTTACCTCCGGGTTCCAGACCCCAGACCAACGCGACGCTGCTGTCGTGCACGGACGCCACACATGCTGGAGCTCCGGTCCACTCGACCACAGCTCGCAGGACCTCTTCAGGCTTGGCCAGCGAGGTCTCATGGTGGAACTGCAGCGTCTGCCACCCACCAGGCCTCGGCCACCAAGCGGTTATGCCGCCCTCGTCGTCCTCTTGCGCACCGCCGAAGACCGGGGCTTCAAGCAAGGGACGCTCACTGCGGCCGAAGACCAACTCACCTGAGAACCCCATCGTTGCTCCTCTCCAGCACTGTTTCTCGCACGATAGAGGCGACCTCCGACAGCAGGCGCGAGTCCGTACTGGTTCAGGAGGCGGGTGGTCAGCGGATTCGTACGGTGGCGCAGGTGAACGTCGTGTCCCGGAGCAGCGCCGGGGTGACGGCGACGCCGGTCAGGTGTTCTGCCAGGGCGAACGCCGCCTGCGGGGAGAAGTCCGGTTCCGGGTCCTCCACCTCGAGATGGAAGCCGATCCGTCGCATCACGTCGAGGAGTTCGTCGGGCGCGGCGCCCCAGCGATCCTCCGGGAACATGGGGTCGAAGCACACACGCAGCACCTGGTCCTCTGCCCAGAGGAACGTGCCGACGCCGTTGATGTTGACGAAGTGGGAGACCCAGCTCGCCCCCGTGGAGGCCGGCAGCGCTCGTTCTTCGGTGACCCCGAGGTAGCCGTTGGGCTCGATCAGCAGTGTCCAGGTACCCACAGTCGTCATGGCGACCAGCTGTCGGTCCCCCTCCTCCAGGTCGTACTGGGCGAAGGTGGCGTCGACGACTGCGGCTATGCCCTGCAGGGGTGCCTCCGGTCGTCCTTCGAGCCGGGACATCAGCTCAGCAGGCGACAGACCCCGCACCAGGGTGAAGCAGTACGCCTCAGCGATGTCTGGAAAGTCGCCCTCGAACCACGCGTAGTCCGCTCCGGTCTTTGTCATGCCGCCCATCCTTGCCCTTGCGTCTGACAGTGGAGGAGGACTGGCCATCAGCAGGGTGGGAAACGATCTCCGCCGGTTTGGGAAGCGACCTTCGTACGGCTCCGGAGCGCCTGGTCAGGCTCACTCGTGAACACCCCACAAGCGACTGTTCTTGAGTCAGCTCAGGAAGAGTTCACGAGATCCCGTCCGATCATCACGATCGGGCGGGATCTTGGCGTTTCCGGGGTCTGTTCGGGGCGGTGTCGTGGGGCGTCCAGCCGTGCCGGGTGGCGGGGTCACGGATCCGGCGGGCGTGGTGATCGCGTGAGTGGCCGCAGCTGTCCGGGGGCCGGTGGTCTGGTGCCAGGCGAAGAGGATGTGCAGGTTGATGCTGCAGATCATCAGCGCGAGGAGGATGGTCTGCGCGACTCGTCCGTGCGCGAGCCGTTTCGTGGGGTCGGAGATGCCGTGGCTCTTGGCCCTGCCGTTGATGCCTTCGATGTTCGCTCGTTCGGGCCGGTAGGCGTCCTGCCAGATGGGGTCGAGGTAGTGCCGGTCCTGGCGGAACTTGTGGTGCTTGCCGAGGTCGCCGGGGCGGACGGTGATCGTGGGTTTCCGGCAGATCCGCGCGCGTGCGCGAGTGCGGTAGGCATGGCTGGGCAGGCCGGCGAGCCGACGATGAGGAGGGCTCCGAAACTGGTGGTGCGGGGTCGGTTGTCCGGCTGGTGTCGGTGCGGTCGGCGGCCAGGCACCGTTCGGCAGCCTGTGGTTGGGGTGGCCGCGGTATTTCGCTGCGGTACCTCCAGCCGCTGCCGGTGTGATGCTCCACCCGGCCGCGGCGGGGCAGGACGGGTGGAGCACAGAGGGTGAGCCTGTCTGCGGGGTGCGGCGCGGGGGCTCAGGCCGCCAGGTTGAAGGAAACGTTGAAGGGTCCGCTGCCTGCGGCGATGTACCTGATGGTGCCGATGCCGGTATGCACGGCGATCGGAACGTTGCTGGTGGTGGTGCTGCCGTTGCCGAGCTGCCCGAAGTTGTTGTCGCCCCAGGCGCGGACGGTGCCGTTGGCCAGGCGCGCCAGGCTGTGGGCGCTGCCTGCGGCGACGTCTCGGGCGCCGGTGAGTCCGCTGACGGTGACCGGGACGTTGCTCTCGCCGCCGGTGCTGCCGATGCCGAGCTGCGCGAAGCCGTTGTCGCCCCAGGCCCGGACGGTGCCGTCGGCCAGACGCGCCAGGCTGTGGACGCTGCCCGCGGCGATGTCGCGGGCGCCGGTGAGTCCGCTGACGGTGACCGGGACGTTGCTGACGCCGCCGGTGGTGCCGTCGCCGAGCTGCCCGGAGCTCTTGCTGCCCCAGGCGCGGACGGTGCCGTCGGACAGGCGCGCCAGGCTGTGCCCGAGACCGCCGGCGACGTCTCGGGCGCCGGTGAGTCCGCTGACGGTGACCGGGACGTTGCTGACGCCGCCGGTGCTGCCGTTGCCGAGCTGCCCGAAGCCGTTGTCGCCCCAGGCACGGACGGTGCCGTCGGACAGCACCGCGAGGCTGTGACGACAGCCCGCGGCGATCGCCGTCACGCCGCTCAGTCCGCTGACGGGGACGGGGGTGGTGCTGGTGCCGCCGGTGCTGCCGTTGCCGAGCTGTGCGAAGTCGTTGCCGCCCCAGGCACGGACGGTTCCGTCGGACAGCAGCGCGAGGCTGTGTTCGCAGCCGGCGGCGACCGCCGTCACGCCGCTCAGTTCGCGTACCCCGCCGGGGGTCGGGTGGTTGGTCGTGGTGCCGTCGCCGAGCTGCCCGAAGGCGTTGCTGCCCCAGGCCTTGACGGTGCCGTTGGCCAACAGGGCCAGGCTGTGATCCCTGCCTGCGGAGAGGCCGGTGACGCCGGCGGCGGTCAGTCCGGCCACGGTGACGGGGGTGTGCCGCTCGGTGGTGGTGCCGTCGCCGAGCTGCCCGGCGAAGTTGCCGCCCCAGGATTCGACGCGCTGGGCCTGGGCGGCGGCCAGGGGTGCGGGCAGCGCCCACGCCGTCAGGGTGGTCAGCAGGACGAGCAGCCCCGCCGACAGGGCGGTTCTCGGCCTGCTCCGTCTTGTCCGCAGCATGGTGTCACCTCGGGTTGCCGGTGTGCGCGGCCGTTCCGGCCTGCGCTACGTGGAGTGATGATTGTGATTCATCAGGTGACAGCCAGTCAGGGGCGACACCAACGCCGTGGCCGGTTTGCTGCGGACGGCCGAACGCGACACAGGCGACGGGCCGCATGCCGATGGGCACGGCATGGTTGACCGGTGAAGGAGGCCGAGAATCGTGCTGGTCAGGCTGACTCGTGAACACCCCACAAGCGCAGACGAGATCCCGTCCGATCGAAAGATCGGGCGGGATCTCGGCGTTTGGGGGGGCAGTTCGGGTGCGGGCGCTGTCCGGGTGGCCGTGTTCCAGGCGGTGTTCTGGGTTGGGGTGTTCCTGCAGGTCAGGTGGGGTGGAACGTTCCAGCGTTCCGGATCGGCCGGGCGCTCTGGCAGCGGGGGCGGGCGGGCCGACAAGGTCGTGGCCAGGCCGCCGGAGATGGCGGCTGTACCTCGGCCATCGTGCCGTTCTCCACGGGGAGTTCCCTTGCGTACGTACCGCACCCGCACCACCGTCCTCGCCGCCGTCACCGCCGCGCTCGCCCTCTCGCTCACTGCCTGTGGCGGTGAGGACGGCGCCGCCGCGAAGGACCCAAAGGCCGCTGCGTCCGTCTCGGGCGGTACGAACACCGGCGGATCCACGACCGGCTCCACTACCGGCGGATCCACGGGCGGTTCCACGACCGCCGGTTCCACGACCGGATCCACCACCGGGTCGACGGCCGGCGCGCAGACCGGGGCCACGAAGAAGCCCACCGGCAAGGCGCCGGCGGCCTGCACCGTGAACGACGTCAAGGTCACCGCGGCCAAGCAGGACGGCGTGCCCACCACGCACATCACCCTCACCGCCACCAACGTCTCCGGCCGCGCCTGCGCGCTGCTCCAGTACCCGCTGATCGCGTTCGGTGACATCCAGACCGCCAAGGACGTCCCGTCCGTGGCGAAGAGCAGGCCGGCCGCCCCCGTCGTCCTCGCCGCCGGCGCCCCGGCCTACGCCGCCGTGCGGATCAACAACGGCGGCGTCGACGACGAGAACCGCGCCGTCACCTCCTTCCACGTGAACCTCTTCGCCGCCGACGGTCCCGCCGAGGGCAGCAAGGTGGTCAGCGCGCCCGCAGGCGGTATCGCCGTCGACGACTCCGCCGCCAGGACCGGCTTCTGGACGCTGGAGCTGCGCAACGGCGCCGACGATTTCTGAGGCGGGCGGCGAGGCCGGCGGCCCGGGTTGACATACGCCCCGGGCCGCCGTGCCTTCGTCTGTCAGGACACCTGGGCCCGGTCGTACAACGCCTTCGCGTCGTTGCCGAAGTACGGGCCGAACATGCGGTTCGGGAGGAACGTGTAGCCGAAGCTGTTCACCGAGACCTGGAGGCCCGTGCCCGTGGACTCGTTGAAGCCCGAGAACCAGGGGCCGCCGCTGGAGCCGCCCGTCATGTTGCACGCGAGGCTGTGGTCCTGGGAGAAGAGGAAGTCCTTCGAGGAGTTCCCCGCGCAGTGGATGAGCTTCGAGCCGTCGTAGGGCGACGCGGCCGGGAAACCGAAGGCGTACATCGGCTTGTTGTAGCCGCCGTTGAACTGGATGCCCTGCGCGCCCGTCACCGAGGTGAGGGTGCGGCCGTTGAGCGGGGCCACGACCGCCGCGCCCACGTCGTAGTTGATGTCCTCGCTCGCCTCCCACTGCGGGGTGGTGAGCGTCTTCGTCGCCGTCCACTGGCCGTACGGCGCGCTGCCGTTGTCGTACGCCGGGACGAAGACCCAGTTCGTGTGCCACGCGCCCTGGTACTTCACGCAGTGGCCGGCCGTGATCACCGTGCTCTGGTTCTGGCTGGTGACCGCATTGCCGGAGCAGGAGGCCGTACGGCCCTGGAAGGTGAAGAAGACCCGGCCGGACGTCTTCACGACCGCGCCGCCGCCCGTCCAGGGGCCGCCCGGCTGCGGGAAGGCCGTCGGGGCGATCGTGGTCGGGGTGGACGCGCGGGCGACCCGGTCGCTCAGGGTCTTGAGGGCTCCCGGGGTGACCTCGAGGTCCAGCGGGGTCGCGGAGCGCATCCGCTCCGCGGTCCAGAAGGCGGGCTTCTCCGCTGCTTGCGCCGAGGTGGCGGTCAGGGCTCCGGTCAGCAGGGCTCCGACGGACAACAGGACCGCTGCGACTGTGCGATGGCGTCTCACGCATGTCTCCTTCTGCCGAGGCAGGTGGGGGATGAGAGCGGTGCGGATCGACGTGCGTGGGGCAGCGTGCCAGATAGTGAGACGAATGTCAGGGGCGCGTCAGGGATTTTCGGTCAGAGAAGTCAGCGCGTCAGAGGCTTCGCGAAGCAGCGGCTGCTCTCGTACTCCCGGTAGTGGCCGAATTTGGTGCACGGCTCGTACCCGCTGGAGGTGTACAGGGCGATCGCCTCCGGCTGCGCCGTGCCCGTCTCCAGGACCATCCGCGTCCGGCCGGCCGCCCGCGCGTCCTCCTCCAGGGCCGCCAGGATGCGGCGGGCCAGGCCCAGGCCGCGCGCCTCGGGGACCACGTACATGCGCTTGAGCTCGGCGTCGCCGTCCGCGTACCCCTCGTCGTTCTGGTCCTGGGTGCGCCAGCCGCCGGACGCGACGGGGCGGTCCTCGGTGTCGTACGCGAGGAGGTAGAGGCCGAGCGGCGGTACGAACATCCCGGGGTCGAGCGGTGTGGCGTCGCCCTCGCCGTCGTAGCGGGCGATGTACTCCAGCATCACGGCGTCCTGGAGTTTGACCGCGTCGGGGTGGTCGTACGGCGTCGGGCGTATGTTCATGTCGGTCATTGTATGGGTATGCGCTCGCCTGGGGTCGGTATTCTCCCCGGATGCTCACTGTGACGTCCGTCAATGTCAATGGTCTCCGGGCCGCCGCCAAGAAGGGCTTCGTGGAGTGGCTCGCCGGCACCTCCGCCGACGTGGTCTGCCTCCAGGAGGTCCGCGCCGAGGAGGCCCAGCTCCCGGCCGAGGTCCGGGCGCCCGAGGGCTGGTTCACCGCGCACGCGCCCGCCGCCGCCAAGGGGCGCGCCGGCGTCTCGCTCTACACCCGGCGCGAGCCGGACGCCGTACGCGTCGGCTTCGGTTCGAGCGAGTTCGACGGCAGCGGCCGGTACATCGAGGCCGACCTGCCCGGCGTCACTGTCGCCAGCCTCTACCTCCCCTCCGGGGAGGTCGGCACCGAGCGCCAGGACGAGAAGATCCGCTTCATGGACGCGTTCCTGCCCTATCTGAAGGAGCTCAAGGAGCGCGCCGCCGCCGACGGCCGCGAGGTCGTCGTCTGCGGCGACTGGAACATCGCCCACCGCGAGGCCGACCTCAAGAACTGGAAGGCCAACCGGAAGAGCGCCGGCTTCCTCCCCGAGGAGCGGGAGTGGCTGAGCCGCGTCTTCGACGAGGCCGCGTACGTGGATGTCGTACGGGCCCTGCACCCGGACCAGGACGGGCCCTACTCCTGGTGGTCCTACCGCGGACGCGCCTTCGACAACGACTCCGGCTGGCGCATCGACTACCAGGTGGCCACCCCCGGGCTCGCCGGCCGGGCCGTGAAGGCGTACGTCGAGCGGGCCGCCACGCACGCGGAGCGGTGGAGCGACCACGCACCCGTGACGGCGGTCTACGAGCTGTAGGGCCGCCGAGCCGGTATCCCCGGGAAACGGCGGCGGATTTCGGCCGGGCACGCACCGCCCGGTCGAATCTGTATTACGGTGCTCTGGAATTCCGCAAGCGCCGGGCCGGGGAGAATCGTTGAGCGCTCGCATTCTGATCGCCGAGGACGACGAGAAACAGTCCCGGCTCATCCGGATCTATCTGGAACGTGAGGGGCACGCCGTTCAGGTCGTGGCCGACGGGCGTACGGCGCTGGAAAAGGCGCGGGCCACGCGGCCTGATCTGATCGTTCTCGATGTGATGCTGCCGTACGTCGACGGGCTCGACGTCTGCCGCATTCTGCGGGCCGAGGCCTCCGACGTACCGATTCTGCTGCTCACCGCCCGCAGCACCGAGGAGGACATGCTCCTCGGCCTCGACCTCGGCGCCGACGACTACCTCACCAAGCCGTACAGCCCCCGCGAACTCACCGCTCGCGTACGGGCCCTGCTCCGCCGCTCCGGCCGGGGCGGGGGCACCGGGGACGCCCTGCTGCGGGTCGGCGAGGTGGAGTTGGACACCGCGCGCTTCGAGGTGCGCGTCGCGGGCCGGCCCGTGGCGCTGACCTCGAAGGAGTTCGCCATCCTGGAGACCCTGGCCCGCGAACCCGGGCGGGTCTTCACCCGGGCCCAGATCATCGAGCGGGTCTTCGGCTTCGACCGGGACGTCCTCGAGCGCACCGTCGACGCGCACATGCGCAACCTGCGGCTGAAGGTGGAGACGGAGCCGACCCGGCCGCGGTACCTGGAGACCGTGTACGGGCGCGGGTACCGGCTCGCGGACGGCGCGGGTCCACATGCCACGGAGCCCTCGTGAGCTTCCGGGTGCGGGTCCTCGCCCTCGTGCTGCTCGTCGCCTTCGCCGCCACCGCCGCGACCGCCTGGCTGACGCTGCGGCAGGCCACCAGCCAGCTCCAGGAGTCCGCCGCCGCCGACCGGCAGGTCACCGCCCGGATCACCGGCGAGCTGCTCCGGTACGGGCAGAACCACGGCACCTGGGACGGCGTCGCCGGAGTCGTCCGTACCCTCGCCGCCGGCACCGGACAGCGCATCCGGATCAGCACCGCAAACCAGGGGCAGATCGCCGACTCCGACACCCTCCTCGGCCGCGACCCGCGCCCCGGCGGCACGGCGCCCCCGCTCCTCGTCGACCCCCGGCCCACCCTGACCCTCCCGGGCTGGGGCAACTTCCCCTCGGTCGCCAAGGTGACCGCCGGCGCCATCGACGCGTACGCGAAGGGCGTCACGTACGCCGCCTGTCTGACCCGCGCCGGGCACGCCGTCACCGCCCGGCCCGACGACCTCGGCGTCCCGGTCTTCGCGGACGCGGGCAGGAGCGGAACGGAGACCGGCCGGGACCCCGCCTGCGTCAAGCAGGAGCGCGTCCGGGCCGGGGCGAGCGACCTCGACGCGGTGGGCGTGTGCGAGGTGACGCGGGACGCCGCACGCGGCGCCTGTCTCCAGCGGGTGTTCCACGAGCGGACCGCGGGCGCCGCGCCCCAGCCGCTCAGCGTCCGCCTCGGCGCCCTGGACGACGCAGGGGACACCACGCTCGCCGTCGGCCCCACCGTGGCCGTGGCCGCGGGGGTCGCCGCCGCGGCGATCGTCTGCGCGCTGCTCCTGAGCCGGGCGGTCCTCCGGCCGGTCCGGGCGCTCACCGCCGCCTCCCACGGCCTCGGCGAGGGCGACCTGGGGCGGCGCGTGCCCGGCGCAGGCAAGGACGAGATCGCCGAACTCGGCCGGTCCTTCAACCGCATGGCCGACTCGCTCCAGGCGAGCGAGGAGCGCCAGCGGCGCCTCGTCGGGGACATCGCGCACGAGCTGCGCACCCCGCTGGCCAACCTCCGCGGCTATCTGGAGGCGCTGCGCGACGGGGTCCTGGAGCCCGACACCGAGCTGCTCGACTCGCTGCACGAGGAGGTCCTGCTCCAGCAGCGGATCGTCGACGACCTCCAGGACCTCGCGCTCGCGGAGGCGGGAGCCCTCACGTACCACCGCGGCGAACTCGACGCGCGCGAGCTCGTGGAGACCTGCCGCACGGCGCACAGCGCCCTGGCCTCGGCCGCCGGCGTGCGGCTCACGGCCGGGACGCCCGGTCCCGTACGGCTGTACGGCGACCCCGGGCGGCTGCGCCAGGCGCTGAGCAACCTGGTCGGCAACGCGGTGCGGCATACGGCTCCTGGGGGCGGCGTCCGGCTGGAACTGGCCGAACGGGACGAGATGGTGCGGATCGCGGTCAGGGACACGGGCAGCGGGATTCCGGCGGCCGATCTGCCGCATCTTTTCGACCGCTTCTGGCGGGCGGACGCGGCGCGCGGGCGGGCCACCGGGGGCAGCGGGCTCGGTCTGTCGATCGCCCGTCAGATCGTGGCGGACCATCACGGGGCGATCGAGGTCGAGAGCGAGGTCGGAGTGGGCACGGTCTTCACGATCGTGCTGCCGGCGCCGAGGTGATCCCCTCCCCGGCCCGGCCGGGGAGGGGGTGGCAGCTACGTCAGCACTGGTACGTGGCGCCGTTGCCGTTGAGCAGGCTGTCCTTGATCCAGCCCGAGATGCCGGTGCTGTTGTCGCGAATGTGCGACCAGGTGCCGTTCTGGCCGTTCACCCAGCAGTGCAGCGTGAGGCTGTGGCTCATCTGCGCCTGGCCGTTGGACCCGCAGTCGGTCGTCGGGCCGGAGCGGATGTTCACGTAGTTCGTGTTCACGCTGCCCGCCCGGTTGTCGATGTTCGACCAGCTGGGGTGCCAGCACGCGGCGGCGCCGGCCGGGGCCGCGACGGCGGTGGTGGGCAGGACCAGGCCACCGGTGGCCGCGACGGCGCCGATGGCCACCGCGGCGAGCTTCGTCCGAAGACGCATCAATCTCTCCTGAACTCTTGGGAATTCCCGCTCGGCGAGCGGGACGGTTCGTTCGAGTGCGGAGAAAGAATTGCCCGGTCGGCGGGCACCGTTCAATGGCCGACGATGTGCTCGGCCGCTTTTGTGCGGTGGGAATCGAGGGGCGCTTGCGATTATTTCCGGACTGTTTCGCGGCCGTTCGCGGAACGTGGCCGGAATTCCGGTCGGAGGTATTCCGCGCGCCGGGACTGTGCGGCCCTCCGGTGGACGGTTCCTCCGGTCCCGGCGGAAGCCCGGATACCGGCCCGGTCGAAAGCGGACAGCGGAGCGCCGGGGTCCGGGAGACGCAGGTTGACCGTTTCCTGTCGCTCCGTCACGTGCCCGCGAGGGCCTCGGTCGGGGACAGGCGGCTCGCGCGGACCGCCGGATACAGACCGGCGATCATCCCGATCAGGAGCGTGGACCCCACCCCGGCGGCGGTCGCCCACACCGGGACGACCGTGGGCCAGCCCCGGGACATCGCGTACACGGCGGTGATCAGCGTGCCGAGGACGGTGCCGCCGAGGCCGCCGATCACGGAGAGGAGCAGCGACTCCGTCACGAACTGGGTCCGGATCTGGCCCCGGGTGGCGCCCAGCGCGCGGCGCAGACCGATCTCCGGGCGTCGCTCCAGGACCGAGATGACCATGGTGTTGCCGACCCCGACGCCGCCGACGAGCAGCGCGACTCCGCCGAGGCCGAGGAGGAGTCCCGTCAGCGTCGACTCGGTGGCCTCGCGGGCCGCGAGGGCATCGGAGGGGCGGGAGATCTGCACCTCGCCGGGCTTCTGCGGGTACGCGGTGGCGGCCAGGACGGACCGTACGGCGGCGACCTGGCTGTCCTCGGTCCGTACGTAGACGGTCGACGGATGGCCGCCGAAGCGGAGGTACGTACGGGCCGCGGGCCAGCCGACGAGCGCGGCGTTGTCCAGCTCGGGGGCCAGGGGTACGGGATCCAGGACGCCGATCACCGAGAACCAGCGGCCGCCGAGCCAGACGCGGGTGCCGGGGGTGTACACATCGAGGCGCTGGGCGGCGGTGGAGCCGAGCACGACGGCCGGATACGCCTCGGTCGCCGCGTCCAGCCAGCGGCCCTTGTGGAGCCGGCCGCCGACGGCGGGAAGCAGCTCGCGGCCGGCGGCGAGCACGTCGAGGGAGCCGGTGCGGCCGACGGCGATGCGCTCGTTGCGGTACACGTGGGCGTTCGTCGCGCCGGTGGCGGCGACCTGCCGCACGGGCGGGATGCGGTCGATCATGGTCACGGACTCGGCGGGCAGCTCGGCCTTGCCGCCCTGGATCGTGTTGCCCGGGGCGACCCGCAGGAGGTTGGTCCCGAGCGCGTCGAGCCGGCGGTCCACCTCGGCCTGGCCCGAGCCGGAGATCCCGACCACCGCGATCATGGCCGCGACACCGATGGCGATGCCGAGCGCGGAGAGGAACACCCGGAGCGGGCGGGTACGGAGCCCGGTGCCGCCGAGCCGTACGACGTCGGCGGGGCGCAGCCGGGCGGGACGCAGTCGGGCGGACCCCAGCCGGTCGGACGGCAGCCGGTCGGGCCGAAGCCGGTCGGGCCGAAGCCGGTCGGGCCGAAGCCGGTCCGACGGCAGCCGGTCCGACCCCAGCCGGTCGGGTCGAGGCCGGGGGGCGCGCGGGGGCGTCGTGGCGGGGCGGACGTCCGGGCCGGGCTGCCCGGCGGACTGGCCCTCCAGCTGGCCGGGCTGCCCGTCGGGGCGGCTCCCTGTCCCGCCGGGCTGCCCGTCGGACCGGCCCCCCAGTCGACTCAGCCGTCTCAGCCGCCTCATCGGACCGCCCCCGTCGCCGTGTCCGCGACCACGTGGCCGTCGCGCATCTCGATGCGGCGGGGGAGCGCGGCGGCGATGTCGCGGTCGTGGGTGATGATCACGACCGTCGTGCCGGAGGCGTGGAGTTCGCGGAGCAGCGTCAGTACGGCCGTTCCCGAGGCGGAGTCCAGGTTGCCGGTCGGTTCGTCCGCCAGCAGGACCGCCGGTTCGCCGACGACCGCGCGGGCGACCGCCACCCGCTGGCGTTCACCGCCGGAGAGCTGGTGGGGCAGGTGGTGGACGCGGTGGCTGAGGCCGACCCGGGCCAGGGCCGCGGCCGCGAGGGCGCGGCGGCGGCGCAGCGGGATGCCCGCGTAGAGCAGGCCGTCGGCGACCGAGTCCAGGACCGGCACGCCGACCGCGAGGTGGAACTGCTGGAAGACGAAGCCGATCCGGGTGGCCCGCAGCGCGGAGACCTCGCGGTCGGTCAGGGCCGCGACGTCGTGCCCGTCGACCAGGACCCGGCCCGCGGAGGGCCGGTCCAGGCTGCCCATGAGGTTGAGCATGCTGGACTTGCCCGAGCCCGACGGGCCGACGATCGCCACCAGTTCGCCCCGCTCGACACGCAGGTCCACGTCCCGTACCGCCGCCACGCCTCCCGGGTACGTCTTCGAGACCGCCTCGAACTCCACGACCGCCGCCGTCACTGCGGAATCCTCACCTTCAGGCCCTCGCGGACCGCCGTACCGCTCACCTCGACCCGGCCGTCCGCGAAGAGCCCGGTCTTCACGGCCACGAACGTGCCGTCCGTGGTCTCCAGGCCGTGGCCGCCCTCCGCGAGGGCGACGAGCGCGGCGACCGGGACGGTCAGGACGTCCTTGCGCTCCCGCCCCACGTACTCGACCGTGACGGGCCCGCTCTCCAGCCGGCCGATGGCCCGCTGGTCCGTGATGGTGACGGTCACCGGAACCGTCGCGGCCGGTCCGCCGGAACCGGAACCTGAACCGGAACCACTGGTGCCGCCGTCCCCGCCACCCCCCTCGGGCGCGGTCGCACTCTTCCCCACGGACGTCACCTTCCCCTTCACCGGGCGCCCGTCGGGCAGGTGCACCGTGACCTCCGTGTCCCGTACGGCCCAGGCCGCCTCCAGGGCCGAGGCGTCGACGACGACCTTCCGGGACGTGCCCGTGTACGTCAGGGCGTTCTCGCCGACCGCCGCGCCGAGGCGGACGCCCGCGTGGCCGATCCGTACCGTTCCGGAGGAGTAGATGACGTCACCGACGCCGATCCGGCCGGTCTGGGGGAGGCCGAGCGACTTCTGCCAGCGCTTGACCGCCTGGGCGGTGCCGGAGGTGTACTTCTCGTCCACCGTGAAGCCCTTGTAGCCGAGGGCGGCCAGGTTGGACTCGAACTGGAGGACGTCCATGCCGCTCATCGGTGCGGGAGTCGACGCCGTGTCAGACCCCGTGCGCGGTGGTGCTGTGCTCGTCGGTGTCCCCTTCGGGCCCCCCGAGTCCGGCCCTTCCGGCTGACCGGCGCCCCCCGGCGCCGGTGACCCGGAGGGCCGGACGTTCTCGCGTTCCACGAGCCCCAGTTCGCGGTACATCGGCAGCGTGCCGTACAGCAGCACCACCGGCCGGTCGTCCACCCGCAGCAGTTCGCCCCCGCGCTCGACGCGCGCGCCCGGCTCCGGCAGCCAGGTGACCGTCCCGGTCGCCTTGACCGGCAGCGGTATCTCCGATCCGTACCCCAACTCGCCGTCCACCTTGGTCCGTTCGACGAGCGTCGCGCGGGTGACCTGCACCGTGGAGTCCGCCCGGGCCGGCGCGGTCGGGTTCTCGTCCCCGCCGCCGCCGAGACCGAGCGCCCCGACCACGGCGACCGCCGTGACCCCCACGAAGCCCGAGGCCACGAGCAGGGTCCGCCCACGGCGCCGCCGCCCCGGAGCGGGTGTCCCGGTGTCCGGCTCGGTCTCCTTCATGTCGTACGTCTGTGTGCTGTCAGTGCCCGTCATGTCAGGTCAGCCCTTGCCCGGTCCCGTCTCGACGGGGTCGCCGATGATCGGCGCGCACGTGCGGGCGGCCCGCTTGGCCCCGGCCGACGACTGGTCCCACAGGGGTTCGGCCGCGTTGTTGTTCTCGCCGTACCCGTCCGGACCGGGGTCCGGGAAGTCGGGGGCCCCGTTCTTCTGCATGCACTCCGCGTACTCGCGCCGGAGCTTGATCTGCTCGGGCGAGAGCTTGGGCAGGAGCCTCTTCTCAAGAGCCGCGGGTACGGGCGGGTTGAGCGGCCTGCACTGCTCCGAGGCCTTCAGATACGTCGGATTCTTCTTCAGCGCGGCGTTGTCCCCGAGGTCGACCTGGCCGTTGGCGTCCGGGTCGGGCGCGTCGACGCCGTTCTCCCGCAGGCACTTCACGAACGCGCGCTTGGCTTCCACGTACGCGGCGATCTCGGCCTCTTCGCCGCCGCCTCCCGGGTCCTTCCCCGCCCCCTTGGTGGTGGTGGCGCCCCCGGCCGTCGGAACCCTCGCCCCGCCGTCGTCGCTGCCGCAGCCGGTCAGCGCGAGGGCCATGACCGAAGCGGCCGCGGCCATCAGCACCCGGTTCGTCGTCCTCATCGGTTCTCCCGCTCCTCCTGTCGGGCCCGGGCCGCGAGTGCGGTGGGCGGGACCGACCGTAGGACGGAGGTGATGAAGAACCTTTGAAGAACCTGTCACCTGATCATGAGGCCGCCGGCGGGGATCAGGGCTCGCGCAGCCGGCGGTCCAGGGCCATCGACAGCTCCGCCTCCACCACGCTCTTCGCGAGCGGGCGCAGCCGCTGGATGTCCTTCTCCTCGGCGTGCTCGCGCAGGAGTTCGGTGAAGAGTCCCGCCAGCGCGTCCGCGTGCTCGCGGACCGCCCGGCCCGCCTCCAGGACGGCGGCGAGCGGGATGCCCTCCTTCACCAGGGCGGCGGAGACGTCGAGCAGCCGGCGGCTGATGTGGACGATGGTGTCGCCGTCGGTGGCCAGGTAGCCGAGGTCGAGGGCGGCCAGCAGGTTCTCGGGGGTGACCTCGCCCGCGAAGTAGTCGGCCAGTTCCTGGGGGGTGAGCCGGACCGGCTCCTCCTCGGTGGGTTCGCCGAGGCCGAGGACCTCGCTGACGTCCTTGCCGCTCTCGAAGGCGGTGTTGAGGTCGGCGATGCCGTTGAGGGTGTGGCCGCGTTCGAGCAGGGCCGCGATCGTACGGAGCTTGGCGAGGTGGTGGTCGTCGTACCAGGCGATCCGGCCCTCGCGGCGGGGCGGTGCGATGAGTCCGCGCTCGCGGTAGAAGCGCAGGGTGCGCACGGTGATGCCGGCCTTCGCGGCGAGCTCGTCCATGCGGTACTCGCGTACGCCCGTCGCGTCGCCGGTCGCGTCGGCCGTCGCGTCGCCCGTCGCGTCGCCCGTCGCGTCGGCCGTCGCGTCGCCCGTCGCGTCTGCCGTCACGTCCGGCAGGTCTGCCGTCACGTCTTCCGATCCTTCTGCCACGCCCGCAAGCCTATGTTGTACCGCCGGTAACTTTCCCTTGCCCGACCCCTACCGCTCGGTATGCGGCTGCTCTACAGTCCCGACTGTGCCAGTGATTGCTGGCGGAATCTTGGTCGGGAGCACGGGCCGGGCGCACAGGAGGCGGCATGGCGAAGCACGAGCACGTACGAGTGGCGGTGATCGGATCGGGGTTCGGCGGGCTCGGGGCCGCTGTCCGCCTGCGCCGCGAAGGGATCACCGACTTCGTCGTCCTGGAGCGGGCCGACTCGGTGGGCGGCACCTGGCGCGACAACAGCTATCCGGGCTGCGCCTGCGACGTCCCGTCCCACCTCTACTCCTTCTCCTTCGCGCCCAACCCGGACTGGCCCCGGACCTTCTCAGGACAGCGCCACATCCGCGCGTACCTGGAGCACGTCACCGACACCTTCGGGCTCCGCCCGCACCTGCGGCTGAACCACGAGGTGACGGAGATGCGCTGGGACGGGGACGAGCTGCGCTGGGAGATCGAGACCAGCCAGGGCTCCTTCACCGCCGACGTGATCGTCTCCGCGACCGGGCCGCTCTCCGACCCGAAGATCCCCGACATCCCCGGCCTGGCCGACTTCCCCGGCAAGGTCTTCCACTCCGCCCAGTGGGACCACGACTACGACCTCACCGGCAAGCGCGTCGCCATGGTCGGCACCGGCGCGTCCGCCATCCAGATCGTGCCCGCGATCCAGCCCCAGGTCGGCAGGCTCACCCTCTTCCAGCGCACGCCCCCGTGGGTCATGCCGCGCGTGGACCGCGCCATCACCGGCGCCGAGCGCTGGCTGCACCGGACCCTCCCCTTCACCGGCACCGCGCGCCGCGGGCTGCTCTGGGGGATCCGCGAACTCCAGGTCAGCGCGTTCACCAAGCGCCCGGGCGAGCTGGGCCTCGTCGAGTCGCTCGCCAAGGCCAACATGGCCAGGGCGATCAAGGACCCGGCGCTGCGGGCCAAGCTGACCCCGTCGTACCGCATCGGCTGCAAGCGCATCCTGCTGTCCAACGCGTACTACCCGGCGCTCGCCCAGCCCAACGTGGACGTCGTCGCCTCCGGGCTGCGTGAGGTGCGCGGCTCGACCGTCGTGGCCGCCGACGGGACGGAGACCGAGGTCGACGCGATCGTCTTC
This sequence comes from Streptomyces sp. NPDC029169, assembly GCF_055563935.1. Classification (NCBI taxonomy): domain Bacteria; kingdom Bacillati; phylum Actinomycetota; class Actinomycetes; order Kitasatosporales; family Streptomycetaceae; genus Streptomyces; species Streptomyces sp. NPDC029169. The sequence goes on from NZ_JBVHXA010000008.1 coordinate 117,899, forward strand.
GGTACGGGATTCCACGTCACCGACATGCCGGTCGCCGACCGCGTCGTCGGCGCGGACGGCGTCAGGCTGTCCGAGGCGTGGAAGGGCGGGGTGCAGTCGCTGCGCGGCGCGACCGTGGACGGCTTCCCGAACTGGATGACGATCATCGGGCCCAACACCGGCCTCGGGAACTCCTCCATGATCCTGATGATCGAGTCCCAGCTGAACTACATGGCCGACTACCTGCGCCAGCTCGACGCCCTCGGAGAGCGCGCCGCGCTCGCCGCCCGGCCGTCCGCCGTCGGCGCCTGGAACAACAAGGTGCAGGGCCGGATGGAGCGGACCGTGTGGAAGGCGGGCGGCTGCGACAGCTGGTACCTGGACGCCAACGGCCGCAACACCACGCTCTGGCCGGGCACGACGAGTGAGTTCCGGCGCGAGACGCGGCGGGTGGACCTCGCGGAGTACGAGGTGCTGCGGCCGGCCGCCCCGAGCGTGCCCGCACCCCGCCGTACGTCCCGCAAGAAGGAGACGGTCAAGTGAGCGGCCCCCGTATGATCACCGCCGTCTCGGCCGACGGCTCGCGGATCCACGTCGAGGTGTACGGCCCCGAGGGCGCGCCGGCCGTCGTCCTGGCCCATGGCTGGACCTGCTCGACCGCCTTCTGGGCCGAGCAGATACGGGACCTCTCCCGCGACCACAAGGTCATCGCCTACGACCAGCGCGGCCACGGCCGCACCCCCGCCATGGCCGGCCCCTCCGGCTACTCGACGCGGGCGCTCGCCGACGACCTGGAGGCGGTGCTCGCCGCGACCCTCGGCCCCGGCGAGCGGGCGGTCCTGGCCGGGCACTCCATGGGCGGCATGACGCTGATGGCGGCCGCGGCGCGCCCCGCGTTCCGGGAGCACGCGGCCGCCGCGCTGCTCTGCTCGACCGGGCCGTCCCGACTGGTGGCCGAGGCCCTCGTCGTACCGCTGCGGGCGGGCGGGCTGCGGACGCGGCTGACGAAGGGGATCCTGGGAGCGAGGGCACCGCTCGGCCCGGTCACTCCGCTCTCCCGCAGGATCCTCAAGTACGCGACGATGGGCCCGGGTTCGGCGCCCGGGCGTGTCGACGCCTGCGCCCGGATCGTGCACGCCTGCCCGCGCCGCGCGCGGGTGGCCTGGTCGCGGGTGCTCGCGGAGCTCGATCTCGACGCGGGCGTACGGGAGTTGGAGCTGCCCGTGGCCGTGCTCGTCGGCACGGCCGACCGGCTCACCCCGCCCGTGCACTCCCGCGGCCTGGCGGCGGCGCTGCCCCAGTGCGTGGGTCTTGAGGAGCTGGCGGGGATGGGCCACATGACGCCGGTGGAGGCACCGGAGGCGGTGACGGCCCGGATCAGGGAACTCGTCGGAACCCACATCGGAACCCACATCGGAACGCACGCCGGAACCCACATCGAAATGAAGGAGGACGCATGAGCAGGGTGAGCCTGGAGGGCCAGGTCGCGGTCGTCACCGGAGCGGCCCGCGGGGTCGGCGAACTCCTCGCCCGCAAGCTCTCCGCGCGCGGTGCGAAGCTCGCGCTGGTGGGTCTGGAGCCGGAGGAGCTGAAGCAGGTCGCCGGCCGGCTGCACACCGAGGCGGACTGGTGGCACGCGGACGTCACCGACCACGAGGCGATGGCCCGGGTGGCCGCCGAGGTCAAGGAGCGCTTCGGCAAGGTCGACATCGTGGTCGCCAACGCGGGTGTCGCGGCGGGCGGTCCGTTCGTGGACTCCGACCCGGTCGCCTGGCGGCGCGTCATCGAGGTCAACCTGATCGGCGGGGCGGTGACCGGACGGGCGTTCCTGCCGGTCCTGATGGAGTCCCGCGGCTACTTCCTCCAGATCGCCTCGCTCGCGGCGATGACCCCGGCGCCGATGATGACGGCGTACTGCGCGTCCAAGTCGGGCGTGGAGGCTTTCGCGCACAGCCTGCGGGCCGAGGTCGGCTACAAGGGCGTGAAGGTCGGCGTCGGCTATCTGTCCTGGACCGACACGGACATGGTGCGGGGCGCGGACCAGGACGACGTGATGAAGGAGCTGCGGCAGCGGCTGCCGTGGCCGTCGAACCGTACGTACCCGCTGGGCCCGGCCGTGGACCGGATCGTGGCGGGCATCGAGCGGCGCTCGGCCCATGTGTACGCCCAATGGTGGCTGCGCGGGATGCAGTCCACGCGGGGCTACCTGCCGGGGGTCATCGCCACGGTGGGCCAACGGGAGATGAAGCGCTTCGAACCCCGTCTGGCCGGTGTCTCCAAGGGGCTGGTCGGGGCGGGCGGGGCGGCCGACGAGCGGACGCGTACGGAGCGTATCTGATCGAAATGCGCAGAGTGTCCGCCCGTGCCACGCTGGTCGAGGCCCAAGGGGCGAGCAGCCCCGTTCCCCTCTCACCCTTCTAGGAGTGAACCTTCATGGGCATGCAAGACCAGTTCAAGGACAAGACGAAGCAGGCCGCCGAGAAGGCGAAGCAGGCCGCTGAGCAGGCGAAGCAGAAGATGGGCGCGCGCGAAGAAGCGTCCCAGCGCGCCTCCCGGGCCAAGGGCCGCCCCTCCCCGGAGGAGCAGCAGCGCCGGGCCCAGCAGGAGGACCAGGAACGCCTCGACATGGACTACGACGCCTGACGTCTGTCCACGGGAACCTCTGAGGTCCCGTACGAGAAGGCGCACCCGGGACGCCGGGTGCGCCTTCCGCGTGTGCGGACCACGATCTACGGTGACGACCATGCCCGAACTGCAGCTGCTCCGAGCCGACCACGCGCCCGCGCTTCTCGCGTTCGAGCGGGAGAACCGGGCGTACTTCGCCGCCCATGTGCCCGATCGCGGGGACGCGTACTTCGAGGAGTTCGCGGCGCGGCATCAGGAGTTGCTCGACGCGCAGGAAGCCGGGGAGATCCTCTTCCACATGCTCGTCGGGGACGGCGGGGAGATCCTCGGGCGGTTCAATCTCGTCGATGTGGCCGATGGGGAGGCCGAGTTGGGGTTCCGCGTCGCCGAGAAGGCCGCCGGGCGAGGGGTGGCCACGGCCGGGGTGCGGGCGCTCTGCCGGCTCGCGGTCACCGCGTACGGGCTGCGGCGGCTCCGGGCCTGCGCGGCCCTCGCGAACGGCGGGTCGAGGGCTGTGCTCGCGCGGACCGGGTTCGTGCCCGTGGGGGATGTCGTCCTCGACGGGGACGAACCCGGCACCGCCTATGAGTCGGACCTCGGCGGGAGCTTCGGGCGGGAGCGGTCCGGGACGTCGGCGTAGCCCGGTGGGGTCGCCGCCGGGGTCTCCGCGAGCAGGGAGAGCGCCACCTCGACCGCGTCGTCCAGCTGGGCGTGCCGGCCCTCGGCCCAGTCCAGTGGCGTGCGCATGATGGCCAGGTCCGGGTCCACGCCCCGGTTCTCGACGGACCAGCCGTACTCGGGGAACCAGGCCGCGTTCATCGGCACCGTGATCTGCGTGCCGTCGCCCAGCCGGTGCCGCCCCGTCATGCCGACCACACCGCCCCACGTCCGCTGACCCACCACCGGCCCGAGCCCGAGCAGCTTGAACGCGGCCGTGATCATGTCGCCGTCCGAGGACGTGGCCTCGTCCGCGAGCGCGACGACCGGGCCGCGCGGGGCGTTCGAGGCGTACGAGACGGGCTGGGCGTTACGCGTCAGGTCCCAGCCCAGGATCTTCCGGGTGAGCGTCTCCACCACCAGCTCACTGATGTGACCGCCCGCGTTGCCGCGCACGTCCACGATCAGGGCCGGCCGCGAGACCTCCATCCGCAGGTCCCGGTTGAACTGCGCCCAGCCCGAACCGCCCATGTCCGGGATGTGCAGGTACCCGCACTTGCCGCCGCTGACCTCCCGTACCACCGCGCGCCGCTTCGCCACCCAGTCCTGGTAGCGCAGCGGCCGTTCGTCGATCAGCGGCACGATCGCGACCCGGCGCGCGCGCCCCTCGCCCTCCGCCGGCTCGAACGTCAGCTCGACCGTCGTGCCGCCCGAGGAGGCCAGCAGCGGATACGGGCCGGTCACCGGGTCCACCGGACGCCCGTCCACATGGGTGAGGACCGCGCCCTCCCGGATGCCGGTGCCCGCGAGCGGCGAGCGCGCCTTGGAGTCCGAGGAGTCGCCGGGCAGGATCCGCTTGACCATCCAACGGCCGTCCCGGGGAACGAGGTTGGCGCCGAGCAGGCCCATCGGCCGCTGGTAGTGCGGCGGTCCCTCGTTGCGCCGTGCGGGCGTCACGTACGCGTGCGAGGTGCCCAGCTCGCCCATGACCTCGCGCAGCAGATCGGCGAACTCGTCGGGGGACGCGACCCGTTCGACGAGCGGACGGTACTGGTCCAGTACCGCCGTCCAGTCGACGCCGCACATGCCCGGCTCCCAGAAGTACGCGCGGACGATGCGGCCCGCCTCGTCGTACGCCTGGCGCCACTCCGCCTCCGGGTCGACCTCGTGCAGGATCCGCCGCAGGTCGATGTAGACGGTCGAGTCGCTGTCCCCGGTCTCCGTCGACGGCACCGCCCGCAGCTCGCCCTCGTCGACCACGACGAGCCGCGAACCGTCGCCGCTGACGGCGAACCAGTCGAGGTGCTGGACCAGTTCGGTCTTCCGCGCCTTGGTGATGGTGAAGTGCTCCAGCGTCGGTCGGCCCGTCATGTCGGCCGGGTTGGCGAACGTCTCGCCGAGCGCGCCGGAGATCGGCCAGCGCAGCCAGACGAGCCCGCCGCCGCTGACCGGGCGCAGCCCCGAGTACTTGGACGCGGCGACCGGGATGGGGGTGACACGGTCGGCGAGCCCCTCCACCTCCACGATCGTCATGCCCTCGGCGGTCTCAGTGTCCGCCTCCGCCGGGTCGAGCCCGCCCGCCGCCGGCCTGCCGTCCGGCAGCAGCGCGAAGGGCGAGGGGGTCGCGGAGGAGAGCGGTACGAGATAGGGGCGGCAGCCCAGCGGGAAGGAGAGGTCGCCGGTGTGCACGTCGTACACCGGGTCGAAGCCGCGCCAGGAGAGGAAGGCGAGATAGCGGCCGTCGCGGGTGAAGACCGGATTCTCGTCCTCGAAGCGGCCGTTGGTGACCTCGACGATCGTCGGGGTGCCGGGACCGGAGATCCGGGCCATCTTGATCTTCCGCAGCGAGCGGCCGATCCCCGGGTGCGACCAGGTCAGCCAGGTCCCGTCGGGGGAGAAGGCGAGATCGCGGACCGGCCCGTTGTCCGAGCGGATCAGCTCGGTGACTTCGCCGTTGGAGGCCTCCGTCGCGTCGATCAGCAGCAGCCGGCCGTCGTTGGAGGCGATCGCGAGCCGCTCGCCGGCCGGGTCCGAGATCATCTCCTCGACCCGGCCGAGCTCGCCGATCGCCAGCCGGCGCGGCTCCCGGTCCCCGCTGGCCCGCGGCAGGTACGCGACCTCGATGGCGTCCTCGCCCTCGGCGTCGGTGACGTACGCGACCTGGTCGCCGCTGCCCAGCATCTCCGGCAGCCGCACCCGTACTCCCGGGGTGTCCGTGATCGTGCGGGCCGGGCCGTCGCGGTGGGTGAGCCAGTACAGGCTGCCGCGCACCGACACGGCGCTCGCCCGCCCGGTCTCGTCGACCGAGATCGCGTCCACGTGGTTGGCGGCCGGGACCTGGTAGCGGCGCCGTCCGGCGCGCGGGCCCCCGAGCCGTACCTCCAGCTTGCGCGGGGCGGCGTCGGGCACGGTCAGGTCGTCGACGATCCACAGGTCGCCCGCGCACTGGTAGACCACCCGCCGCCCGTCGCTGGAGGCGTGCCGGGCGTAGAAGGCGTCGTGGTCCGTGTGGCGGCGCAGATCGGTGCCGTCGGGCAGGCAGGAGTAGAGGTTGCCGACGCCCTCGTGGTCGGAGAGGAACGCGATCCGGCCGGCCACGAACATCGGCGAGTCGAGATGGCCGCCGATGTCCGGCAGCAGCCGCTCCCCGTGCAGCCAGAGCCGCCCGGTGGCCCCGCCCCGGTACCGCTTCCAGGCGGCCGGCTCGTGCGGCGGCTTTCCGGTGAGGAGGAGCGTGCGCCGCTCCACCCCGGACTCGCCCTCGACATCGGCGACCTCGATGTGGGAGGCCGGGCCCCAGGGCATCCTGCCGCCGGGGGAGCCATCGGTGGGGACGGTGTAGGCCCAGGAGAAGTACGAGAAGGGCTGGCCGTGCGAGGAGACGGCGAGGATGTCGCCGTCCGGCGACCAGGAGCAGACCCGGGTGTCGGTCGAGCCCCAGTAGGTGAGCCGCCGTGAGGGGCCGCCCTCGACGGGCGCGAGATGGATCTCGGGGTCGAGACTGCGCCAGGTCGTGTACGCGATGTGGCTGCCGTCGGGCGAGAACCGGGGATGGCCGACCCGGGTCCGGTCGACCGTGACCCGCCAGGCGCGGCCGGGGGACTGGCCGTCGGGCACCAGGGGCGCGAGCCAGAGGTCGTCCTCGGCGGCGAAGCAGAGCAGGTCGTCGTGGAGGTGCGGGAAGCGGAGATACGCGGCGTCGTCACTCACCTCCTCATGCTTTCCGCGCGGAGGGGGTGCGGCAACTCGTACGGGTGTGTGGGCCAGAACACGTACGAAACGGTTTCGTTTCGCCGGGCTCCCGGGTACCTTCGTACTGTACGAAACCGTTTCGTTCGGATCGTCATCGTCATCGTCGAGGGAGAACCGGTCATGGCACGCAGCAGGCTCACCCCAGAGCGTGAGGCCGAGCTGTACGAAGCCGTGCTCGACCTCCTGCGCGAGGTCGGCTACGACGCCCTCACCATGGACGCCGTCGCCGCCCGCACCCGCTCCAGCAAGGCCACCCTCTACCGCCAGTGGGGGAGCAAGCCCGAGCTCGTCGCGAGGGCGATGCGCCACAACAAGCCCGTCAGTCTCGCCGAGATCGACACCGGCTCGTTGCGCGGAGACTTCCACGCGCTGATGGATCGGTCCGACGACTGCCAGATGGAGAAGGACTCCGCGCTGATGCGGGGTCTGGCCCATGCCGTCCACGACAACCCCGACCTGCTGCAGGCACTGCGCGAGCTGCTCATCGAACCCGAGATGACCGGACTCGACGAGGTGCTGCGACGAGCGGTCGAGCGGGGCGAGGTCCGCGCCGACAACCCGGCGCTGAAGCTCGTACCGCACATGCTGATCGGAGCGTTCATCGCCCGCCCGCTGATCGACGATCAGCCGGTCGACCACGCCTTCCTCAGCTCCTACGTCGACGCCGTCGTGCTCCCCTCACTCGGCGCCTGACCCTCTTTCTGCTCGGTAGTACCTGACGTCGCACCGCTCACGCCGTCGGGCCGGCTCCCCATGCCCTGTCCCACCACGAATCGGGAGTACGCCCCCGTGGCCACGTTCCTCTACAAGCTGGGTCGCTCCGCCTTCCGGCGCCGACGGCTCGTCGCCCTCCTCTGGGTGGCGCTCCTCGCGCTCGCCGGGGTCGGCGCCGCCACCGCGCCCGCCGCGACTTCCTCCTCCTTCTCGATCCCCGGCACCGAGGCCCAGAAGGCTTTCGACCTCCTTGAGCAGCGCTTCCCCGGCGGCAACGCCGACGGGGCCACCGCCCGCGTCGTCTTCAAGGCCCCCGAGGGCCAGAAGATGACCGACCCGGCCAACAAGGCGAAGGTCCAGGACGTCGTCGGCGAGCTGAAGTCCGGCTCCGACGAGGTCGCCTCGGTCACCGACCCGTACACCGCCCAGGCGGTCTCGAAGGACGGCTCGACCGCCTACGTCTCCGTCAGCTACAAGGTCTCCGGCATGGAGCTGACGGACGCGACCCGCGCGGCCCTGGAGAAGACCGGGCACGACGCGCAGGGACAGGGGCTGACCGTCGAGATCGGCGGTGACGCGCTCCAGACCATGCCGGAGACCGGCGCGGGCGAGATCGTCGGCGTGGTCATCGCGGGCATCGTCCTGGTCATGACGTTCGGCTCGCTGGTCGCCGCCGGACTTCCGCTGCTCACCGCGATCGTCGGCGTCGGCATCGGCGTCTCGACGATCACCGCGCTCGCGAACGTCCTCGACCTCGGCTCCACCACCTCCACCCTCGCGATGATGATCGGCCTCGCGGTCGGCATCGACTACGCCCTCTTCATCGTCTCCCGCTACCGCGCGGAGCTCGCCGAGGGCCGCGAGCGCGAGGATGCCGCGGGCCGCGCGGTCGGCACGGCCGGCTCGGCCGTCGTCTTCGCCGGTCTGACCGTCGTCATCGCGCTGGTCGGTCTCGCCGTCGTCAACATCCCGATGCTGACGAAGATGGGCTTCGCGGCGGCCGGCACGGTCGTGATCGCCGTCCTGATCGCGCTCACCCTGATCCCGGCGCTGCTCGGCTTCGCGGGCTCCAAGGTCGTGGGCCGCAAGGAGCGCAAGGGGCAGGGGAAGAAGGCCGAGAGCGAGGGCGGCAAGCCCAACATGGGCACCCGCTGGGCCCGGTTCGTCATCCGCCGCCCGGTCATGGTCCTGCTCGTCGGTGTCCTCGGCCTCGGCGCGATCGCGCTGCCCGCCGCCTCCCTGGAGATGGGTCTGCCGGACGACGGCGCCAAGCCCGTCTCCACCACCGAGCGCCGGGCGTACGACCTGCTGTCGGACGGCTTCGGCCCCGGGTTCAACGGGCCCCTGATGGTCGTCGTCGACGGGGACAAGGCCGCCGCCGACTCCACCGCCGAGAAGATCAAGGGCCTGGATGGTGTCGTGGCCGTCACCCCGCCGACGCCGAACAAGGCCGGCGACACCGCGATGATCACGGTCGTCCCGAAGGACCGCCCGTCCTCCGTGGAGACCGAGGACCTGGTCCACGAGATCCGCGACGCGACCGGCGACAACGTCCTGGTCACCGGTGCCACGGCGATGAACATCGACTTCTCGCAGAAGATGAACGACGCGCTCGTGCCCTACCTGGCGCTGGTCGTCGGACTCGCCTTCCTGCTCCTGATGGTGGTGTTCCGCTCGGTCCTCGTCCCGCTGAAGGCGGCCCTCGGCTTCCTGCTCTCGGTGGTCGCGGCCCTCGGCGCGGTCGTCGCGGTCTTCCAGTGGGGCTGGCTCGGGTCCCTGTTCGGGGTCGAGCAGACCGGCCCGATCATGTCGATGATGCCGATCTTCATGGTGGGTGTGGTCTTCGGTCTCGCCATGGACTACGAGGTCTTCCTCGTCACCCGGATGCGCGAGGCGTACGTCCACGGGGAGCGGCCCGGCGAGGCGATCGTGACCGGCTTCCGGCACAGCGCCCGGGTGGTCACCGCCGCCGCGGTGATCATGATCGCGGTCTTCTCCGGCTTCATCGGCATGACCGACCAGATGATCAAGATGATCGGCTTCGGTCTCGCCGTCGCCGTCCTCTTCGACGCCTTCGTGGTCCGCATGGCGATCGTCCCGGCGGTGCTCGCGCTGCTCGGCCACAAGGCGTGGTGGCTGCCGAAGTGGCTGGACCGGGCGCTGCCGAACGTGGACGTGGAGGGCGAGGGGCTCGCGAAGTCGCAGGCCACCCCGCAGGACCCGGAGCGCGAGCTCGTGAAGGTCTGAGCCTCATGAACCCCGGGGCGGCCGCTTGAGCGGAGCGGTACGCCCCGGATCCCGGGCGGCTCCTTGAGCGGAGGAGTACGCCCCGGATCGCGCCGGAGCCCGTGGGGACGGGGAGCCGACGCGGCCCTGCGCCGTCATCGCGTCGAGGTCGACGCGGTGACGGCGTAGGTGTGTCTGAGGAAGCGGAGCAGGGCGGTCGTGTCGAACTGGACGACCGCGACCCCGTCGTCCGTGTGGAACTCGACGACCGTCTGGACGCGCCCGCACGGCCAGACGCCGATGTCGCCGCGGCGGGTCGGGGCGCGCATGCCGGTTTCGAGGAGGGCGCGTGGGAAGGACCACTCGATGTTGCCGGGGAAGACGAAGCGCACGGTGGCGGGGGTGAGGTCGGGGTCGTAGCGCAGGGCGACCGGGACGGGGCGGGAGAGGGGGGCGTCGCTGATGATCCGGCCTTTGGCGTGATCCTCGACTTCGTGGTCGTCCGCGGTGGGGGACATCGAGTCACTCCTCACACTCGTCTATTTATCCCCTAATGTCCCATATTTTGGGGCGCGTGCACGGGGCCGCCGCCCTTCTGTGCTCCATGCGTTCTTGCAAGTCACTTGCAAGAACGTTCATTATTCAGGACGTGCATGTACCTGACGGATTCATCAACGCCCCCGTATCGGCCGCCGCCGGTGTCGTCGCCGCCGGCGCCGTCGCCGTCAGTCTGCGCGGAGCGCGCCGCGAGCTGGACGAGCGGGCGGCCCCGCTCGCCGGGCTGGTCGCGGCGTTCATCTTCGCCGTGCAGATGCTGAACTTCCCGGTCGCGGCCGGGACCAGCGGCCACCTCCTCGGAGGCGCGCTCGCCGCGATACTCGTCGGGCCGTACACCGGTGTGCTCTGCATCGCCGTGGTCCTGCTGATGCAGGGCATCCTCTTCGCGGACGGCGGCCTCACCGCGCTCGGCGTGAACGTCACCGTCATGGGCGTGGTCACGGTCGTCGTCGCGTACGCGCTCTTCCGCGGCCTCGTCCTGGTCCTGCCGCGCACCCGCCGATCGGTGACCGTGGCCTCCTTCGTGGCCGCCCTCGTCTCCGTACCGGCCGCGGCCGCCGCGTTCACGCTGGTCTACGCGGTCGGCGGCACCACCGACGTACCGATCGCCAAGGTGCTCACCGCGATGGTCGGTGTCCACACCCTCATCGGGATCGGCGAGGCGGCGATCACCATGCTGACCGTCGGCGCGGTCGTCGCCGTCCGCCCCGACCTCGTGTACGGCGCCCGTGGCCTGACCACCCCGCTCAAGCTGCGCGTGAACGGCGAGCTGGTCGACGCCGCTCCGGCAGCCCCTGCCGCGCCGGCCCGCTCCCCGAAGAAGGTCTGGATCGGCGGCCTGATCTCCGCGTTCGTCCTCGCGGGCTTCGTCTCCTTCTACGCCTCCGCCAGCCCGGACGGCCTGGAGAAGGTCGCCGCCGACCAGGGCATCGACAAGAACGTCGAGGAGCACGCGGCGGTCGGCTCCCCGCTCGCCGACTACGGCGTCAAGGGCATCGAGACCTCCCGGCTCTCCGGCGGCCTCGCGGGCGTGATCGGCGTCGGCGCGACGCTCGCCGTCGGCACCGGCGCGTTCTGGGCCGTACGCCGCCGTAAGCAGACGACCGGCGCCCGGGTCTGACATGGGCGCGGGACACGCACACAAGCTGTACCGGCGGGGGACCTCGCCGGTCCACGCGCTGCCCCCGCACACGAAGCTCGCCGGCGTCCTCGCCTTCGTGGTGGTCGTGGTCTCCACGCCCCGCGAGGCGGTCTGGGCCTTCGGCGCCTACGCGCTGCTGCTCGGCGCCGTGGCGGCTGCGGCCCGGATCCCGGCCGGTTTTGTCCTGCGCCGGCTCCTGATCGAGATCCCGTTCGTGGCGTTCGCGTTCCTGATGCCGTTCGTGGTCCCGGGCGAGCAGACGGAGGTCCTCGGGGTGTCCGTGAGCGTCCCCGGCCTGTGGGGCGCCTGGAACGTCCTCGCCAAGGGCACCCTCGGCGTCGCCGCCTCCGTACTCCTCGCCGCCACGACCGAACTGCGCGAACTGCTCCTCGGCCTCCAGCGGCTGAAGCTCCCGCCACTCCTCGTCCAGATCGCCTCCTTCATGATCCGGTACGGCGATGTGATCACCGACGAGATGCGCCGGATGTCCATCGCCCGCCGCTCGCGCGGCTTCGAGGCGAAGGGCGTCCGCCACTGGGGCGTCCTCGCCAAGTCCGCGGGCGCCCTCTTCATCCGCTCGTACGAGCGGGGTGAGCGCGTCCATCTCGCGATGGTCAGCCGGGGGTACGCGGGCTCCATGCCGGTCATCGACGAGGTGACGGCGACCCGCGCCGAGTGGCTCCGGGCGGCTTTCCTGCCGCTCACAGCCTTCCTGATCTGCCTCCTGGGATGGACTTTCCGATGACGACTCCTTCTCTCGACGTATCTCTCGACGTACGCGGCCTGGCGTACGCCTACCCCGACGGCCACCAGGCGCTCTTCGGCGTCGACCTGACCGTCGGACGCGGCGAGCGGGTCGCGCTCCTCGGCCCCAACGGCGCCGGGAAGACCACCCTCGTCCTCCACCTCAACGGCATCCTGACCGGCGGCGCGGGCACGGTCTCCGTCGCCGGGCTGCCGGTGGAGAAGCGGAACCTGGCCGAGATCCGCCGCCGGGTCGGGATCGTCTTCCAGGACCCGGACGACCAGCTGTTCATGCCGACCGTCCGCGAGGACGTCGCCTTCGGCCCGGCCGCGGCGGGCCTGCGCGGGCCGGAGCTGGAGGCCGTGGTGCACAAGGCCCTCGCGCGGGTGGGCATGGCGGAGTACGCGGACAGGCCCCCGCACCACCTGTCGTTCGGTCAGCGGCGGCGCGTGGCGGTCGCGACCGTCCTCGCGATGGAGCCGGAGATCCTCGTCCTGGACGAGCCGTCCTCCAACCTCGACCCGGCCTCGCGCCGCGAGCTCGCGGACGTCCTGCGCTCGCTCGACGTCACCGTCCTGATGGTCACCCATGACCTGCCGTACGCGCTGGAGCTCTGCCCGCGCTCGGTGATCCTCAGCGAGGGCGTGATCGCGGGCGACGGCCCCACGGCGGACGTCCTCGCCGATACGGAGCTCATGGCCAGGAACCGCCTGGAACTGCCGTACGGCTTCGTGCCGAGCTCGGTGGCCTGACCGGTTCCCGACCCCGGAATCGGGTCCCTGACGTGGGCGTTGCACCATGGGGATCGGTCGTACGAGAGGAAGCGTGGGTTCAGGTGGACGTCCGGGGCACGGTGGCGGCGGGGTTCGAGCCGGTCAGGGACGCGTTCCTGCGCAACTTCGAGCAGCGGGGCGAGCGGGGCGCGGCGGTCGCCGTCTACCGGGACGGCGTCAAGGTCGTCGACCTGTGGGCCGGGACCCGCGACGTCGACGGCCAGGTCCCCTGGGCCATCGACACGGCCCAGGTGGTCCGCTCGGCGACGAAGGGCGTGGCCGCCGCCGTCCCTCTCCTCCTCCACCAGCGCGGCCAGCTCGACCTGGACGCGCCGGTCGGCACGTACTGGCCGGAGTTCAAGACGGCCGGCAAGGAGCGGGTCACGGTACGGCAGCTGCTCGCGCACCGGGCCGGGGTGCCGGTCCTGGACCGCCCGCTGACGCTCGCCGAGGCGATCGACCCGGTGATCGCCCAGGCGGCGATCGCCGCGCAGGCGCCGGTCTGGGAGCCGGGCACGGCGCACGGCTACCACGCGCACACCTTCAGCTGGCTGCTCTCCGGCCTGGTCCACCGGGTGACCGGGCGGACCATCGGCCGCTGGGTCGCCGAGGAGATCGCCCGCCCGCTCGGCCTCGACCTCTGGATAGGCCTGCCGGCCGACGAGGCCTCGCGCGTCGGCCGCCTCGGACCGGTCGAGGAGCTCGAACCGCCGGACAGCGGCGCGCTCCGGCTCCGCCCCAAGCGCTCGGTCACCGAGGCGTACCGCGACCCGTACTCCCTCACCCGGCGCGCCTTCGGGGCGATCGACCCGAAGCCGGACGAGAACGACCCCGCGTACCGGACCGCCGAACTCCCGGGCTCGGCCGGCGTCTCCACCGCCCGCGCACTCGCCCGCTTCTACGCCTCGACCCTCGGCCCGGTCGACGGCGGCCCCCGCCTCTTCGCCCCGGCGACCCTCACCCTGGCCCGCACCGAGGAGTCCGCGGGCCCGGACCGCGTCCTGATGGTGGGCACCCGCTTCGGCCTGGGCCACATGCTCCACGGCCCGGCCTCCCCCCTCCTCGGCCCCACCTCCTTCGGCCACCCGGGCCGCGGCGGCTCGCTGGCCTTCGCGGACCCGGAGTCGTCGATCGCGTTCGGCTACGTGACGAACGGCATGCGCAAGACGGTGACGGCGGACCCGCGAGCGCAGGCGCTGGTACGGGCGGTCAGGGCGAGCCTCGACTGAGCGGCCGGAACGGTCAGCTCTCCGTCCCCTCGCTCTCCGGCAGGACGGCCGCGAGACGGGCCTTCAACGCGCCGTTCTCCGCCTCCAGGGCCACGATCCGCTTCCTCGCGAAGTAGAGCTCCATCACGGCGTCGTGGAACTCCGACACGAGTTCCTCGGGTGTCAGCTGCATACCTGCCTCCGTCTCGTACGCGCTGCTCAGGCCGGGGCCAGGCGGGTGACCGTGCCGTTGGAGCCCCTCCACATGAGCTCCCCGCCCACGGCGTACAGCGCGCCGCCGCCCGTCGAGTCGATGAAGGTCGGCGGGGCCGCAGTGTCGGCGACGCGGACCGTGCCCTCGACGTGCAGGGCCGCCGGTGCGTCCGCCCGCTGGACGATGTGGACCTGGGCGCGGGGGGTGGCGGCGCGGTCGATCCCGACGCCGATACGGCCGGTGCCCTTGACGACGAAGTCGTCCAGGCCGTCGTTGTTGCGCAGGGAGACGAGGTTCCCCGCCGTCGGCCCGTTGGTCGCGGTGAGGAAGATGCCCTGGGCCGCCGTGCCGGACGTCTGGAGGTCGATGGAGAGGGCGGCGGCGTTCCTGTCGGATCCGTCCGCGTACCCCCGATGCGCGATCTTCAGTGTCCCGCGCCCGGTCTCTGCACCGGACAGGTACATCGCCGAGGTCCCCGGATTGTCCGACACCACGTTCAGCGCCGCGCCGGTACCGGCGGTGGCCGCCTGGTAGACGGTCACCGTGTGGTCGGTCGCCGACGTGGTCTTGAAGAACGCGGACTCGGCGGTGGCGTTCGTGTAGAACTTCTCGGCTGTCACGGGCCCGTCGAACGTCGTGGTCACCCCCTCCGCACCCTCCGCCGCCGCACTCGCACTCGCGGCGCTCCCCCCGACGGCCACGGTCACCGCGCCCGCGGTGAAGCTTCCCAGGAAGAGCCTGCGTCCCAACGTCACTGTTTCCCCACCCACCTTGTCGTGCACGACAGTTCGAGACGCAGTCTGCAACATCATCCCGATGCCGACCACCATGTTCCGCGTGTGGCTACGGGGTGGGGGCGAGACGGCTGGTGAACCCGGCGGCACGGAGGCGGTCGTAGGCCGCGCCGACGGCCTCGGGGACCGGCTGCGCCACCATGAAACCCTGCTCTGGGTAGATCAGAAGCCGCTGCTGTGCACCTACGAGCATGTCGAGGACGAGGCGGGCGTCCCCGATCGAGTCCACGTACTCCGCGAGGGCCATTGGCGAGGATGCGCTGACGACCTCGACGCCGGGCCAGAGCTTGCGAGCAGTGGCATAGGCCCGCCGCTCCTCGTACGGCTTGCTTACGAGGAGGACGGACGAGACGTCCACGCCCTGTTTCGCGAGGAGTTCGCGCGAGAAGCGGATGTTCTCGCCCGTGTTCCGCGCGTTCGGTTCGACGAGGATGGCGGACGCGGGCACACCCAACTCCAGCGCTCGCTCACGATAGTGCTCCGCCTCGCCGCGAGGCATGCGGGCCGCGGTTGTGCGGCTGGTGGCGCCGGTGAAGACGATGAGCGGGAACATGCCGCGCCGGTACAGGTCGACCGTCACGTCGGCCACGCCCAGGTCGTGGCTGCCCAGCCCGATGCCGACCGAGCAGGGGCGCGGCTGGTGGTGCATCTGCTGGAAGTCCCAGAGTAGTTGGGCATCCGACCAGGCCTGTGCCGAGATCACTCCGCCGCCTCCTGCGCCTGCGCCGAGTCGGGGACCTTGAAGTCGTACGACCATGAGAAGCGGCTCGCCGCGTGGACGCCGATGGCGAACTCCACGACGGTCCCGTCAGCGGTGTACGTGGTGCGGTGGAGCTCGACCACCCATTCGCCGGGCGCCAGTTGGAGCAGCGTCGCCTCCTCGGGCGTCGGGATCCGCGCGAACAGCTCCTCGCGCATGTGGTCGATCTCGTACCCCGCGTCGTAGAGCACGCGGAAACCGCCGCCCCGGCCGGCGGGCCCGGGCGTCGGGTCGACGAGGCGTGTCCCCTCGACGTGCTCGGGCCGGTAGTAGCTGGTCAGGGTATGCGTCGGCTGATCGCCCTCCTTCACGACGCGAGCACGGGCGTACACGTCGGCGCCCTCGGGCAGTCCGTGAGCCGCGGCTACCGCGGCCGGCGCGGGCACGCGGCTGACCGTCTGCGTCTGCTCGCCACGTCGGTACGCGCGTCCCGAGGCGACGCGATCAGCAATGAACGACGGTGCCATGCCCACGGGACGAGGTCACCAGGCCTTCGGCCTCCAGCGCTCTGTAGGCCGCGTGAACCGTGGACTTCGACCCTTCGCCCGCCTCCACGAGGTCCCGGATATGGGGAAGCCGCTGGCCGACGGCGTACTCACCGCTCCTGATGCGCTCGGCCAGTCTGTCGGCCAGTTCCCGCCATTTGGGTGCCACGCCAGCTCCTCTCGAACAACTGCAGTCCACCACAGTCCTGGGACTGTGCGCCATTGTCATCTTCAGGCGCGCCCGTAGTCCTAGGACAGCGGGCTTCCCTGGAGGTGGCTGATGGAACCGGCAGCAGTTGATGCGCCGGTTGTCCGGCGCTCTGGAGGACTGGGGGCTGGGGTGTGTCGTTGATTGCGCGTCGCTCGTCCTGTCCGAGCTGCTCACCAACGCCGTTCGGCACGGGCGGGTCCCGGGCCGGGAGATCGAGACACGGTTCGCCCGCTTTGCCGGGCATCCTGCGGATCGAGGTGCACGATGCCTCGGAGAAGCGGCCGATGATGGCGCTGCCGAACGACTGTGCCGGGGGCGGATGGGGGCTCCCCCTGGTGGACGTGCTGTCGGAGAAGTGGGGCGTCTCTGATCGGCAGGGGCCCGGCAAGGTCGTGTGGGCCGAGCTGGTCACTGAGGTGACGGGCGGAGAGTCTGTTGGCGGCTGATCGGCGCGTGGTTCCGACGGGGGTCTGTTCGTGGCCCTGGGTACTTGGCGAGGACCGGACGGGAACTGGGCCCATCACCGAGGCCGAGTGCACAACTTGCTTGGAGGGATCCGGGGCAGCAGATGTCGAGAGCGAGCCTGCGCTGTGGTGCCTGGTGCACGCGCAGGCAACCGGGCACACCGGCTTCCGTCGGATCCGCACCGACTTCTTCCGTGCTTCGGCAACGTAGTTGTATGCCTGATGGGCGTTGGGCCGTCGAATCGGCGGCCTGGCGCCGGAAGTCTGCAGCCCTCCAGCGTCCGTTCAGGTCGGCTCAGCTCAGGCGGGCGTCCGCGTACGCGTGCATCGCGTCGCGCTGGTACTCCGCCAGGCCTTCCGCGATCTTGTCGAAGTTCGCGCGGAAGCGCGGGTCTTCGACGTACGTCTGGGCCAGGCCCTTGTACGCCTCCGCCGTCGGGGTCCAGAAGCGGCAGACGCCCTCGTAGTGGGTGTCCACCTCGGCCTGGACCGACGGGGCCGTCGGCGGGGTGCCGGACGTCATGAGCTCCGCGAAGCGGATCATCTGGGCCGTCACCTCCCGCTGCCACCGCTCCTGGTCCTCGGCCGTCATCGTCTCCCTGGCCGGCCGGGACTCCTCCCACGCCTCCGGCCAGCGCTCGCGGACCTCGGCGTCCTGGTCGGGGGAGGGCGCGAAGCCCTCGAAGAGGTTCTCCGGCCTGTTGATCTTCGTCATGGTGTCGTCCTTCTCAAGATCGGCGATGGTGCGCCCGACCGTGCGGACCAGCGTGTCCAGCCGGTTCCGCTCCCGCAGCAGCCGCTCGTGGTGCTCGCGCAGCACGGTCACCCGGTCGGCCTGGCTGTCCAGGACCGCCTGGACCTCGCGCAGTCCCAGGTCCAGCTCCCGCATCAGCAGGATCTGCTGCAACCGCAGCAGATCGGCCTCCTCGTAGTAGCGGTGCCCGTTGCTCCCGATCCACGCGGGCGGCAGCAGGCCGATCTCGTCGTAGTGCCGCAGCGTCCGGGACGTCACCCCGGACATCCGGGCCACCTCCGCGATCGACCAGGCCATGACCGGTCTCCTCCCATCGCCGGGCCGGTCTCTCCGGCCCACACACGACCGTAGGAGTTGACGCCACGGCAAGCGCAAGTCGGATCACCGTCCCGTCGTGCCATCGTGGAGTCATGACCATCGACGTACGCCCGGCTTCGGTCTTCGAGGACGTCCGCACCGTGCTCGGCCCGAAGTCGCCGGACGCCAACGTCTGCTGGTGCCTGAGCTACCGGATCCCGTCCAAGCTCAACAACGAGCTGCGGGGGCCCGCGCGGGGTGAGTACGTCGCCGAGCTGTGCCGCGGCCGGATCCCTCCTGGGGTCCTCGCCTACGACGGCGACGAACCGGTCGGCTGGGCCGCCGTCGCGCCGCGGGCCGACACCGCCTTCGCGCACAGCCGGAAGATCCCGCACGTCGACGATCTGCCCGTCTGGTCGCTCTGGTGCGTCCGGGTGCGCCCCGGGCACCGGAAGCAGGGGATCTCGCACGCCCTCATCGCGGGCGCGGTCGAGTTCGCCCGCGCCCAGGGCGCACCGGCGATCGAGGCGTACCCCCTCGACAACGGGGACGCCAAGGTCGACCTGACCATGGCGTACGCCGGGCTGCGGAAGAACTTCGAACGCGCCGGGTTCGTCCACGCCGCCGACACCACCTCGGTCCTTGCCGGTCACCCGCGGGTCCTGATGCGGCTCGACCTGCGCTGACGCCGGCACGCGGACTCGTCACGTCGTGGTCAGCATCAGCCCGATGCCCACGACCATCAGCCCCGCCGCCGCCATCCTCGGCCCCCCGAAGCGCTCCTTGAAGAACAGCGCCCCGATCGCCGCCCCCACGATGATCGAGGACTCCCGCAGGGCCGCGACCAGCGCCAGGGGAGCCTCCGTCTGGGCCCACAGGACCAGGCCGTACGCGGAGACCGACAGCGCGGCCCCGAGCAGCCCGCGGGTGGCGTACGGACGGAGTTCGGGCAGGAGCCGGGAGCGGCGCCGGCAGAAGGTGTACGCGGGGATCACCAGGCCCTGCAGGATCATCAGCCACGCGATGTAGCCGAGCGGGGTGCCGGAGGCCCGTGCGCCCACGCCGTCGACGACCGTGTACGCGGCGATGGCCAGGCCCGTACCGCCCGCCGCCAGCAGGGCGGGCCAGTCGGGGCGGCGGCCCGCCCCGCGAAGTCCCCAGAGCGCGAGGCCCGTCAGCCCCGCGCAGGCCACGGCGACTCCCAGGAGCTGGAGGCCGTCCGGGATCTCCTCGACGAAGACCGCCGCGAGGACGGTCACCGCCAACGGGGCCGTACCGCGTGCGATCGGGTACATCTGGCCGAAGTCGCCGAGCGTGAACGACCGCATGAGCAGGGCGTAGTAGCCGATGTGCAGGGCGGCCGAGGCGACCAGGTACGGCCACGCCCCGGCGGTCGGCACCGGTACGAAGCAGACGAGGACCGCGCCGATCGCCGCCCCGCCGCCGGAGATCAGGGTGAAGGAGAGCAGCTGGTCGCGGATGGTGTGGGCGATCGCGTTCCAACTCGCGTGCGTCACGGCGGCCAGCAGGACCGCCGCCACGACGAGCGGCGTCACGCGATCCGCTCGCGCACGTCCACCAGCGCCCCGCCCGCGTGGGCGATCAGGGACTTGGGGTGCAGTGCGTACGCGATCGTCTCCCGTACGGCCTTGGCGTCGGCCAAGCGGCGGATCTCGACGTCGAGGCCCAGCTCGTGGAGAGCTGCGGCGAACCGGGGGTGGGCGAGCGATTCGGTCATGGCCCGCACGCTAGCGGTACGTGTACGGGCCACGCGAGGCGTTGATCCGCCTCAACGCGCCGCCTCAACCCGACTCCTCAGCCCGACTCCTCCCCCCACCTCAACCCGTCTTCAGCACGCTCGCCACGATCTCCCCCGCTGTGTCCCCGCCGTGTCCGCCGGACGTGACGACGGCCGCCGCCGCCAGATCGTCGGAGTAGCCCGTGAACCAGCTGTTGGAGGTGGCCTGACCGTCGACCTCCGCCGAGCCCGTCTTCGCGCCCTTCTCCCCGCCGACCGAGGCCATCGCCCTCGCGCCGGTGCCCTCCCCGGTCGCCGCCGCCCGCATCATGGCGCGCAACTGGCTCGACACCGAGTCCGGCAGGGAGCGCGAGGCCTCGGCGAAGGTCCGCCCGTCCAGCTCCTTGGACACCAGGAACGGCTGCTTGAAGGTGCCGGTCTTCGCGGTGGCGGTGATCGAGGCGATGTTGAGCGCGTTCATCTGCACCGTGCCCTGCCCGATGTACTGCTCCGCCGCCGCGCCCTGCGTCTCCTCGGGGATCGACCCGTCGACGGACTGGATGCCCGTCTTCCAGTCGAGGCCGATCCCGAAGACGTCCCGGGCCTCCTTGCCGAGCGCGGAGTCGTCGTTCACCTCGTCGATCAGCTTGATGAAGGCCGTGTTGCAGGACCTGGCGAAGCTCCGCTTGAAGGGGACGGTGCCGAGAGAGAAGTTCTCGAGGTTGTTGAACGTACGGGTGTAGTACCGGACCGCCGGCGGGCACGGGGCGGGCCCGTTCGCCGTCACGAGCCCCTTCTCCAGGAGCAGCGCCGCCGTGACGATCTTCAGCGTCGAGCCCGGCGCCTGCCGGCCCTCGAACGCCGCGTTGAAGCCTGCCGCCGGGCTGTTGGCGACCGCCCGTACCTCGCCGGTGGACGGCTTGACCGCCACCACCGACGCCTGGCCGTACTGCTTCACCGCCCGCTCGGCGGCGGCCTGCGCAGTCGCGTCGATGGTCGTCTCCAGCCGCCCGGGTCTGCCCTTCACATGGGTCACGAGCGTGGTGCTCGGCGCGCCCTCCGTACCGGACTCGATCCAGGTCTCGATGCCCGGCTCCCCGCCGGCCTTCGCCCCGTACTTCGCGCGCAGCTGCTCCAGGATGGGCCCGAGCGAGGGGTACTTCTCCGCCGTCAGCTCGACGCCCTTGCGGTCGACGGCCTTGATCGCGCCGGTCTTCGCCGCGCCGGTGCGCAGGGTCCCGTCCTTGGTCAGCTTCGGGTGGATGACGGCGGGCTTCCAGTCGACGAGCGGCCGCCCGGTGGACAGGCCGCGCACCACGGTCAGTTCGGAGTCGTACGTCCAGGGCTTCGACTGCCCCTCGTACGTCACCGTCGCCTTCACCGTGAACGGCACCTTGGCGCCGATGGCCTTGCCCGGGGTGATCTCGGCCTTGGAGACCTTCGCGCCCTCGCCGTAGTTGGCCACGACCGGCCCGGCCTCGACGGGGTTGTTGGTCAGCTGGGCGGCCTTCTCGGGCTCGCCCGCCGCCCACGCGGCCAGGAAGTCCGTGGCCGTCTTCGTGACCTCGTCCTCGGTGACCGGCCCGGACAGTTTCTCCTCCGCACCAGAGCGGCTGCTCACGCCGGAGCTGCCATTGATCCCCTGGACGAGGTTGTAGCCCCCGTAGGCGACTCCGCCCGCCACGACGACGAAGACCCCGCCGACGATCGCGACTTTCGTTCCACTACGCATCTCTGTGGTTCCCCTCCCCAGAAGCCCCAGAAGTTCGCTCAGTCAACCAGCGTCACACCCAGGTGTCGAGCCACATCCGGTTCCGCCACTGGTCCATCGGAATCGCCGTGCCCGTGTAGATCGGCCAGAAATAGATGAAGTTCCACACGATCAGAAGAACGAGAACTCCCGCCCCCACCGCCCCGAACGTCCGGCGCCTTTCCGAGGAGCCCGCGGGGCCGATCATCGCGCCGATCATCATCGTCACCGCAAGGCACAGGAACGGCACGAAGACCACCGCGTAGAAGAGGAAGATGGTGCGTTCCTGGTAGAGGAACCACGGCAGCCAGCCCGCCGCGATTCCGCACGCGATCGCGCCCGCGCGCCAGTCCCGGCGGAAGAACCAGCGCCACAGGATGTACAGGATGGCGAAGCAGGCCGCCCACCACAGCAGCGGCGTGCCGAGGGCCAGGACCTCCTGGGCGCACTTCTCCGTCGCGGTCGAGGGGCAGCCCGCCGTGCCCGGTGCCGGGGACTCGTAGAAGTACGAGACGGGGCGGCCGAGGACGATCCAGCTCCAGGGGTTCGACTCGTACGTGTGCGGCGAGTTCAGGCCCACGTGGAACGTGTAGACCTCGCTCTCGTAGTGCCACAGGCTGCGCAGCCAGTCCGGCAGCCACGACCAGAGGCCGCCGCCGTCGATCTTGTCCTGCTCGGCCGCCCAGTTGCGGAAGTACCCCTTGTCCGTGACGATCCAGCCCGTCCACGTGGCCAGGTACGTGACGATGGCGACCGGTACGACCGAGACGAACGCCGGGAGCAGGTCGCGCTTGATCACCGCGACGTACGGGCGGACCGCGCCGGCCGTGCGCCGGGCGCCCACGTCCCACAGCACCGTCAGGAGCCCGAAGGCGACCATCACGTACAGGCCGTTCCACTTCGTCGCCGCCGCGAGCCCCAGCGACACCCCCGCCGCCAGCCGCCACGGCCGCCAGCCCAGCCGCACCGTCTCCGCGGCCCAGGAGTCCGGCCGCAGGACCCCCTCCTCGTCCTCCTCCAGGGCCCCCGCCAGCCTGCGCCTCGCCCAGTCCCGGTCGATCAGCACACACCCGAACGCGGCCAGCACGAAGAACATCAGGACCTGGTCGAGCAGCGCCGTCCGGCTCATCACGAAGTGCAGGCCGTCCACCGCGAGCAGCAGACCCGCCAGACAGCCCAGGAACGTGGAGCGGAACAGCCGCCGCCCGATCCGGCAGAGCATCAGCACGGACAGCGTGCCGAGCAGCGCCACCATGAAGCGCCAGCCCAGCGGCTCGAAGCCGATGATCTTCTCACCGAGACCGATGACCCACTTGCCCATCGGCGGATGGACGACATAGCCCGGATCCGTCGGGATCAGGACCGAGTCAGGGTTGCTCAGGATCGTTTTGTCGATGTCCTTCGGCCACGCCCCCTCGTACCCCTGGTTGATCAGCGCCCAGGCGTCCTTGGCGTAGTACGTCTCGTCGAATATCACCGCGTGCGGCTTGCCGAGGTTCCAGAACCGCAGCAGCCCGGCGAGCAGCGCGACAAGCAGCGGACCGCCCCAGGCGGCCAGCCGCCACACCCGATCCGCCGCGCCCCGTGAGATCCCCAGCAGCGACCAGAGCCGCTCCGATGGCCGCGTGTACGGCGGTACGAGACGTTCCCGCAGCCCCGGTCCGGAGGCCCCCGAAGCGGGGGGCGTGTAGCCGAAGCGCCGCAGACGCTGCTGCCACGACGGGGGCTCTTCCACGGCGCGCTGACCCTGCAGGGTCTCGGGTGCGGTACTGGTCACCGCGCCATCGTAGGGAACGCATCTGTGCGAGTCGCCTGTCCGGGCTGCGAGGATGACCTATGTGACAGGAACGCTGGTACTTGCAGGGACGCCCATCGGGGACATCGGAGACGCCCCGCCGCGGCTCGCGGCCGAGCTGGAGACCGCCGACATCGTCGCCGCGGAGGACACCCGGCGGCTGCGCGGCCTCACCCGGGCCCTCGGCGTGCACACCTCGGGCCGGGTCGTCTCCTACTTCGAGGGCAACGAGTCCGCCCGTACGCCCGAACTGGTCGAGGCGCTCGTCGGCGGCGCGCGGGTGCTGCTGGTCACCGACGCCGGCATGCCGTCCGTCTCCGACCCCGGCTACCGCCTCGTCGCCGCCGCCGTCGAGCACGACATCAAGGTCACCGCCGTCCCCGGCCCCTCCGCCGTGCTGACCGCGCTCGCCCTGTCCGGGCTGCCCGTGGACCGCTTCTGCTTCGAGGGCTTCCTGCCGAGGAAGGCGGGGGAGCGCCTCGGACGGCTCCGCGAGGTCGCCGACGAGCGCCGCACCCTCGTCTACTTCGAGGCCCCGCACCGCCTCGACGACACCCTCGCCGCGATGGCCGAGGTCTTCGGCGCCGAGCGCCGCGCCGCCGTCTGCCGCGAGCTGACCAAGACGTACGAGGAGGTCAAGCGCGGCGGCCTCGGCGAGCTCGCGGAGTGGGCGAAGGAAGGCGTACGGGGCGAGATCACCGTCGTCGTCGAGGGCGCCCCCGAGGCCGCGCCCGCCGAGCTCGACGCCGAGGAGCTGGTGCGCAGGGTGCAGGTGCGCGAGGAGGCGGGGGAGCGGCGCAAGGAGGCCATCGCCGCGGTCGCCGCCGAGGCGGGCCTTCCCAAGCGTGAGGTGTT
Source organism: Streptomyces sp. NPDC029169 (assembly GCF_055563935.1). Taxonomy (NCBI): domain Bacteria; kingdom Bacillati; phylum Actinomycetota; class Actinomycetes; order Kitasatosporales; family Streptomycetaceae; genus Streptomyces; species Streptomyces sp. NPDC029169. The sequence continues at coordinate 141,894 of NZ_JBVHXA010000008.1, forward strand.
CGATGCCGTCGTCGCGGCAAAGAACGCGGCCGCGTCGGGCCCCGGAAAGGCTGTGTCGGGCCCCGGAAAGGGTAAAGAGCTATCGTGAAAAGCAAAGCGAAAACCGCGCGGCGGGCCCCCTGAGGGCCTGAGAGCAAGGGAAGGCCCAAGGCCATTCCATTGTTCGACCGGCGCTGATGCGCTCCGGCCCGAAAAGGCGTCCACTGGATCGGTGGGTCCACTGGATCGGTGGAGAGGAGCTGGCATGAGTGAGATCACCGGCACCGGCATACCCGTCGCCCATGAGGCGTACGCCTTCGCCTGCATGCGTTGCGGGTACGGCTGGGAGCAGGCGTACGACATCGAGCACCACGTCGACGCCGCCGGCCAGGAATTCATCGTCTACAAGGCCGGTGGTGAGCGGGTTCCCTCGCCGCTGTCCAGTCCGACCTGCATGAACTGTGGCGGACACGTCGTCCGCATCATGCGCGCGGGTCAGGTTTCCTCGGTCCTGGACTCATGGGAACAGGCCCATCACCGGAACGTGCCCGGGACGCCGCGCAGGCCCGTGATCCCGGCCGGACCGATCGGCCTGGCGGGGCCGATCGGGCAGGACCTGGAGCGGGTGCAGCGGGAGGAGCGCGAGGAGCGCCCCCCGGCCCGGGAGGCCGCCCCGGCCCCACCGCCCCCGACGGGGGACGTCCCCGGTCCCGTCCACATCGAGGAGCCCCACCACCGTCGGCGTCTGTCGGACCTGTTCCACCGCAAGTAGGCATGCCGCGCGAGTGAACTCATGGCCCTCGTACGATCGGGGCCATGAGTTCGAAGGACGCCCCGCCGCCGCTGCCCGAACCGCTCCCCCTCCCGGTGGCGGATTCCCACACGCACCTGGACATGCAGTCCGGCACCGTCGAGGAGGCCCTCACCAAGGCCGCCGCCGTCGGGGTCACCACCGTCGTCCAGGTCGGCTGCGACATCAAGGGCTCCCAGTGGGCCGCCGAGACGGCCGCCGCCCACGAGCACGTGCACGCCGCCGTCGCCCTGCATCCCAACGAGGCCCCGAGGATCGTGCTCGGCGACCCCGACGGATGGTCCCGGCAGGGCGCCCGTGAGGCGGGCGGGGACGCGGCCCTGGACGACGCGCTCGCCGAGATCGACCGCCTCGCCGCCCTGCCGTACGTCCGCGCCGTCGGCGAGACCGGGCTCGACTACTTCCGTACGGGCCCGGAGGGCATGGCCGCCCAGGAACGTTCCTTCCGCGCCCACATCGAGATCGCCAAGCGCCACGGCAAGGCGCTCGTGATCCACGACCGCGAGGCCCACGCCGACGTCCTGCGGGTCCTCGACGAGGAGGGCGCGCCCGAGCGGACCGTCTTCCACTGCTACTCCGGCGACGCGGAGATGGCCGCGATCTGCGCCGCGAAGGGCTACTACATGTCCTTCGCCGGCAACGTGACCTTCAAGAACGCGCAGCCGCTGCGCGACGCCCTCGCCGTCGCCCCGCTGGAGCTCGTCCTGGTCGAGACGGACGCCCCGTTCCTGACCCCGGCGCCGTACCGCGGACGGCCGAACGCGCCGTACCTCATCCCGGTCACCGTCCGTGCGATGGCCGCCGTGCGCGGGATCACGGAGGAGGAGCTCTGCGAGGCGATCGCCGTGAACACGGCCGACGCCTTCGACTACTGAGATCACTGATCAATAACGGTTACGTGTAGTGGTCGGGTCGTTTGGGAGAGTGATCGCGCCCGGGGCTAGGGTCCGGGCCTCGTGAGCACTTCCCAGGGCAGTCACCGCTCCCCGCGGCGCTCAGCGCCCGTGGCCGTGCACGACCAGCCGACCCAGGAGGCGGTACTCCTCCCGCCCCAGGGCTCCCGCGCCGAGGCCCGGCGGGCCGCCCGCCGCCGCAAGGCCAGGACCGGTGCCGGTCAGGGACTGCGGCGCATCGTCCCGCAGGCCCTCGTCGTCGCCTTCCTGGCCGGCGGCACGAGCGCCTTCGTCGCCAGCGACAAGGCGATCCTGCTCTCCGTCGACGGCGTCCCGCGCACCCTGCACACCTTCGCCGACGACGTCGGGGAGCTGCTCGCGGACGAGGGCCTGGCCGTCGGCTCCCACGACATCGTCGCCCCGGCCCCCGGCGCGGACCTGGCCAGCGGCGACGAGGTCGTCGTCCGCTACGGCCGGCCCGTCGCCCTCACCCTCGACGGGCAGCGCCGCCAGGTGTGGACGACGGCCCGCACCGTCGACGGCGCCCTGCGCCAGCTCGGCGTACGGGCCGAGGGCGCGTACCTCTCCGTCTCCCGCACGGCCCCCATCTCCCGCCGCGGCCTCGCCCTCGACGTCCGCACCGAACGGACCGTCACCCTCCTCGCCGACGGCCGCGAGCGGACCCTGCGCACCAACGCCGCCACCGTCCGCGAGGCCGTCGCGGAGGCCGGGATCACCCTCTCCGGCCAGGACACCACCTCCGTACCGCCGGGCTCCTTCCCGCGCGACGGCCAGACGATCACGGTCATGAGGATCACCGGCACCCAGGAGATCCGCGAGGAGCCGATCCCGTTCGCCGTCGAGCGGACCCGCGACCCCGGGCTGTTCGCGGGCACGGAGGTCGTCGAACGGCAGGGCGTCCAGGGCGTGCGCCGCGTCACGTACAGCCTGCGGACCGTCAACGGCGTCCGGCAGAAGCCGAGGAAGACCGGCGAGGAGGTCGTCCGGGAGCCGGTCACCCAGAAGGTGAAGGTCGGGACCAAGCCGCTGCCCTTGTCCGTGGGGGGCGCGGACGGACTCGACTGGGGCGCGCTCGCCGCCTGCGAGTCCGGCGGCCGGCCGAACGCGGTCGACCCCTCGGGGACGTACGGCGGGCTCTACCAGTTCGACCCCGGCACCTGGCGCTCGCTCGGCGGCAGCGGGGTCGCCCAGAACGCGTCCGCCTCGGAGCAGACGTACCGGGCGAAGAAGCTCTTCGTGCAGCGCGGCGCGAGCCCGTGGCCGCACTGCGGCCGAAGGCTGTACCGGTGAGCCGTAGGCTGTACCGGTGAGCACCACCACCGGCCCCGAAGGCCCCGACGCCCTCCTCGGCCCCGCCGACATCCGTGAACTGGCAGCAGCCCTTGGCGTGCGCCCCACGAAGCAGAAGGGCCAGAACTTCGTCATCGACGCCAACACGGTCAGGCGGATCGTCCGCACGGCCGGGGTGCGCCCCGACGACGTGGTCGTGGAGGTGGGCCCCGGGCTCGGCTCGCTGACCCTGGCGCTGCTCGAGGCGGCGGACCGGGTGACGGCCGTCGAGATCGACGACGTCCTCGCGGGCGCGCTGCCGGCGACCATCGCGGCCCGTCTGCCGGCGAAGAAGGACCGGTTCGCGCTGGTCCACTCCGATGCGATGGACGTCCAGGAGCTGCCGGGCCCGCCGCCCACGGCGCTGGTCGCGAACCTCCCGTACAACGTGGCGGTCCCGGTGCTTCTCCACATGCTGGACCGCTTCCCGACGATCGAGCGGACGCTCGTCATGGTCCAGGCGGAGGTCGCGGACCGGCTGGCGGCCAAGCCCGGCAACAAGGTGTACGGCGTGCCGTCGGTGAAGGCGAACTGGTACGCCGAGGTGAAGCGGGCGGGCGCGATCGGCCGCAACGTCTTCTGGCCGGCGCCGAACGTCGACTCGGGTCTGGTGTCGCTGGTCCGCCGTACGGAGCCGGTCGCGACGACCGCCTCGAAGGCGGAGGTGTTCGCGGTCGTCGACGCGGCCTTCGCCCAGCGCCGCAAGACCCTGCGCGCCGCCCTCGCCGGCTGGGCGGGCTCACCCGCGGCGGCGGAGGAGGCCCTGGTGAAGGCGGGCATCTCGCCCCAGGCCCGGGGCGAGGCCCTGACGGTGGAGGAGTTCGCGAGGATCGCGGAGGCGAAGGCGTGAGCGGTACGGGGACGGAGCGGGGCGCGGGTACGGGCCGAGGTGCGCACGCGGGTGCTGCGCGGAGTGTCACCGTGCGGGTGCCCGCCAAGGTGAACGTGCAGCTTGCGGTCGGTGGGGCGCGGGCCGACGGGTTTCACGACCTGGCGAACGTCTTCCTCGCCGTCTCCCTGTACGACGAGGTGACGGCGACGCCCGCCACCCACCTGACCATCACCTGCGAGGGCCCCGACGCCGACAAGGTCCCCCTCGACCGCACCAACCTGGCCGCGCGCGCCGCGGAGCTGCTCGCCGCCCGGCACGGGATCTCCCCGGACGTCCTCCTCCACATCGCCAAGGACATCCCGGTCGCCGGCGGCATGGCGGGCGGCAGCGCCGACGGCGCGGGCGCGCTGCTCGCGTGCGACGCGCTCTGGGGCCTGAACTCCTCGCGCGCCGAACTCCTGGAGATCTGCGCGGAGCTCGGCAGCGACGTGCCGTTCAGCCTGGTCGGCGGCGCGGCGCTCGGCGTCGGGCGTGGCGAGCGGCTGACGGAGCTTCCGGTGGGCGGCACCTTCCACTGGGTGTTCGCGGTCGCCGACGGCGGACTTTCGACCCCGGCGGTGTACGGCGAGTTCGACCGGCTCACCGAGGGCGTCACCGTCCCCGAGCCGGTCGCCTCACCGGACCTCCTGGAGGCCCTGCGCACCGGCGACGCGACCGGCCTGGCCGGAGCCCTTGCCAACGACCTCCAGCCGGCCGCCGTCTCCCTGCGTCCGGCCCTGACCGCCACCCTGGAGGCGGGTACGGCGGCCGGCGCGCTGGCCGCCCTGGTCTCGGGCTCGGGCCCGACGACGGCGTTCCTGGTGAAGGACGCGGAGTCGGCAGATGCGGTCGCGGCCGCCCTGATCGCCTCCGGCACCTGCCGCACGGCCCGTGCGGCCACGTCCCCGGCGCCGGGCGCGACGGTCCTCGGTTAGTCCTTGCCCTTGTTGAGGCGGGCGAGGAGCAGGTTCGGGTCCTTCACGGTCTCGAAGTAGGACGCGCTCGGTACGTAGACGGTCTTGCCGTCCACCGCGACGGAGGTCGGGTTGGACAGGCCGTCCTGCGCCGTGAGGACGACCTTGTGGGTGCCGTCGGGGCGTACCAGGGCGAGCTCGTTGCTCGCGATCAGCGCGGCGAGGACCGTGTCGTCGTGCCCGGCGAAGGCGAAGTCGTCGATCCAGGTCAGCCCGGTCGCCCTGGTCTCGATTGCACTGGCGGACTTGTCGGGCTGTACAGGGATGCGCAGCAGGGTCTGCCTGTCGGTGTTGGATACCCACACGGCGCCGTTGTGGACCTTGATGCCGTTGGCGCCGACGCCGAAGCCGGCGGGGGGAGCGAGGGGCTGGAGTTCGGTTCCCGTGGCCCAGGCCGTGGGTGTGCCGCCTGCCTGCGGGACGCTCCACACGGTTCCGCGTACCGAGTCGGCGGCGTAGAGCGTGCCGCATTCCTCGTCGAGAGCGAGGCCGTTGGGGAAGCTGTCGGCAGGGAGCGGGGCGATCTGCTCGGGCGCGCTGCCGTCGGGCTTGATGCGCCAGATGCCGGTCTCGGTCTTTCCGGTGGCGAAGTTGACGTACAGGGTGCCGTCGTGGGCGCGGGCGATGCCCGTGGTGACCGCGGCGCCGACGATGGGGGTGTTCGGGTTCGCCACGGCGGGCAGGGTCGCCAGGATCGTCGTGTCGCCGTTCTTGGTGACGCGGACGACCTGGCGGGCGAAGGACAGGGTCAGGTTCGCGGAGCCGTCGGGTTCGAGGGCGATGTTCTCCGGTGTCTGCCCGAGGGCGAAGTCGAAGTGAGCGACGACGCGCGGGTCCGACACGGTCGGCTCTCCGGCCGACGTCGGGCCTGACACGAGCACGGTGAGCGCGGCGGTGGCCGTGGCGACAGCGGCCAGGCGGGGGAGTCGCGACATGGGGCCTCTCCTCGGGGGGGGGGGGCGGGCGGGCACGAGGCGCCGGGTGCCCGGCACCAGACGAAAGATGACGATGCGTCAGTCCCGGTCGGCGGGAGGCATGGCCGGGAGATCGCCCGCGTGGCCGACGACATGGGGCCAGTCGGCCCGTACTCAGGTGCCGATTGAGTATCCGAGCGCTGACGGTGTTCGGGGCGGCCGCGGGACCGTACCCCCCATGAGAATCAGGGTGGGAATCAGCGCTCGGGAGCTCGCCGCCGCCACCCCCGCGACGCGGGACCGGTACGTCGACCTGTTGCGGGTCGCCTCCCTCGGGGTCGTGGTGCTCGGACACTGGCTGATGGCGGCCGTGGGGGCCGACGGGCAGGTGGGCAATCTGCTCGCCGTCGTACCGGAGCTCCAGGTCGTCACCTGGGCGCTCCAGGTCATGCCGGTGTTCTTCTTCGTGGGCGGCTTCTCGCACGCCCTGGCCCACCGCTCCCGCCCCGCGTACGCCGCGTTCCTGCGGGCCAGGCTCCAGCGGCTGCTGCGGCCGACGATGGTGTTCGTGGGGGTGTGGGGGGCCGCCGCCCTGGTGATCCAGCTCCTGGGGGCGGACGGTGGGCTGACCGGGGTCGCGCTGCGGCTCGTCGCCCAGCCGCTGTGGTTCATCGGGATCTACCTCGCGATGGTGGCGTTCACGCCGCCGCTCCTGAAGCTGCACGAGCGGTGGGGATGGGGCGCGTTCGGCGTGCTCGCCGGCGGGGCGGTCGCCATGGACGTGCTGCGGTTCGCGTTCGACGTGCCCTTCGTCGAGTTCCTGAACTTCGCGTTCGTCTGGCTGGCGGTCCATCAGCTCGGCTTCCTGCGCGCCGACGGCATGATCCGCCTTCCCTCTGTCCTCGCGGGCGCCGGGCTGCTCGCCGCCACCGGGCTCGTCGCCTTCGGGCCGTACCCGCTCTCCATGGTCGGGATGCCCGGTGAGAAGGTCTCGAACATGGCTCCGCCGACGCTGGCCCTGCTCGCGCACGGCCTCTGGCTGGTCGGCGGGGTCGAGCTGCTGAAGGGCCCGGGGGCCCGGTTCGTCGCCCGCGCCGGCGTCTGGCACAAGGTCGTCGCCGCCAACGGGATCGCGATGACCGCGTTCCTGTGGCACCTGACCGCGATGCTCGGCGTGTACGGCACGCTCCTCGCGTTCGACGTGACGCTGCCCGCGCCCGCGACCGGCGCCTGGTGGGCCCAGGTCCCGCTCCGTATCGCCGCCGCGGCCGTCGTCACCGCGCTCCTCGTCGCCGCCTTCCGCCGCTTCGAACGCCCGGCCGCGCCCGCACCGGCCTCCGCGACGGGCAGCCCGGTCGCGGCCCTGGGCATCACCCTGGCGCTCTTCGGCGTCCTGGGCCTGTCCATGGTCGGCTTCGGGGGCCTCCTGGAGGGCCACTCGGCGACGCTGATAGCGGTCGAGATCACTGCCCCGGCGGCGGTGGCGATGGCGATGGCGGGGTGGCTCCTGGTCGAACGGGCGGGCCGTGGGCGGAACGCACGAATTTTCTGACCTCAAGTCAGATATGTTGACAGCAATGGCGGTTGGAAACGTGCCGCGTCCGGTCGGGGTCCGGCCCGCACATGGGATCCCCTGTGCGCCGAGGGGTGGACCGTGCGCACTCGCACATATGCGTACCCCTACTCTGGTGCCCCTCGGATGAATCGTTGTGCGACGGATGGGGTGTGACAGGTGACGGGGGCGAACGGCGCGGAGCTGGTCGGCGAGGTTCTGGGCGGGCGGTACCGCGTGACCGCGACGATCGGGCGCGGAGGCATGGGTGTGGTCGCCCGGGCGGTGGACCAGCTGCTGAACCGCGAGGTCGCCGTCAAGGTGCTGCGGGCCTACACCGACGCCTCCAAGGCAGAGCTGGCCGATCTGCGGGTCCGGATGCAGCGGGAGGCGCAGGCCGCCGCCCGTATCCGGCACAGCGGTGTGGTCACCGTTCACGACGTGGTCGAGGAGCAGGGGCTGCCGGTCATCGTCATGGAGCTGGTCGATGGGCCCTCCCTCGACGACGTGCTGACCGAGCGCGGCCCGCTGGACCCGCGCGAGGCGGCCGCGATCGGCGCCAGTCTGATGGACGCGCTCGACGCGGCGCACCGGGCCGGGGTCCTGCACCGGGACGTCAAGCCGGGGAACGTGCTGCTCGAGCGCGGCGGCCGTGTCGTGCTCACCGACTTCGGCATCGCCAGCATGGAGACCTCCGGCGACGACGCCATGGCCAAGCTGACCCAGAGCGGCCAGATCGTCGGCTCCCTCGACTATCTGCCGCCGGAGCGCGCGCAGGGCCAGGAACCGGGTTCCCCGTCGGACATCTGGTCGCTCGGCATGACGCTGTACGCGGCCGTGGAAGGCGCTTCGCCCTTCCGCCGTACGTCGGTGTGGTCCACGCTGGCGGCGATCGTCGGCGAGGAGCTGCCGGAGCCCCGGCGCGCCGGACCGCTCACCCCCGTGCTGCGGGCGCTGATGGCCAAGGATCCGCAGCAGCGGCCGGACGCCGCCCGGGCGCGCGAGATGCTGGAGGCGGTCGCCGCGGGCGCGACGGCGAACCTCACGCCGACCCCGGCCCCGACCCCTGTGACCCCGCCCGCCGCCTTCGGCCCTGCCGCCGAGCCGTTCCAGCCCATCCCGCAGCCCGCAGGCGCCGCCTACCCGCCGGCCGGCCCGCACGGCATGCAGCCAGGCATGCAGCCCGGCATACCCGCCGCTCGCGGCAGCCGCTCCGAGACCCGTACGGCGATCGTCCGCGCGCGGCGGCGCCGCACCCGCACCATCGTCGCGGCGGCGGTCGCCACCGTGATCGCCGGAGGCGGCGTCGCCTACGCCCTGATGAACACGGGCGGAGACACGGGCGGCGGCGGGGCGAACGGGGCGCTTCCCACGGCGAGCACCCCGGCCGACGGCGACATGTCCGGCACGGGCGGCGCGGCCGACGGCGCGACCTCCCCGGGGGACCTGACGTCCATGGGCCCCGGCGAGACGCAGTCCAGCGCCCCCTCGGAGGGGACGGACAAGAACAAGGACGAGGACAAGGAGCCGGGTCCCACCCCGACGCCCAGCAAGGGCGGTGAGGAGCCGGGCGCGGACCCGTCCACCTCTCCGGTGGCCACAGCCAGCTCCACGGCGAAGGAGCCCGCCCCAGTGTCGACGGCCTGCACCGGCTGGGCCCACTCGAACCGCAGCAACGGCTACGGATACCTGTCCCAGAACTCCCACCTCTACACCGGGCCGTACGCGGAGTGCGGGTGGGTGACCGCGGTCAAGGACGGCGTGAAGATCTACTACCACTGCTACGTCACCAATGCCCATGGCAACAAGTGGATCTACGCCCGTATCGACGGCACGGAGACCGAGGGCTGGGTGTTCGCCGACAAGACCACCGGGGGAAGCGGCACCCTCGCCCGCTGTTAGGGGCTGCTGTTAGGGGCTGCTGTCAGGGGCTGCCGGCGGCTACGGCATCGGGGGCGCGCAGCCGTGGTCAGGTACCGCGCCGCGCCGCCCTCGTCCTCGTCGCCGCGCTCCTGCGAGCCAGCGAACGATCACGCACGGTAGCCCACCGCTCCGGCCGTCTACCCTTGGATGTCGATCGTTCCCCCGTACAGGAGTCAAAGTGGCCGTCAACCTGGTCAATGTCGAGGCTGTCAGCAAGGTGTACGGCACCCGTGCCCTGCTCGACGGTGTCTCGCTCGGCGTCTCCGAAGGGGACCGGATCGGGGTCGTGGGCCGCAACGGCGACGGGAAGACCACCCTCATCCGGATGCTCGCCAAGCTGGAGGAGGCCGACACCGGCCGCGTCACGCACAGTGGCGGGCTGCGGCTCGGGGTGCTCACGCAGCACGACTCGCTCGACCCGGCCGCCACCATCCGGCACGAGGTCATCGGCGTCATGGCCGACCACGAGTGGGCCGGCAGCGCCAAGATCCGCGATGTGCTCACCGGGCTCTTCGGCGGGCTCGACATGCCCGGTTTCGAGAAGGGCCTCGACACGATCATCGGGCCGCTCTCCGGTGGCGAGCGGCGCCGGATCGCGCTCGCGAAGCTCCTCATCGAGGACCAGGACCTGATCGTCCTCGACGAGCCCACCAACCACCTCGACGTCGAGGGCATCGCCTGGCTCGCCAAGCACCTCCAGGAGCGCCGCTCCGCGCTCGTCTGCGTCACCCACGACCGCTGGTTCCTCGACCAGGTCTGCACCCGCATGTGGGACGTGCAGCGCGGTGACGTCCACGAGTACGAGGGCGGCTACTCCGACTACGTCTTCGCCCGCGCCGAGCGCGAGCGCATCGCCGCGACCGAGGAGACCAAGCGGCAGAACCTGATGCGCAAGGAGCTCGCCTGGCTGCGGCGCGGCGCCCCCGCCCGTACCTCCAAGCCCCGCTACCGCATCGAGGCCGCCAACGAGCTGATCGCCGACGTGCCGCCGCCGCGCGACACCTCCGAGCTGATGAAGTTCGCCAACGCCCGCCTCGGCAAGACGGTCTTCGACCTGGAGAACGTCACCGTCACCGCCGGCCCGAAGACGCTGCTCAAGCACCTCACCTGGCAGCTCGGCCCCGGCGACCGCATCGGCCTGGTCGGCGTCAACGGCGCCGGCAAGACCTCCCTCCTGCGGGCGCTGGCCGAGGCCGCCGTCAGCCAGGGCGAGAAGCAGCCCGCCGACGGGAAGATCGTCGTCGGCAAGACCGTACGGCTCGCCTACCTCTCCCAGGACGTCACCGAACTCCCCGGCACGCTGCGGGTCCTGGAGGCCGTCCAGCAGATCCGCGACCGGGTCGACCTCGGCAAGGGCCGGGAGATGACCGCCGGTCAGCTGTGCGAGCAGTTCGGCTTCTCCAAGGAGAAGCAGTGGACGCCGGTCGGCGACCTCTCCGGTGGCGAGCGGCGCCGACTCCAGCTGCTGCGCCTGCTGATGGACGAGCCGAACGTCCTCTTCCTCGACGAGCCCACCAACGACCTGGACATCGAGACCCTGACCCAGCTGGAGGACCTCCTCGACGGCTGGCCGGGCTCCATGGTCGTCATCTCCCACGACCGGTTCTTCCTCGAGCGCACCACCGACCGCACGTTCGCGCTGCTCGGCGACCAGGCGCTGCGGATGCTGCCGCGCGGCATCGACGAGTACCTGGAGCGGCGGCGGAAGATGATCGAGGCGTCGGTCCCTGCCCCGGCCGCCGCGGCCGCGCAGGCGAAGCCGGGCGTCTCCGCGGCCGACGCGCGCGCCGCGAAGAAGGAGCTGCAGAAGGTCGAGCGGCAGCTGGACAAGGTTTCCGAGAAGGAGGCCAAGTTGCACGCCCAGATCGCCGAGAACGCGACCGATTTCGAGAAGGTCGCGAAGCTGGACGCTGAGCTGCGGGAACTTGCCGGGGAGCGCGAGGAGTTGGAGATGCGCTGGCTGGAACTGGCCGAGGACGCGTAGAGAAGCCGTGCAGAACGCGTAACGGCGGCATCACGGGCCGGTCCTCCCTTGGGAACAAGGGGTGGACCGGTCGTTTTTGCGTCATCCCGTGAGTGGTAGAAAGAAAACCCGCTCACACCAAGGGGGAACGCGCTGATGACCCAGCCGCCCAGCAACCAGCCGCCGGGCTTCGGCGCACCGAACCCGGACCCGAACCAGAACCCGGGTCAGAACCCGGGCCAGGCTCCGGCTCACAACCCGGCCGCGGGCCCGCCGCCGATGCCGCCCATGCCGCCGCAGACTCCGCCGGTCCCGCCGCAGGCGCCCCAGGCCCCGCAGACGCCGCCGCCCGCCGCGCCTGGCCCGTACCACCAGGCCCCGCAGCCCGGTTACGGCTACCCGCAGCAGCAGCCAGGCCCGTACGGCCAGCCGCCGCAGCCGGGTTACGGATATCCCCAGCAGCCCGGCCCGTACGGTCAGCAGCAGCCCGGCCCGTACGGTCAGCAGCAGCCGGGTCCGTACGGCGGCGGGTACCCCACCCAGCCCCCCGCGCCCGGCGGCAAGAACCCCTTCAAGGGCAAGCCCGGCGTCATCGTCGCCGCGGCCGTGGCCGCCGCGCTCGTCATCGGCGGCGGCACGTGGTTCGCCCTCAGCGGTGACGGCAAGGACGAGCCCGTCGCCAAGCCGACCGCCACCAGCGGCGCCCCGAAGCCGTCCGAGTCCGTCGACCAGGGCGACGGCAGCGGCGACGGCGAGGGCCGTAACGGCGAGGACGACCTCAACGCCGGCCGCCAGCCCGGCGAGGCGAAGATCAACTGGCTGCTCAAGAACAGTGTCGACCTGCCCCGCAACGGCGCCGACGTCTTCGGGCCGTGGGTCGTCGGCGATGTCGTCGCCAAGGCGATGTACAAGGGCATCGACGGCTACGGCCTCGCCGACGGCGCCGCGAAGTGGCACCTCGACCTGCCCTTCGAGGTGTGCGCCGCCGCCCCCGAGCCCGCCGCCGACGGCACCACCGTCATCGGCGTCAACGACAAGGCGGGCGACCGCGCCGACTGCACCGTCCTCCAGCAGGTCAACCTGAAGACCGGCAAGGCGGGTTGGAAGAAGTCGCTCGACAAGGGCACCGGCTTCAGCTCGTTGTCCGACATCACCCTCGCCATCAGCGGCAACACGGTGACGGCGGCCGGAACCAACAACTCCTGGGGCTTCGCGCTCGCCGACGGCAAGCAGCTCTTCACCAAGCCGGCCGCCGGCAGCTGCCAGCCGTACGCCTTCGCGGGCGGCGCCAAGCTGATCGCGGCCGCCAGCTGTCGCACGAGCGACGTCGACAAGAAGCAGGAGCAGATCAGCGAGGTCGACCCGGCGACCGGCAAGCCGAAGTGGACCTTCAAGCTCCAGCCCAACTGGGAGGTCGACAAGATCTACTCGGTGAACCCGCTCGTCGTCTCCGCCCAGCAGCGCGACGAGAAGAAGTGGTCCGTCTTCGCCGTCACCGCGGACGGCAAGCTCCGCTCGCAGATCCAGGGCGGCAACGACAAGTACGCCCCCGACTGCGGCGGCGGCGCGTTCGTCATCTTCGGCCGCAACCTCCAGGGCTGCCACGGCGTGGCCGCCGACGCCAACACCTTCTACATGGCGACGGACTCGGAGTACCGCCAGGCCAACGCGGTCGTCGCCTTCGACCTGAACACCGGCAAGCAGAAGTGGCGTGCCGCCGCCCCCGCCGAGCGCTCGATCACCCCGCTGCGCATGGAGGGTTCGGAGGTCGTGCTGTACATGAAGGCGATGTACGACAAGGGCGGCGCCGTCGCCACGCTCCCCGCGACCGGCGGCACCCTGAAGATCGTCCAGCAGCACCCGCTGGCGACCGCCGAGATCGAGGACGACTACTACGACCCGGCCTACGTCTACTCCGGCGGAACCTTCGTCGTCGCGGCGGGACGCGTGAGCGCCCAGAACGACGCGGAGGAGAAGGAGACCAAGACGATGATGGCCTTCAGCAAGTGATCCCGGTCCACCACCGATGACCACAACGCTGCAGCCGGGAACGCCTCCGCCGCAGACTCCGAGGAAGCGCCCCACGACCGCCGTGATCACGGCCGTCGTGGCGGCGCTGCTCGTTGTCGGCGGGGTGACCTGGTATGCCCTCGCAGAGCACCACCAGGGCGACCGGGGTGACGCGGGCGGCGCCAAGAACACGGCGTCCACGAGCCCCGGCCGTTCGACACCCTCCGCCACCGGCCCGTCGGGCCCACCCGCGCCGGACACCGCCGCCGGGGGGGGGGGGGGGGGGGGGGGGGGGGGGGGGGGGGGGGGGGGGGGGGGGGGGGGGGGGGGGGGAAACCGAAGAGCGAGTTGTGGGTGTCGTTTCGTTTTTTT
>NZ_JBVHXA010000008.1:155515-226458 GCF_055563935.1 Streptomyces sp. NPDC029169
GAACCCTCCCCCCCCCTCCCCCCCTCCCCCCCCCCCCCCCCCCCCCCCCCCCTCCCCCCCCCCCCCCCCCCCCCCCCCCCCCCCCCCCCCCCCCCCCCCCCCCCCCCCCCCGCCGGCGATGCGCGGGTGCTGTGGCTGCGCAGGAACCACCTCGACGTGCCCGGTCTCGGCGGCCATGTCTTCGGCCCCTGGGTCGTCGGCGACACCGTCGTCACCGCGATGTACGACACGGTCACGGCGGTGTCGGTGGCCGACGGCACCGTGCGGTGGAACCTGCCGCTCGACGGCGGGATCTGCCAGGCCCCCCAACTCGCCTCCGCCGACGGCAAGATCGTCCTCGCCCTCCGGGACCGGGCAGGCTCGGGCAGCGTCGAGTGCCGGAACCTCCAGATGATCGATCTGCGGACCGGCCGGACGGGCTGGCGGCAGAAGATCGCTAAGGAGGGCGACTGGGACATCTTCGAGTACTCCCTCGCCATCAGCGGGAACACCGTCGCCGTCGGACGGGCCCAGTTCTCCACGGCCTACCGGCTCAGCGACGGGAGCAGACTGTTCGGCAAGTGGCCGGGCAACGGCTGCCAGCCGTACGCGTACGCCGGCGGGCCCAAGCTCGTCGCCGCGGTCTCCTGCCCGACGAACGACGTCGACAAGCCGCAGGAGGAGATCCACGAGGTCGACCCGCTGACGGGCAAGTCCCGCTGGAAGTACCGGCTTCCGGTCGGCTACCGGGTCAAACACGTCTACTCCGTCCGCCCGCTCGTCGTCGCGGCCGCCAACCGCGCCGAGGGCAAGGAGGGCGTGGTCGTGCTCGACGAGGACGGGACCAAGCGGTCCTCGCTCCAGGGCCGGGACCAGTACGCGGCGGGGTGCGGCGCCGACGTCGCCGACGAGGGCAACCTGCAGACCTGCCAGGTCGTCGCGGACCGCGACACCTTCTACATGGCCACCGCCCGGCCGGTCGGCAAGGACGCGGCCAACGCGATCGTCGCCTTCGACCTCGACACCGGCGCCGAGAAGCGGCGCATCGAGGGACCACCGGGGCGGGACATCCGGCCGCTGCGGATGGAGGGCGGCACGCTGCTCGTCCAGGTCTCGGCGATCGTGGGCCAGCCCGGTGCGCTCGCCTCCGTCGCGCCGGGCGCGCGCGAGACCACCGAACTGCTGCGCCTGCCACGGTCGACCACCCGCGTCGAGGCGCGCTTCACCGGCAACGGCAGGGCGGTGTACGTCGACGGCCGCTACCTCCTCGTGCGGGGTGCGGTCGTCGGCGAGTCCGACGCCGAGGAGAGGGAGACGGAGATGCTGATGGCCTTCGGTAAGTGACCCCCCGTTCGTCGATCGACCCTTCCGACACCTCAGAGGTACCCACACCATGACGCAGCCGCCCCCGCCCCCGCCGAACCAGCCCCCGGGCCCCCCGCCGAACCAGCCGCCGCACGGCGGGTTCGGCGCGCCGCAGGATCCGCCGCCGGGGGGCTTCGGCGCGCCCACGCCGCCGCCGAACCAGCCGCCCAACCAGCCGCCGAACCAGCCCTCGTACGGCTATCCGCAACAGCCGCCGGCCCAGCCCCAGTACGGCTACCCGCAGCAGCCGCCGACGCAGCCGCAGTACGGGTATCCCCAGCAGCCTCAGCAGCCGCAGTACGGGTACCCGACCCAGCCGCAGCAGCCCTACGGCTATCCGCAGGCGCCCGCGCCCGTGGCCCCCGGCGGCGGCAAGAAGCTGTCCTCGCAGATGCAGATCATCATCGCCGCCGTGGTCGCCGTGGCCCTGATCGTCGGCGGCGGGCTCTGGTACGCCAACTCCGGTGGCGGCGAGGAGAAGAACACCGCGGGCGGCACCACCGGCTCGAACGAGGGCCAGAACAAGGGCGGCAACGGCCTCGGTGGCAACGGCAAGGAGAAGGCGCCCGCCAACACCCAGGCCACGCTCAAGTTCCAGCTGCCCGAGCCCCGGGTCGAGGACGTCACCGACGTGGGCGGCTCCTGGATCACCGACAAGGCGTACGTGAAGACCGGCGTCAACTCGATCGTCGGCTACGACCTCGACAAGGGCACCCCGGTCTGGACCCTGGCCCTGCCCGGCCAGGTCTGCGGCACCTCGCGCCACGTCACCGCCGACAACAAGACGGCCATCCTCTTCGAGGCGACCAAGCGGGTCGGGCCGAAGTTCTACCAGCCGTGCACCGAGGTCGGTGTCGTCGACCTGTCCGCCGGCAAGCTGATCTGGCAGACGTCCGTCAACACGGGTGACAGCAAGGCGAAGTTCAGCGAGATCACGCTCAGCGGCACGACCGTCGCGGCCGGCGGCACCGACGGCGGCGCCGCCTTCGACCTGGCCAACGGCAACCCGCGCTGGAAGCCCCAGGCCAACGCCCAGAACTGCTACGACATGGGCTACGGCGGCGGCGAGGGCCTCGTCGCGGCGCGGAAGTGCGGGTCGTACGGCAGCCAGTACGTCATCATCCAGAACCTCAACCCGACGACCGGCGCGCCCGTTTCGCAGTTCAAGATGCCCACGGGCGTGGAGTACGCCGCGATCGTCTCCACCAAGCCGCTCGTGGTCGCCGCCGACGTCGGCGACACCGCCGACGACGGCAGCGGTATCTCCGACTTCTTCTCGATCGACGAGAAGACCGGAAAGCTGAAGGCGAAGATCGCGGCGGCCTCGGACCGGTTCGCGGCCCGCTGCCGGTCCACCGAGGTCGAGAACTGCAACAAGGTCGTCGTCGGCAACGGCCGGCTCTACCTGCCGACCGAGGAGCACGAGGGCACCACCGGCGAGTACGGCGACGAGACGAACGAGATCCTGTCGTTCGACCTGGCGACCGGGAAGCAGATGCCCGAGAAGGCCGACGCGGGCGACCGGTACAACCTGATCCCGCTGCGCATGGACGGCGGCAACATCATCGCGTACAAGATGCCGCCGTACGACAAGGGCGGGCAGATCGTCTCCATCGACGGCGGCACCATGAAGCCGACCACGCTCCTGGAGAACCCCTCCGACAAGACGGTGCGCGACGCGGAGGGCAGCTTCTCGGCGGACTACGCCGAGATCCTCTACGCGAACGGCCGGATGTACATCTCCGCCGTCATGCTGAGCAAGCCGCGCGAGTCGTCCTCGACGAGCGACAAGGAGTACCTGGCGCTGGCGTTCGGCACCGGCTGACCCCACCACCTGTACCCGGCGCGGCCCGGCGCATCGATTCACTCGATGCGCCGGGCTGTTTGCATGGGGCCCCGATGGGCGAGTATTCGACAGTCCGGGGGGACAAGCGTGTAGCTTGCCGGGTCATCGACAGTGGCTGGGGCCGCGGGACGGCCTCAGGGGGGAACTGAGGGGTTGCTCGATGGGCGTGCGGCTCATGGTGGTCGACGACCACCGACTGCTCGCCGAGGCGCTGGCCTCGGCACTGAAACTGCGCGGGCACCGCGTGCTCGCGGCGGCCGCCCCGGTGGCGGGCGCGGCGGAGCTGGTGGTGAGCCGGGCGCCCGAGGTCTGTCTGCTCGGCACGGCCGCCCCGGCCGAGCCGGGCGCCTTCGACCCGATCGTACGGATCAAACGTGAGCGGCCGCAGGTGGCCGTGGTCGTGCTCGGCCCGGTGCCCTCGCCCCGCGGGATCGCGGCGGCCTTCGCGGCCGGCGCCTCGGGCTACGTACGGCACGACGAGCGCATCGAGGGCGTCGAGCGGGCGCTGATCAAGGCGCGGGCGGGGGAATCGGCGGTGGCGCCGCAGCTCCTTCAGGGGGCCTTCACGGAGCTCCTCAACCCGGCGGCCCAGCCCGACGACGAGGGGCAGCGGCTGCTGCGGATGCTGACGCCGCGCGAGGTCGAGGTCCTCGTCCGGGTGGCGGAGGGCGAGGACACGCGGCTGATCGCGGCGGGGATGGGGATCGCGCCTAGTACGGCGCGGACGCATGTGCAGCGGGTGCTCATGAAATTGGGGGTCGGCTCCCGTCTGGAAGCCGCCGCCCTGGCCGCGCGGACGGGCTTGCTGGACCACGCGCCCCTGCCGGGGCCCCGGGGCGAACGGCCCTAAAGGGCGCCGGTCTCCGGAGTTGTGCCCACCCGTTCCGCCCTGCGGAACGTATGCCCACAACGGGGAGGGCCGGTTTGGCGTTGACTCGGATGTTTGATTGTGGTTCCTTGTGCGTGGTTCTGTTGGTTCTCCGCTGAGGACACCCGTGAAGAAGACCGTCACCACCCTCGCCGACGGGCGCGAGCTCATCTACTACGACGCAGGGGACGACGCCGTCCGTGACGCCGTCGACGCCCGGCCGCTCGATCCCGTCTCCTCCGCCTCCGAGATCCGGTACGACGCGCTGCTCGGGGACTCCGTCGCCGTCGCCTCGCACCGTCAGGGGCGGACCTATCACCCGCCGGCCGACGAGTGTCCGCTCTGCCCCTCGCGCGACGGGCGGCTGAGCGAGATCCCCGCCCCGGAGTACGAGGTCGCCGTCTTCGAGAACCGTTTCCCCTCGCTCTCCGGGGACACCGGCCGGTGCGAGGTGGTCTGCTTCACCTCCGACCACGACGCCTCCTTCGCCGACCTCACCCCCGAGCGGGCGGCGCTCGTGCTCGACGCCTGGACCGACCGGACCGCCGAACTCGCCGAGCGGCCCGGCGTCGAGCAGGTCTACTGCTTCGAGAACCGCGGCGCCGAGATCGGCGTCACCCTCGGCCACCCCCACGGCCAGGTCTACGCGTTCCCGTACGTCACCTCCCGCACCGACCTGATGCGGCGCCGGGCCGCCGAGCACCGGGCCGCCACCGGGCGGAACCTCTTCGACGACGTCGTCGCCCGGGAGCGGGCCGACGGCGTCCGCGTGGTCCTGGAGAACGAGCACTGGATCGCCTTCGTGCCGTACGCCGCGCACTGGCCGTACGAGGTGCACCTCCACCCCATCCGGCGGGTGCCCGACCTGCGGGCGCTCGACGAGGAGGCCCGCACAGCCTTCCCACAGATCTATCTGGAACTCTTGAGGCGCTTCGACCGGATCTTCGGACCCGGCGAGCCGCCCACGCCGTACATCGCCGCCTGGCACCAGGCGCCGTTCACCGGCGCGGACCGTGACGAGTTCGGGCTGCACCTGGAGCTTTTCACCGTCCGCCGGGCGCCCGGCAGACTGAAGTACCTCGCGGGCACCGAGTCCGGCATGGGCGCGTTCATGAACGACGTACCGCCGGAGGCGGCGGCCGAGCGACTCCGAGAGGTGGCGAGCAAGTGAAGTACCTGGTCACGGGTGGTGCGGGCTATGTGGGCAGCACCGTCGCCCGACATCTGATCGAGGCGGGCCACGAGGTCACCGTCCTCGACAACCTCTCCACCGGCTTCGCCGAGGGCGTCCCGGCCGGCGCCGCGTTCATCGAGGGTCGCATCCAGGACGCGGCGCGGTGGCTCGACGCCACGTACGACGGCGTCCTGCACTTCGCCGCGTTCTCCCAGGTCGGCGAGTCGGTCCTCAAGCCGGAGAAGTACTGGGAGAACAACGTCGGCGGCACGATGGCCCTGCTGGCCGCCATGCGTACGGCCGGCGTCCGCAAGCTGGTCTTCTCCTCCACCGCTGCCACCTACGGCGAACCGGAGTCCGTCCCGATCACCGAGGCCGCGCCGACCGCGCCGACCAGCCCCTACGGCGCCTCCAAGCTGGCCGTCGACCACATGATCGGCGGCGAGTGCGCCGCCCACGGCCTCGCCGCTGTCTCGCTGCGGTACTTCAACGTGGCCGGCGCGTACGGGGGTTGCGGCGAGCGCCACGACCCCGAGTCGCACCTCGTCCCGCTCGTCCTCGAGGTCGCCCTCGGCCGGCGCGAGGCGATCAGCGTGTACGGGGACGACTACCCGACCCCCGATGGCACCTGCGTACGCGACTACATCCATGTCGCCGACCTCGCCGAGGCCCACCTCCTCGCGCTCGGCGCCATGACCCCCGGCGAGCATCTGATCTGCAACCTCGGCAACGGCAACGGCTTCTCCGTGCGCGAGGTCGTCGAGACAGTGCGCAAGGTGACCGGGCACCCTGTCCCCGAGATCATGGCCGCGCGCCGCCCCGGCGACCCGGCCGTGCTCGTCGCCTCGGCCGAGACCGCGCGCGAGCGGCTCGGCTGGATTCCGTCCCGCCCGGACCTGGCGGACATCGTGCGGGACGCGTGGGCGTTCGCGAGAGAGAGGGAGCTGGAGCGCGGATGAACGTGGCGGATGTAGCGGGCGAGTTCGAGGCGCTGTACGGGGCGGCGCCGGAGGGCGTCTGGGCCGCACCCGGGCGCGTCAACCTGATCGGCGAGTACACCGACTTCAACGACGGCTTCGTCATGCCGCTGGCCCTGCCGCACACCGCGGTCGCCGCCGTGTCCCGGCGCGACGACGGGGTCCTGCGGGTCCACTCCGCCGACATCGAGGGCGGGATCGTGCAGCTCGACGTCGCCTCGCTGGAGCCGCTCTCCGGCACCGACTGGGCCGCGTACCCGGCCGGTGTCGTCTGGGCGCTGCGCGAGGCCGGGCATCCGGTCACCGGGGCGGACATCCACCTCACGTCGACCGTGCCGACCGGCGCGGGCCTGTCGTCCTCCGCCGCCCTGGAGGTCGTCACCGCGCTCGCCCTGAACGACCTGTTCGAGCTCGGTCTGACCCGTCCCGAACTCGCCGTTCTCGCCCAGCGCGCGGAGAACGCCTTCGTCGGCGTCCCGTGCGGGGTGATGGACCAGATGGCGTCCGCGTGCGCGGTCGAGGGCCACGCGCTCTTCCTGGACACCCGTGACCTCTCGTACCGGCAGGTGCCCTTCGACCTGGCCGCGCAGGGGCTGCGGCTCCTCGTGGTGGACACCCGGGTGAAGCACGCGCTCGGGGACGGCGCGTACGCAGAGCGGCGCGCGGGGTGTGAAGCCGGTGCGCGGGCGCTCGGCGTGCGCACGCTGCGCGAAGTCCCGTACGCGCACCTATCCGATGCTCTCGCGCGTTTGAGCGACGAATCGGTTCTCCGCTATGTCCGGCACGTCGTCTCCGACAACCACCGGGTCGAGCGGACGATCGCCCTCCTCGACGCCGGGGACGCGGCGGCCGTCGGCCCTGTCCTCACCGAGGGGCATGCCTCGCTCCGGGACGATCTGCGCGTCTCCTGCGCCGAGTTGGACCTCGTGGTCGAGGCGGCGAACGCGGCCGGCGCGCTCGGGGCGCGGATGACGGGCGGCGGTTTCGGCGGCTCGGCGATCGTGCTCGTGGCGGTGGAGCGGGCGGACGCCGTGGCGGCGGCGGTCGAGAAGGCCTTCGCCGAGGCGGGGTTCGCCGCGCCGAGGATCTTCCCCGCGGTGCCGTCCCAGGGGGCCCGCCGGGAGTGAGGGGGACTGGGGCGCGTGTGCGAACACCTTCGGAATTGTCGACTTCTGTCGCGACGGTGCCCTTGTGGCACAGGAGTTGACACTGTGTTCGGTCAGTTCTCCCAATCGCCTTTCACGGCGGCGCCCCGCCCGTACTCTGATGCACAGCGCCGGTGGGGGCCGGTGCTGATCAGGGGGCGAGGCCAGTCGGGTACGGCGCCCGGGACGGGGTAACAGTCACTGCACGGCGGCGGCCGTGCGATCGACGGACCCTCGTCCCCCGGCGCCGTACCCGCGCCGGTTTGTTCCTCGACACTTGGGGGTGTCCGTGGCTCGTATCCGGGTCCTGGTGGTGGACGACCACCGCATCTTCGCCGAGTCGTTGGCAGCCGCCCTCGCGGCGGAGCCCGACGTCGACGTCTCCGCCGCGGGCAGCGGTCCGGCGGCTCTGCGCTGTCTGGACCGGTCGGTCGCCGAGGGGCGCCGGTACGACGTGATGCTGGTCGACGCCGACCTGGGCACGGTCGCAGGCCCCGCCACCTCCCTCGCGGTCGCCAAGGCCGTACCGGACGGTGGTGAGGGCGTCGTCGACGGCATCTCGCTTGTCGCCGGGGTCCGTTCGGCTCAGCCCGCCGTCCGTACGGTCGTGCTCGCCGAGAAGGACGACCCGCACCGCGCGGCGCTCGCGCTGCAGGCCGGGGCCTCGGGCTGGGTGGCCAAGGACTGCTCGCTGCAGCGGCTCCTCGCCGTGATCCGCGGTGTCCTGCGCGACGAGACGCATCTGCCGCCCGCGCTGCTGACCGGTGTCCTGCGGGAGCTGACGGCGGCCCGCAGGCACCGCACCGAGAGCGAGCAGCTCGTGGAGTCGCTGACTCCGCGCGAGCGCGAGGTGCTGCGCTGCATGGTGGCGGGTCTGGGCCGCAAGGCGGTCGCCGAGCGGCTCTTCCTCTCTCCGCACACCGTCCGTACGCATATGCAGAACGTGCTGGGGAAGCTGGGCGTGCACTCCACGCTCGCCGCGGTCGCGCTCGCGCGCCGGGCCGGCGTCGGACCCGCCGAGCTAGCCGGGGACGTTGTCGAACGGGGCGGTCAGCTGGCGTAGCAGGCCCGCCAGTTCGCCGCGTTCGCCGCGCGAGAGCTGCGCCAGGATGGCCCGCTCCTGGGCGAGCAGCCCGGCGAGTGCCTGGTCGGCCCGGTCGCGGCCCTCGGGGGTGAGGCGGACCAGGACCCCGCGCCGGTCGCTGGGGTCGGGAAGCCGCTCGACCAGGCCCTTCTTGGTGAGCCGGTCGATGCGGTTGGTCATGGTGCCCGAGGTGACCAGCGTCTGGGTGAGGAGCTGGCCGGGGGAGAGCTGGTACGGGGCTCCCGCGCGGCGCAGCGAGGTGAGGACGTCGAACTCCCAGGGCTCCAGCTGGTGCTCGGCGAAGGCGAGTCGACGGGCGCGGTCGAGATGGCGGGCGAGCCGCGAAACGCGGCTGAGCACCTCGAGCGGTTCCACGTCGAGGTCCGGGCGCTCGCGGCGCCATGCAGCGACCAATCGGTCGACCTCGTCCTCCATGACGATCAGTGTAGAGGGTCTGTTGACATAAAGTCTCTTGACGTCAAGATATATTCTGCTGGACTATGGGGAAGGACCGGGCCGGGACCTAGTTCCGCTTCGGCAGCTCGTTCCAGCAAGGGGGCTCGAACATGCATTCCGCACCATCGTCCGCATCCGCCGCACCAACCTGGGATCCCCAGCAGTACCTGCGGCATTCCGGCCACCGGACCAGGCCGTTTCTCGACATGCTCGCCCGAATACCGCGCCTTCCCACCGTGGCCGGCGCCGCCCGGATCGCCGATCTGGGCTGCGGCCCCGGCAATGTGACCGTCCTGCTCGCCGACCGCTGGCCCGACGCCCACATCACCGGCTTCGACCTCTCCCCCGACATGCTGGAACGGGCCGAGAAGGACTGGGCCGGCACCACCGCCGGTGGCGGCTGGCTCGACTTCCGGCCCGCCGACGCCGCGCACTGGATCCCCGAAGAGCCCTACGACCTGATCGTCTCCAACGCCGCCCTCCAATGGGTCCCCAACCATCCCGAGTCCTTCGCCCCCTGGATCGACGCCCTCAAGCCCGGCGGAACGTTCGCCTTCCAGGTCCCCGGCAACTTCACCGCGCCCAGCCACGCCCTGCTCGGCGAACTCTGCGACATGCCCCAGTGGCGCGATCGGCTCGACGGCGAGGGCCGCCGCTTCGTCCACATTCTCGAACCGGCCGACTATCTCCTGCGCCTGACCGGCCTCGGCTGCGCGACCGATGTCTGGGAGACCACCTACTCACAGCTCCTGCCCGGCGAGGACCCGGTCCTCGACTGGGTCAAGGGAACGGCGCTGCGCCCCGTACTGACGGCCCTGGAGGGGGACCAGGAGGCGACGGACGCCTTCCTCGCCCAGTACCGCGACCTGCTGCGCGCGGCCTACCCGCCGGGCCCGCGCGGCACGGTCTTCCCGTTCCGCCGCATCTTCGCGGTGGCGACCAAGCCGCTGTGACGGCGGCCCCGTTAGGCACACGAAGACGCCCCGCACCGGAGGACCGGTGCGGGGCGCCTTCGTACACGTACAGCAGCCGTTATGACATCGCGTTGTAGATCTTGAAGCCGTAGCCGATCTTGGTCCGCGCCGTGAACTTGTTCGGGGCGGCGTTCAGGTAGCGGTACAGGTCGCCCGCCGAGTCCACGCCCAGCAGGTCGCCCTTGCCGTCGGCGTTCAGGTCGCCGGGGGCGACCAGGTGGGTGTACGTGTTCCAGCCGCTGCCGAGCTTCACCCGCGACTTGAACGGCGTGGCCGCGACACCCGTGCCCGGGTACAGGTACAGGTCGCCGCCCGAGGTACGGGCCACGATGTCGGTGCGGCCGTCGCCGGTGTAGTCGCCCGCACCGAGGATCTTGTTGTACATCCCCCAGCCGCTGCCGACCTTGATCCGGGAGGCGAAGCCGTTGCCGACGCCGTTGCCCCGGTACAGGTACAGGTTGCCCGAGCCGTCACGGGCCAGCAGGTCGCCCTTGCCGTCGCCGCTCAGGTCGCCGGGGCCGACCAGCGCGTTGTAGATGCCCCAGCCGCCGCCGACGTAGTTGCTCTCGATGTACAGGGCGCCCGAGGCGACCTCCGCGAGGTCGGAGGAGTTGTCGGGGTTCAGCGAGGACAGATGCGTGAAGTTGGCACCCGCCCAGCCGCCCGTCTCGCTGTACTGCTGGCGGGCACCGAGCTTGCCGTCGGTCCCACTGCCGTACCAGTACAGCGTGCCGCCCGTGTTCCGGGCCAGGACGCCTTCCTTGTTGCCCAGGACCGGGTTGTTGCCCGCCCCGCCGAACTGCGGGACTCCGCCCCAGCCGCCGGCGGTGCCCACCTGCTGGCGGGTGGCCAGGGTGCCGTCGCCCTTGCCGGTGTAGTACCAGAGCGTTCCGGCCATGTCCCGGGCGAGCAGCTCGCCGTTGCCGTCGCCGTTGTCGTCGCCCACGGGAAGGATCTGGTTGTAGATGCTCCAGCCGCTGCCGATCTTCACCCGCGCGGCGAACGGCCCGCCCTTGTCGCCCGTACCGGCGTAGAACCACAGGTCGCCGGTGGTGTCGCGGCCGATCAGGTCGGCCCAGCCGTCGCCGTTGTTGTCGCCGATGCCGAGGAGCTGGTCGTAGATGTTCCAGCCGCCGCCGAGGAGCACCCGCGAGGAGAACGGCGCGTTGCGGTCGCCGGTGGCGTAGTACAGGTAGAGGTTGCCGCTGTAGTCGCGGGCGACGAGGTCGGCCCGGCCGTCGTCGTTCACGTCACCGGGCGCGACGATCTTGTTGTAGATCTGCCAGCCGCGACCCGTCCAGGCCTCGCTCGCGCTGGTGGGCGTGGCGTCCGTGTACAGGGTGAGCGCACCCTGCTCCGAGAGCATCAGGACCTCGGGGCCACTGGGCTCCGCGTCCTGGTTGCCGATCGGGATGATGTCCTTCGCGGCCTCCGTGCGGTAGACGGAGAAGGGCTCCTCGCCGCCCGCAGTGGTGTAGATCTGGCCGTTCCACGTGCGGTAGATCAGGTCGCTGTAGCCGTCGCCGTCGAAGTCCGAGAGCTTCGGGGACGCGCCGACCCCGTCGGCCGCGGCGGCACCCGCGCGGGCGCCGTCCGTCGTCGGCCGGGTCAGCTTCGGCGGGGTGAAGTCGGTCGCCGGCTTCTCGACGGCGGGGCGCGGCGCGGGCTGGTCGGCCGAGGCCGGGGTCGCGAGCAGCATGCCCGCGGAGAGAACGAGAGCGGTGCAGGCCGCGAGGCGGCGCGCACGCGTGGAGTGCGTGGAGTGCGCAGAACGCAAGATCCCCCCCAGGGATCAGAGAATCAACGGACCGGGTGCAGGGGGTCCGCGACACCTCCGTAAGCACGTACGGAGGGCGAACACCACCCCGGATGGAGGGGAGCATACCTCTGCCCGACGACAGCGGATCAACGCATATCCACGGCAGCCGAGGCCCCGCCCCGGCTGCCGGACTCAGCCCTTGCCGCGTGCCTCAGCCTTGCCGTGCACCTCAGCCCTGCCGTGCGCCTCAGCCTTGCCGTGCACCTCAGCCTTGCCGCGTGCCTCAGCCTTGCCGTGCACCTCAGCCCTGCCGTGCACCTCAGCCCTGCCGTGCGCCTCGGCCCCGCCGTGCGTCAGCCTGCCGTGCACCTCAGCCCTGCCGTGCACCTCAGCCCTGCCGTGCGCCTCGGCCCCGCCGTGCGTCAGCCTGCCGTGCACCTCAGCCCTTGCGCGCAGCCTCAGCTCTTGCGGTGCCCTATCAGCCTCGGCTTCTGCTCCAGGCCGTCGAGTCCGTGCCACGCCAGGTTCACCAGGTGCGCCGCGACCTCCGCCTTCTTCGGCTTGCGGACGTCCAGCCACCACTGGCCCGTCAGCGCCACGCTCCCCACCAGCGCCTGCGCGTACAGCGGCGCCAGCTTCGGGTCGAAGCCCCGGGCCTTGAACTCCAGACCCAGGATGTCCTCGACCTGCGTCGCGATGTCGCTGATCAGCGACGCGAACGTGCCCGTCGACTGGGCCACCGGCGAGTCACG
The DNA here is from genome assembly GCF_055563935.1 of Streptomyces sp. NPDC029169. NCBI lineage: Bacteria > Bacillati > Actinomycetota > Actinomycetes > Kitasatosporales > Streptomycetaceae > Streptomyces > Streptomyces sp. NPDC029169. Next base: position 167,895 of record NZ_JBVHXA010000008.1, read on the forward strand.
GACCAGGATCCGGAAGCCGTCCGTGTACCGCTCGATGTAGTCGAGCAGCGCGAACGCCGCCTGCTCCAGGAGCTCACGCGGGTGGCCCGCCGTCAGCGCCCCGGTCACCATGTCGAGCAGCTGGCGCATCTCCCGGTCGACCACGACCGCGTACAGCCCCTCCTTGCCGCCGAAGTGCTCGTACACCACCGGCTTGGAGACCCCGGCCTTCGCCGCGATCTCCTCCACCGACGTGCCCTCGAAGCCCTTCTCGGCGAAGAGCGTCCGGCCGATGTCCAGCAGCTGCTCCCGGCGCTCCGCGCCCGTCATCCGCACCCGGCGGCCACGCCGGGGTTTGTTCTCGCTGCTGCCGGTACCGCTGGTACTGCCGTCGATCGCCACGTTCTCCATCATGCCGCGTCTGCGGGCTCGCCCCGGCGCCGGGCTTCGATGCGGGAGGCGTTCGGCCAGCGCACGTCGTACGCCCAGCCCAGCTGCTCGAACCAGCGGATCAGCCGCGCGCTGGAGTCGACCTGGCCGCGCAGCACCCCGTGGCGCGCCGACGTCGGGTCCGCGTGGTGCAGGTTGTGCCAGGACTCGCCGCAGGACAGCACGGCCAGCCACCACACGTTGCCCGAGCGGTCACGCGACTTGAAGGGCCGCTTGCCGACCGCGTGACAGATCGAGTTGATCGACCACGTCACGTGGTGCAGCAGCGCGACCCGGACCAGCGAACCCCAGAAGAACGCCGTGAACGCGCCCCACCAGGACATCGTCACCAGACCGCCGACCAGCGGCGGGATCGCCAGCGACAGGATCGTCCAGTAGATGAACTGCCGCGAGATCGCCCGGATCGCCGGGTCCTTGATCAGATCGGGCGCGTACTTGTGCTGCGGCGTCTGCTCCTCGTCGAACATCCAGCCGATGTGCGCCCACCACAGGCCCTTCATCAGCGCCGGCACCGTCTCCCCGAACCGCCACGGCGAGTGCGGGTCGCCCTCCGCGTCGGAGAACTTGTGGTGCTTGCGGTGATCCGCCACCCACCGCACCAGCGGGCCCTCCACCGCCAGCGAGCCCATGATCGCCAGCGCGATCCGCAGGGGCCGCTTCGCCTTGAAGGAGCCGTGCGTGAAGTAACGGTGGAAGCCGATCGTGATGCCGTGACAGCCGATGTAGTACATCGCCACAAGCAGGCCCACATCGAGCCAGCTCACGCCCCAGCCCCACGCCAGCGGCACCGCGGCGAGGAGCGCCAGAAAGGGCACCGTGATGAACAGCAGCAGCGTGATCTGCTCGATCGATCGCTTGTTGTCCCCGCCGAGCGTGGCGGAGGGCAGATCCGAGAGGTCCTGGCCGGTGTTTTCGAGCACCTCGGGACTGGAGGTCATGAGTGTCCCCTGGAGGGTGAGGGTGAGGGAATGGAGCCGCGCCTACGGGACCGTAACCTACGGCGACGTAAGTATGGCAGCGTGAAGCCGCGCGGCAAGAGGGCACAAGCAAAGGGCCGCGGGCGGCGCCGTGAACACCGGCACCTATCCTGGGACCGTCGGACAGCGCGGTCCGCAAGCCTCCAGTACCCCTCCAGACGTGCTCAAACACTGCAAGGAGTCGCACCTGTGAGCAGTGCCGACCAGACCCCCACAGCCAGCGCCGAGCTGCGTTCCGACATCCGCCGACTGGGCGATCTGCTGGGCGAGACGCTCGTCCGCCAGGAGGGCCACGAGCTTCTCGACCTCGTCGAGAAGGTCCGCCGGCTGACCCGTGAGGACACCGAGGCCGCCGCCGAGCTGCTGGGGGAGACCGACCTGGAGACCGCCACCAAGCTGGTGCGCGCCTTCTCCACCTACTTCCACCTGGCGAACGTCACCGAGCAGGTGCACCGCGGCCGCGAGATGCGCGAGAAGCGCGCCGCCGAGGGCGGCCTGCTCGCCCGTACGGCCGACATGCTCAAGGACGGCGACCCGCAGCACGTCCGCGACACGGTACGGAACCTCAACGTGCGGCCCGTCTTCACCGCGCACCCCACCGAGGCCGCCCGCCGCTCCGTCCTCAACAAGCTGCGCCGGATCGCCGCCCTCCTGGAGACCCCGGTCATCGAGGCCGACCGGCGCCGCCACGACCTGCGGCTCGCCGAGAACATCGACCTCATCTGGCAGACCGACGAGCTCCGGGTCGTCCGCCCCGAGCCCGCCGACGAGGCCCGCAACGCCATCTACTACCTCGACGAGCTGCACGCCGGCGCCGTCGGCGACGTCCTGGAGGACCTCGCCGCCGAGCTGGAGCGCGTGGGCGTCGAGCTGCCCGCCGGGACCCGCCCGCTGACCTTCGGCACCTGGATCGGCGGCGACCGCGACGGCAACCCCAACGTCACCCCCCAGGTGACCTGGGACGTCCTGATCCTCCAGCACGAGCACGGCATCACCGACGCCCTCGACCTCATCGACGAGCTGCGCGGCTTCCTCTCCAACTCCATCCGCTACGCGGGAGCCACCGAGGAACTCCTCACCTCCCTCCAGCGCGACCTGGAGCGCTTGCCGGAGATCAGCCCCCGCTACAAGCGCCTCAACGCCGAGGAGCCGTACCGCCTCAAGGCCACCTGCATCCGGCAGAAGCTCGTCAACACCCGCGAGCGCCTGGCCCAGGGCACCCCGCACCAGGAGGGCCGCGACTACCTCGGCACCTCCGAGCTGGTCCACGACCTCGCCCTGGTCCAGACCTCGCTGCGCGAGCACCGCGGCGCCCTGTTCGCGGACGGCCGGATGGACCGCACCATCCGCACCCTGTCCGCGTTCGGCCTCCAGCTCGCCACCATGGACATTCGCGAGCACGCCGACGCCCACCACCACGCGATCGGCCAGCTCTTCGACCGGCTCGGCGAGGAGTCCTGGCGGTACGCCGACATGCCCCGCGACTACCGGCAGAAGCTGCTCGCCAAGGAGCTGCGGTCGAGGCGTCCCCTCGGGCCCACGCCGGCCCCGCTGGACGCGGCCGGTGCCAAGACCCTCGGCGTGTTCGGCACCATCAAGGAGGCCTTCGAGCGCTTCGGCCCCGAGGTCATCGAGTCGTACATCATCTCGATGTGCCAGGGCGCCGACGACGTCTTCGCCGCCACCGTCCTCGCCCGCGAGGCCGGCTTGCTCGATCTGCACGCCGGCTGGGCCAAGATCGGCATCGTGCCGCTCCTGGAGACCACCGACGAGCTCAAGGCCGCCGACGTCATCCTCAACGACATGCTGGCCGACCCCTCCTACCGCCGGCTCGTCTCGCTCCGCGGCGACGTCCAGGAGGTCATGCTCGGCTACTCCGACTCCTCCAAGTTCGGCGGCATCACCACCTCGCAGTGGGAGATCCACCGTGCCCAGCGCCGCCTGCGCGACGTCGCCCACCGGTACGGCGTACGGCTCCGGCTCTTCCACGGCCGCGGCGGCACCGTCGGCCGCGGCGGCGGCCCCTCGCACGACGCGATCCTCGCCCAGCCCTGGGGCACCCTGGAGGGCGAGATCAAGGTGACCGAGCAGGGCGAGGTCATCTCCGACAAGTACCTCATCCCGTCCCTGGCGCGGGAGAACCTGGAACTGACGGTCGCGGCCACCCTCCAGGCCTCCGCCCTGCACACCGCGCCCCGCCAGTCCGACGACGCCCTCGCCCGCTGGGACGCGGCCATGGACACCGTCTCCGAGGCCGCCCACACCGCGTACCGGCGCCTGGTCGAGGACCCCGACCTGCCGTCGTACTTCTTCGCGGCGACCCCGGTCGACCAGCTCGCGGACCTGCACCTCGGCTCCCGGCCCTCGCGCCGCCCCGACTCCGGCGCGGGCCTGGACGGACTGCGCGCCATCCCATGGGTGTTCGGCTGGACGCAGTCCCGGCAGATCGTCCCCGGCTGGTACGGCGTCGGCTCCGGCCTGAAGGCGCTGCGCGAGGCAGGTCTGGACGCCGTACTCGGCGAGATGTACGAGCGCTGGCACTTCTTCCGCAACTTCCTCGCCAACGTCGAGATGACGCTCGCGAAGACGGACCTGCGGATCGCCCGCCACTACGTCGACACGCTGGTGCCTGACGAGCTCAAGCACGTCTTCGCCACCATCGAGGAGGAGCACGAACTCACCGTCGCCGAGGTCCTGAAGGTGACGGGCGGCCAGAAGCTCCTGGACTCCAACCCCGTGCTCCAGCAGACCTTCGCCATCCGCGACGCCTACCTGGACCCGATCTCCTACCTCCAGGTGGCCCTCCTCGCCCGCCAGCGCGCCGCCGCCGAACGCGGCGAGGACCAGGACCCGCTGCTCGCCCGGGCGCTGCTGCTCACGGTGAACGGCGTGGCGGCGGGCCTGCGCAACACCGGCTGACGCCACCCCCATACGACAGTGCCCCCGCCGGAATCACTTCCGGCGGGGGCACTTGGCGTTACGGGGTTCAGTGCTGCTGGGCCTTGCGGCGGCGCGTCACCATGAACGCACCGGCACCCGCGAGGGCGACGGCGACGGCGGCGATGATGCCGACGGGGGCGCTGGAACCGGTCTCGGCCAGGTCACCGGTGCCGGTGCCGTTGCTCGCCGAGGCGGACGGGGTCGCACCGGCCGCGGCGGAGTCCGTGGCGGACGGCGTGGTGCCCGGCGTCTCGGAGGCGCCCGGGGTGCCGGACACCGACGTGCTCGGGGTGACCGAGGGGGTGCCGGTCGACGGCGTCGGCTTCGGCTTCTCCGAAGCGGGGCAGGTGTGCGAGAGGTTGAACTTGTCGTGCTGGACGCTGCCCGTGATCTCGGCGTCGATCGAGACGAGCTTGGCACCCGGCTGCGAAGCCACGTAGGCGTGCTTGTCGGAAGGCGGACCGAACGTCGTGATGGTCTGCGTGCCGCCCGGCTCGAAGGTCACCGTCAGCTTGGCCCAGTGACCGTCGTTGCCCGGCAGCACGAAGTGCCAGCCGTCCATGTTCGCGGGGATGTCGGCGCAGTTGCCGAAGCCCTTCTGCGGAGCACCCTCGTCCGTCGCCGTACGCGGGAGCGTCTGACGCAGCGTGGGGTGGGTCGGGTCGCCGTCCGTGGCCGAAGCCGCCGGGGCCAGCACCAGAGAGGTCGCCATGGCCGCGACCAGCGCGCCGGCGGGGATGAGGGATCGTCGCATCTGCAGTCGTCCATCTGGGAGAAGAGGGTTGCCGTGGGAGGTGGCGGGGAGCAGCCTAGCCGTACCTTTAAGTCACCCTTAACCCAAGGGGCATAACAATCAGAGCGCGAAGAACGCCCCCACCAGCAACACCCCACCCACACCGGCCATCGACCACGCCGTCCGCGTCAGCCGCAGCCCGCCCCCGACGAGCGGCGCCGCCAGCAGCAGCGCCCCGCCCAGCGGCAGCCAGGCATGCAGACCGCCGCCCCACCCCGTACGCACCGCCTCGCTCGTCCCGGGCTTCACGACCACCGGCAGTGTCTGCCCCTTCGCCGCCGCGACCGAGTGCGCGATGGTCAGGGTGGTGTGCGGCGACGGCGGACCGTCCGGGACATAACGGCCGCTGCACGTCTCCTCGTTGCAGCCGGTCACCATCAACGTGCCGTGCTCACGGCCCTTGGGGAGCAGGACGTGCTGCGCCGTGCCCCAGGACGACCAGGCCCCCGCGACGAGGAGCAGCAGGACGACGAGGGCCATGGCGGCGTTACGGGCGTGCGTCATGACCCGCGATCGTACAGTCGTACGGCGAACGGGCCACCCTCAGGAGTTGTACGCGGACTGCGCGCGCTCCAGACCCTCCGCCACCAGGCACTCAACAGAGTCCGCCGCCCGGTCAACGAAGTAGTCGAGCTCCTTGCGCTCCGCCGAGGAGAAGTCCTTCAGGACGAAGTCCGCCACCTGCATCCGCCCCGGCGGACGGCCGATACCGAACCGCACCCGGTGATAGTCCGCGCCCATCGCCTTCGTCATCGACTTCAGACCGTTGTGGCCGTTGTCCCCGCCGCCGATCTTCAGCCGCAGCACGCCGTAGTCGATGTCCAACTCGTCATGGATCGCCACGATATGCGCCGTCGGCACCTTGTAGAAGTCGCGCAACGCCGTCACCGGACCACCCGACAGGTTCATGTACGACATCGGCTTCGCGAGGATCACCCGCCGGTTCGCCGGCCCCGGCGGACCCATCCGGCCCTCCACGACCTGCGCCTGCGCCTTCTGCGCCCGCTTGAACTTCCCGCCGATGCGCTCGGCGAGCAGGTCCACGACCATGAAACCGACGTTGTGGCGGTTGGCCGCGTACTCGGGCCCGGGGTTGCCGAGGCCGACGATCAGCCAGGGGGCGTTGGCGTCGTCCGTCATCTGCGTCGTCTCCCTCGTATGTGTACAGAAGAAACGGGGTGACGGGCCGCACGGCCCATCACCCCGTCACGTCAGGCAGAGCCTACGGCTCAGGCCTCGGCGCCCTCGGCGGCCTCGCCCTCGGCGGCCTCGGCAGCCGGCTCCTCGGCCTGCGCGGCCAGGATCTGGATGGCGACGGCGTCCTCGTCGGTCACCAGGGTGGTGCCCTTCGGCAGCGCGATGTCCTTGGCGAGGATGGAGGCGCCGGCCTCCAGGCCCTCGATGGAGACCGTGACGGACTCGGGGATGTGGGTGGCCTCGGCCTCGACGGAGAGCGTGTTCAGCACGTGCTCCACCAGGAAGCTGCCCGGGGCAAGCTCACCCTCGGTCTCGATGACGACCTCGACGGTGACCTTCTCGCCGCGCTTCACGAGAAGCAGGTCGACGTGCTCCAGGAAGCCCTTCAGCGGGTCGCGCTGCACGGCCTTCGGGATCGCCAGCTCGTTCTTGCCCTCGAGCTCGAGCTCGAGCAGGACGTTCGGGGTGCGCAGGGCGAGCAGCAGCTCGTGGCCCGGCAGCGTGATGTGGACCGGCTCGGTGCCGTGACCGTAGAGAACGCCGGGGACCCTGCCCTCGCGGCGGACGCGGCGCGCCGCACCCTTGCCGAACTCGGTACGGGTCTCGGTGGCGAGCTTCACCTCGGACATGTGCACTCCTCGTAGATGGTGACGAATGTGACTGTCACCCGGCCACGACTGGCGATGGCCTGCTACGAAGAGCGCGTCGATAACGGACCGCCGCACCACACCGGGTACGGCCTCCCTCGCCGAGCAACTACGACAGTCTAACCGCCCCCGGCCCCGCCACCCAATTGGATCACTGCCGATCACTGCCCCGAGCCCCCCGTCGGGGTCCTCCCGCCGGCGGCATCTCGTGCGTCATAAGGGCGGCATAAAGGATGACAATGCGTTAAATCCGGGCGGTCCAGGGAGAACCAATGTCGCGGGCGTCGACGGGACGCCACCACGCGACGGAGGAGACATGCTCAGGAGAACTGGCCACACGGTTCGCGCGCTCGCGCTCTTCTCGGCCGCGGTGGTGATACTCGCCGCACCCGCCGCGTCCGCGCAGGAGGGGCCCAGCGTGCCCAGGTCGGCCGCGGAGAACCCGGACCTGTGGTTCGTAGAACTCCAGAGCCCGCCGACGACGGACGGCACCAGCATCAACACCACCCGGCGTGAGAAGGCCGCGTTCCGTGCGGAGGCACGCAGGAGAGGCCTGGAGTTCAGCGAGCGCCGCGCCTTCGACACCCTCTGGAACGGGCTCTCGATCAGGCTCGCCGCCACGCAGCTCGACGCACTGACACAGGTGCCCGGCGTGAGGGCGGTCTACCCCGTCGACACCATCGCGCTCCCCCCGAGGGAAGACGTCGCCGACCCCCAGCTCGCCACCGCCATCGCCATGACCGGGGCCGACGTCGCACAGGACGAACACGGACTCACCGGCACCGGCATCACGGTCGGAGTCATCGACACCGGCATCGACTACGAACACCCCGACCTCGGCGAGTGCGAGGAACCCGGCCCCGGCTGCCGCGTCGTCGGCGGCCACGACTTCGTCGGCGACGACTTCACCGGCGAAGAGACGCCCCCGGTCCCCGACACGAACCCGGACGACTGTGACGGGCACGGCACCCACGTCGCCGGCATCGTCGGCGCGAACGGCCAGGTCACCGGCGTCGCGCCCGGCGTCGCGTTCACCGCGTACAAGGTCTTCGGATGCGAGGGGCAGACGACCGCCGACATCATGCTCCAGGCCATGGAACGGGCCCTCGCCGATCAGGTGGACGTCGTCAACATGTCCATCGGCGCCGCCTTCGCCTGGCCGCAGTACCCCACCGCCCAAGGCGCCGACCGACTCGTCGGCAGGGGCATCCCGGTCATCGCGTCCATCGGGAACAGCGGCCAGGACGGCCTCTACTCCAGCAGCGCCCCGGGCGTCGCCAACCGGGCGATCGGCGTCGCCTCCTTCGACAACACCCACTCCAACCTGCCGGTGTTCACGATCACCCCGGACGGCACGAAGATCGGATACACGGCAGCCCAAGGAGCACCCGCACCCCCCACCAGCGGCAGCTTCCCCATGGCCCGCACCGGCACACCCACCTCGACCGCCGACGCCTGCAACCCCCTGCCGGCCGGCAGCCTCACCGGCCAGGTCGCCCTCATCCGCCGCGGCACCTGCCTTTTCTACGACAAGGCCAGGAACGCCGAACTCGCCGGAGCGGCCGGTGTCGTGATCTACAACAACCAGCCAGGACGGTTCGGCGCGGCCCTCAGGGGTACACCCGCCGTCACCATCTCTGTCGTCACCGTCTCCGACACCGATGGCGTCCTGATCGACGGCCGGCTGGCCGGCGGACCGGTCACCATGACCTGGACCGCGGACATCGAGTCCTTCCCGAACGCCACGGGCAATCAGATCTCGTCCTTCAGCTCCTACGGCCCCAGTCCCGACCTCACCCTCAAGCCCGACCTCGGCGCCCCCGGCGGCTTCATCCGCTCCACCTTCCCCGTCGAACAGGGCAGCTACGCCACCCTCAGCGGCACCTCCATGTCAGCCCCGCACGTCGCCGGCGCGGTCGCCCTGCTCCTGCAGGCCAAGCCCGACACACGCGCCGGCGACGTACGCACGCTCTTCCAGAACACCGCCGACCCGAAGCCTCCGTCCGGCGACCCCGGCGCCCTCGACAACGTCCACCGCCAAGGCGGCGGCATGCTCGACATCCCCGGCGCTATCGCCGCAAAGGCGAGAGTCGAACCCAGCAAGCTCTCGCTCGGCGAAAGCCAGGCGGGCCCGGCGACCCGGAACCTCACGATCCGGAACACCGACAACGGGCCAAGGACGTACCAGCTCACCCACGCACCCGCACGGGCCACCGGACCGAACACCTTCGACGTCACGCAACACGACGCACCGGCCACCGTCGCCTTCACCTCAGGCGGAAACCCCGTCACCCAGGTGACCGTGCCCGGCGGCGGAACCGCGACCGTCACCGCCACCATCACCGCACCCGCGGCGCTCGCGGACCGGGGAGTCTACGGCGGCTACCTCACCCTGACCGACACCCAGGAACCCGCCGAGGTATACCGCGTCCCCTACACCGGCTTCAAGGGCGACTACCAGTCCATCCCGGTCCTGACCCCGACGCCCGCCGGGTACCCCTGGCTCGCACGATTGACCGGGGACGACTTCCAGAAGGTGCCGCCGGCCTCCTCGACCTTCTCCATGACCGACGAGAACAACGTCCCGTACGTCCTCGCCCACTTCGACCACCCCGTACGCAGCCTGCGCATCGAGGTCTTCGAGGCCGAGACCGGCCGCCCCTGGCACACGGCCTTCGACATCCCGTACTTCCGGCGCAACGCCAGGTCCACGGACTTCTACTTCTTCCCCTTCAACGGCGAGACGAAGAGAGGAAACCGGACGTTCACCGTGCCCAACGGGGAGTACGTACTGAGACTCACCGTCGTCAAGGCGCTCGGCACCCCCGACGACACCGAGACCTGGACCTCACCCCCGTTCGAGATCGCCCGCCCGTCCTAGACGACCGAAAAGGGCCGCCTCCCCGAGGGGGAAGCGGCCCTTTCTCGTACGTACGAAGCAGTACGGGTGTGCTTACTGCTCCTCGAAGAGGCTCGTCACCGAGCCGTCCTCGAACACCTCGCGCACGGCGCGCGCGATCGTCGGAGCGATCGACAGCACCGTGATCTTGTCGAGCTCCAGAGAACCCGGCACCGGGAGCGTGTCCGTGAAGACGAACTCGCTCACCTTGGAGTTCTTCAGACGGTCGGCGGCCGGCCCCGAGAGGATGCCGTGCGTGGCCGTCACGATGACGTCCTCGGCGCCGTGCGCGAAGAGCGCGTCGGCCGCGGCGCAGATCGTGCCACCGGTGTCCACCATGTCGTCGACCAGGACGCAGACCCGGCCCTTCACGTCGCCGACGACCTCGTGGACCGTCACCTGGTTGGCGACGTCCTTGTCACGGCGCTTGTGGACGATCGCCAGCGGCGCGTCCAGACGGTCGCACCAGCGGTCCGCCACCCGCACACGGCCGGCGTCCGGAGACACGATCGTCAGCTTCGAACGGTCGACCTTGCTGCCCACGTAGTCCGCGAGGACGGGGAGAGCCGACAGGTGGTCCACCGGGCCGTCGAAGAAGCCCTGGATCTGGTCGGTGTGCAGGTCGACCGTGAGGATGCGGTCCGCACCCGCGGTCGCCATCAGATCGGCGACCAGGCGGGCCGAGATCGGCTCACGCCCACGGTGCTTCTTGTCCTGACGGGCATAGCCGTACGACGGGATGATCACGGTGATGCTCCGAGCGGAAGCCCGCTTCAGAGCATCGATCATGATCAGCTGCTCCATGATCCACTTGTTGATCGGAGCCGTGTGGCTCTGGATCAGGAAGCAGTCCGCGCCACGAGCCGACTCCTGGAAACGGACGTAGATCTCACCGTTCGCGAAGTCGAAGGCCTTCGTCGGCACGAGGCCGACACCCAGCTGGTGCGCGACCTCCTCGGCCAGCTCGGGGTGGGCGCGGCCGGAGAAGAGCATCAGCTTCTTCTCGCCGGTCGTCTTGATCCCGGTCACAGCACTGTCTCCTCAGACGTGTTCCCTGGCCGCGAATCCCGCGCTCCCGTGCGCGTGTGCGAGCCAGCCGAATTTGTGTGCACGTATCACGGTACGCCGAGTTCGACGCACCTGTTTCCGGTCAGCTTTCGCCGACAGGCCCCTCGCCGGCCACCTGAGCGGCCTGCGCGGCAGCGCTGCCAGGCCGCTTCCGGGCAACCCAACCCTCGATATTCCGCTGCTGGCCACGGGCGACAGCGAGCGCACCGGCCGGCACGTCCTTGGTGATCACAGACCCGGCAGCGGTGTACGCACCGTCCCCGATCGTGATGGGTGCCACAAACATGTTGTCCGACCCGGTCCGGCAGTGAGACCCGATCGTCGTGTGGTGCTTCGCCTCACCGTCGTAGTTCACGAACACACTCGCCGCGCCGATGTTCGTGTACTCGCCGATAGTGGCATCGCCCACATAGGACAGGTGCGGGACCTTCGTGCCCTCGCCGATCGTCGCGTTCTTCATCTCGACGTACGTACCGGCCTTCGCCTTCAGCCCGAGCCGCGTCCCCGGACGGAGATACGCGAACGGCCCCACGGAGGCGCTCTCGCCGATCACGGCCGAGTCGGCGACCGTGTTGTCGACCCGGGCACCCTTGCCGACCGTCGTGTCCTTCAGGCGCGTGTTCGGACCGACCTCGGCGTCCTCACCGATGTGCGTGGCGCCCAGCAGCTGCGTACCGGGGTGAATGACGGCGTCCCGCTCGAACGTCACCGTCACGTCGACGAACACCGACGACGGATCGACCACGGTCACACCGGCGGTCATCGCCCGCTCGAGGAGGCGCTGGTTCAGCAGCGCACGGGCCTCCGCGAGCTGCACCCGGTTGTTGATCCCCAGGATCTCGCGGTGATCACCGGCGACGGACGCACCCACCCGGTGACCGGCCTCACGGAGGATCGACAGCACATCGGTGAGGTACTCCTCACCCTGGCTGTTGTCCGTCCGGACCTTGCCGAGCGCATCGGCGAGCAGCCGCCCGTCGAACGCGAACACCCCGGAGTTGATCTCCTTGATGGCACGCTGCTCGTCCGAGGCGTCCTTGTGCTCCACGATCGCGGTGACGGCACCGGTCGCGGCGTCCCGGACGATGCGCCCGTAGCCGGTGGAGTCCGGAACCTCGGCGGTCAGTACGGTGACGGCGTTGCCGTCGGCCGCGTGCGTACCGGCCAGGGCCTTCAGGGTCTCCCCGGAGAGCAGCGGGGTGTCGCCACACACGACGACGACGGTGCCGTCGGGGGCCTGCCCCAGCTCTTCGAGGCCCATACGGACGGCGTGACCGGTGCCGTTCTGCTCGTACTGGACGGCGGTGCGCGTACCGGCGTAGTGCGCCTCGAGGTGCGCGGTGACCTGCTCGCGGGCGTGCCCGACGACCACGACGAGGTGCTCGGGCTCCAGCTCACGCGCGGCGGACACGACGTGCCCGACGAGGGAACGTCCGGCGATTTCGTGCAGGACCTTGGGGGTCTTCGACTTCATGCGGGTGCCCTCACCCGCTGCGAGGACGACGACGGCGGCCGGGCGGTTGGCGCTCACGGGAATGCCCTTCGGCTTCGAGTGGTGGACACCCGCAGGATACCGGGGGGTTTTGGGGCGGACATGAGTGCGGGTCCCGACCGCGAGGTCAGGACCCGAACCGAGCATGGCTCCCCCGCCAGGACTCGAACCCGGACATAAGGCACCAAAAGCCTCAGTGCTGCCAATTACACCACGGGGGAAAATAACCGACTAAACCGGACATGGGGTCAGGCCGTCGGATCGGCACCCAACACTATGCCGTACCAAGCCCCCTCCATGCGACGGTAGAGATCCGCGCTCTTGGTTGTGTGCCGCTGGTTGCGTGCCGCGCTCGTGCGTTCGGCGCTCTTCCGAAAATGGCTGGCCCCCGCCCGTACGCTGGTGGGCATGACCACAACGGGGGCACACCAGGACGCTGCGGGCATCACGCCCCGTGGCCGGTGGTGGTGGGGGAGACGGCGTAGTGCGGTACTCGACATCGGGCTGGCCGGCGTGTCCGCCCTTGAGTGCGGATTGGAAGGCGTCGGCTTCGCCGACAAGGCGGGGCTGCCGGTGCCCGTCGGGGTGCTGTTCGGGCTGATCGTCGGCTCGGTGCTGCTCGTGCGACGCCGGTGGCCGATCGCCGTCGTGCTCGTGTCGATCGCCGTGACGCCCGCCGAGATGGGCTATCTGATGGGGATCGTCGGGCTGTACACGCTCGCCGCCTCCGAGGTGCCCCGCCGGATCACGGCCGCGCTCGCGGGGATGTCGACGGTCGCCGTCTTCGTCGTGACCGTGGTGCGGGTGCGTCAGGACGTCGCGCAGGCCGATGTGGATCAGCGGGATTTCGACCCCAGTGGCTGGTACGTCCCGGTCGTCTCGGTGATCTTGACGCTGGGTCTCAACGCGCCTCCCGTTCTGTTCGGCCTCTACATAGGGGCGCGGCGGCGGCTCATGGAGAGTCTGCGGGAGCGGGCCGACAGCCTGGAGCAGGAGCTGTCGTTGCTCGCGGATCGGGCGGAGCAGCGGGCGCAGTGGGCGCGGCAGGAGGAGCGGACGCGGATCGCGCGGGAGATGCACGACGTGGTCGCGCATCGGGTGTCGTTGATGGTGGTGCATGCGGCGGCGTTGCAGGCGGTGGCGTTGAAGGATCCGCAGAAGGCTGTGAAGAACGCGGCGCTGGTCGGTGACATGGGGCGGCAGGCGCTGACGGAGCTGCGCGAGATGCTGGGCGTGCTGCGGGAGGGTGCGGTCTCGTCTCCGGCCTCTCCCACTTCTCCCGTTCCGTTGGCGGCGGTCGGCCGGGCGGCGGCTGCCGCGGCCGAGGCTGCCTCGGAGGACGGGCCGTGTCTGGACGCGTTGGAGGAGTTGGTCGAGCAGTCGCGCCAGGCGGGTGTGGTCGTCGAGCTGCTGGTGCTCGGTGAGGCACGGGTGTACGGGGCGGAGGTCGAGCGGACCGCGTATCGGGTGGTCCAGGAGGCGCTGACGAACGTGCACAAGCATGCGGCGGGGGCGAAGGTCGTCGTCCGGCTGGCCCATCGGGAGGCGGAGGTCGCGATGCAGGTCGAGAACGGGCCGTCGGACGCGGAGGCCGCCGATGCGCACTTGCCGAGCGGGGGCAACGGTCTGGTCGGCATGCGGGAGCGGGTGACGCGGCTGGGCGGTGTGTTCGTGTCGGGTCCGACGGATGGGGGCGGGTTCCGGGTGTCGGCGGTGCTGCCGGTGGGGGAGCGGGCGGCGTAGATCGGATGTTGGATCCAATGTCCTGGAGCCATTGGATCCAGCGCATTGGATCCTGGATGTTGGGTCCCGAATTTTGGATCCAATCCCCGCGCGCCCGCGTCTAGCCCGTCACCAGTCTCGTCGGCTGCGCGCCCGTGATCAGCGTCGACAGTGCCGCGTCGATGTCCCGGCCCAGGAACCAGTCGCCCGTGTGGTCCAGGCTGTAGACCCGGCCCTCCATGTCGATCGCGAGGACCGCCTGGTGCTCGCCCTCCTCGCCCAGGGGAGAGATCTCCGTGTCGAGCGCGCGTCCGAGGTCGGACAGGGTGCGGGCCAGGTGGAGGCCGGCCAGGGGGTCGAAGCGGAGGGTGGCCGGGGCGATCTGGCGGCCCGTGCCGGGGGCGGCGACGTGCAGGCCGCCGAATTCGGCCCATGCCTCGACGGCCGCCGGGAAGACGCTGTGCCGGTGGCCGCCGGGTGAGACGTGGGCGCGCAGGGCGTCGGCCCACTGTTCGGCGAGTTTGATGTCCCAGCGGCCCGGCTGCCATCCCGCCTCGCGGAGGGCGGCGTCGACGTTGACCGGGAATCGGGTGGTGCTCAGGTGGTCGGGCATGAAGGTGCGGTCAGCCGTTCTCGACAGTCGAGGTGGGGTCGACGGTGCGCACACCGAAGTGCGCGAGCATCGCCGTACAGGAGCGGCAGGGGGCGGCGTAGCTTCCGTGCAGCGGGTCGCCGTCCTCCCGGATGCGCCGCGCGGTCAGCTTGGCGTGCTTGAGCGAGCGGCGCGCCTCGCCGGGGGTGAGCGGCTTGCGCTGGGCGCGCTTGGAGCGGCCGGTCTCGGTGGCGGTCAGGTGGCGGGAGAGCAGGATCGCCTCGGGGCAGCGTCCGGTGAACCGTTCGCGCTGCCCGCTGGTGAGGGTGTCCAGAAAGTCCTGGACGAGTGGATGCAGGGCGGGCGGCTGGTCGCCGCGGCCGGCGGTGCAGGTGAGGGTTTCGCCCCGTACGGAGAGTGCGGCGCCGACGGTGGGGAGGATGCCGTCGCGGCGGAAGCGCAGTAACGGGGCGCGGGTGGACTCGGTGCTGCTCCAGTTGAGGCGTGGGTCACCCTGCGTGGGCGTCGGTGCTGCGTACATCGTGCGTGTCTTCCCCTCCTGCAATCCCCCGAGTTGCTGGAACAGAGTGCCAAATGGGACGCCTCATGTGGAAGCGGGGTACTCAAACGGGTCGTCGGTGTGTCGTAACTATCGCCGGTGTGTCATCCGCTCGTGACAGTTGGTCACGGGCTGTGGTCGTGGGGGCATCGGGCCGGGTCGTGGACTTGTGGCACCGCATAGGCTGTGCGGAATCAGCCAGCAGCCAGCGCAGGGGGCAACCGCCATGACGACAGGTCGGCTCGGGCAGCACGCCGCGCCACCGAACGCGGCTTACGCCGGGCAGGTCGTGCACTTCCCGGACCCGGTCCGGGCCTCCCGGCACCCCAGAGGGGTGCGGGTGGACGAACACGGCTATCCGGACTTCTCGCCGTACGCCCGGGCGGCGGCGGAGATCGCCGATCCGCCCGAGGGCTTCGGCGTCGACGAGCTGCGGCTGACGGACTACGTGTCGGCGAACGCGGCGCTCGCCGCGACCGGTCACGAGCTGTGGGACACGATTCCGGCGGTGGCGACCCCGCACGGCTGGACCTGGCACCACGTGGCGGGCAGCCGGCGGATGGAGCTGGTACCGGTCGAGGTGAAGGCGTTGCTGCGCCACCACGGCGGGGTTGCGACGGCCGCCGTCGATCACTCCAAGCGCGGTACGCGCCCGCTCCAGGAGACCCGGCCGGCTCATTTCGGGCTGCCCAAGGGCCTGGTGTCGGTGACGGAGCAGCAACTGCTCGGTGTGGAGGAGGATCTGGGGTACCGCCTGCCGGGCGCGTACCGCTCCTTCCTGAAGGCGGCGGGCGGTTGTGCGCCGGTGGGTGCGGCGCTGGACGCCGAACTGGGTCTGCTGGTGGACCAGCCGTTCTTCACGGTGCGCGAGGAGGCGGGGGTCAACGACCTCGTCTACGTCAACAAGTGCCTGCGCGACCATCTGACCAAGGACTATCTGGGCGTCGCGTTCGTCCAGGGCGGGATCCTGGCGGTGAAGGTGAAGGGCGAGCGGATCGGGACGGTGTGGTTCTGCGCGTACGACGACGTGCGGGACGCCGGTGAGGCCGCCGGCCGGTGGAGCGTGAACGAGCGTGTGGAGCGGTTGTTGCTTCCGTGCGGTGAGGACTTCGACGCGTTTCTGCGACGGCTGGCCGGCAATCCGCCGGAGCTGGAGACGGTGGCGAACCTGATGGTGGACGGCGGCTTCGCGCGCGCTGTGCCCGTGGTCCCGGTGGGGGAGTGAACTGGCTGTGGTGACGTTCGCGCAGGCGCAGGAGCGCGCCGAGGAATGGATCAACGGTGATGTGCCGGCGTACCAGCACCGGGAGGTGCGGGTACGGGAGTTCGGGCTGGGCTTCGTGGTCTGGGCGGAGGACCGCGAGGGCGGTCCGGTCTCGGACGGCGGCCACCAGCGGCTGGTCATCGCCCGGGACAGCGGCGAGGCGACGCTGTGGCCGGGGCTGGGGATCGGTGAGGTGATCCGGCGGTACGAGGAGGAGTACGGGGCGGTCGCGGACGACGCGGGTTCGTCGGCGCCGGCGCCTCCGGAGCGGGTGGACCTGAACGCGACGTCGTTCCTGCTGAGCCCTCCGGAGTGGCTGCAGGACGCGGCGGACAAGCTGGGGCTGGCGCCGAAGGGGCCGAACGCGTCGCAGGCGGGCGGTAGTTCGTCGGCGCCGGAGGTGACGCACGGCGGTTCGCCGTCGCCCGAGCCGTCGGGTGCGGTGGCTTCGGCGGGTGCCGGGTCGCCGGGTGCCTCAGCGGGGCGGCCGGTGGACTACGAGCCGACGGCCTCGGACGGCGTCCCGGCGGAGGCGCCGCCGAGCAGCCCGTGGGCGGACGCGAACGCGAGCTCGGGCGGTGCGGACGGTTCCGTACCGTTGCCGGCGACGGTCTTCGCTCCGCCCCTGTCGGGTGCGGACGACGACGACACGCCGCCTCCGGTGGTGGGCGCGGACGCCCCGACGGCCCTGATGTCGGGCGGCAGCGCGCTCCCGCCGACGGCGATCGCCCAGGCCCTCGACCCGAACGCCCCGCCGCCACCCGGCGCCCTCGACCCGTTCCCGCCCCGCGGCCCGGCGTCGTCCGGTGGTTCGTTCCCGTCGGGCGGCGCGGCGCCGTCCGACGGCCCGTTCCCGCCGGGCAGCCCGTCTGATCCTGCGGCCCAGGGCAGCCTGGGCGCGTCCGGCGCCCCGGGTGGCCCTGGAGTGCCTCCGGCTCCGGGTGGCCCCGGTGGTTCGGCGTCCGCCGGCGGTTCCGCTGCGCCTGCGGCTCCCGGTGCCCCGGGTGGCCCGGGTGGTTCGGCTGCGTCCGGTGGCCCGTTCTCGTCGGGTGGTCCGGCGTCCGCCGGCGGTTCCGGTGCGCCTGCGGCTCCCGGCTCGCACGGCAACCCGGCTGCCCCGGGCGCCCCGGGTGGTCTGGCGTCCGCTGGCGGTTCCGCTGCGCCTGCGGCTCCCGGTGCCCCCGGGGGCCTCGGTGCCCCCGGAGTGCCGGGTGTGCCTCCGGCTCCGGGTGTACCCGGTGGGGTCTCGGTCCCTGGCGGTCCGGGCTCGATCGGTGGTCCTGCGCCGGTCGGATCCGGCGGAGCCGGTGGCCTTTCCGGTCCTGCGGCTCCCGGTGCTCCCGGTGGCCCCGGTGTTCCTCCGGCCCCCGGTGCTCCCGGTGCGCCCGGTGGCCCCGGTGTTCCTCCGGCCCCCGGTGCTCCCGGTGCGCCCGGTGGCCCCGGTGTTCCTCCGGCCCCCGGTGCTTCCGGCGCCGCTGGTGGCCCGAGTGTTCCTCCGGTGCCCGGCGCTCCCGGCGTGCCCTCCTCGCCCCGGGCGCCTGGGGCTGGGGATATCGCGGATGCGGCGACCAGTAAGGCCGTGTTGCCTCCGCGCGGGGCGCGGGGGAGTGGGGGGAATCCTCCGCCTCCGCCGCAGGCGCCGGGGGTTCCCGGGGTGCCTGCAGGGGGGTACGTACCGACGCAGCTCGTGTCGCAGCTCGGGCCCGACGGGCCTCAGCCTCCCGGGCCGCCGACGCCTCCGCAGCCCGTGCACCAGGCCGCGACCATGCTCGCGCACCCGAGCCAGGGCGGGCCCGGTTCGCCGCCGCCTCCGCCCGCGCCGCCGGGGATTCCCGGTGGTTCCGACGGTGCCGGTGTCGCGCACGCGGCGACCATGCTGGCCCACCCCGGGCCCGGCGGCATCGCCCCGCCCGGACCCCCCGGTGCTCCGGGTGCTCCGGGGACCCCGCCCGGTGGGGTGCACCACGCCGCGACGATGCTCGCGCAGCCCGGTCCGGGCGGTCTGGGCGCTCCGCCGGTGCCGCCGCCGTCCGCGCCGGGGACCCCGGCGGGCGCCCCGCCCGCGTACGGGTACCCGCAGCAGCCCCCGGCCGGGGTGCCGACCGTCGGCCCCGGCTACCAGGCCGTGCTGCGCTACCGCGCGCCCGACGGTTCCGAGGCGCAGATCATCCGGCGGTCCGCCCCCGGCACCCCGCACCCCGAGTGGCAGATCCTGCACGAGCTGCGCGCCATGAACGTGCCGCCGCAGCAAGTGCTCGAACTGCACACGGAGTTGGAGTCCTGCGAGCTGCCGGGCGGTTACTGCGCCCGGATGATCCGGGAGACCTGGCCGCAGGCGCGGATCACCAACATCGCGCCGTACGGCAAGGATCACGCGGGCCGTCAGCAGGGCATGCGGCAACTCCTCACCCACCAGGGCGAGTTGCACCAGGTCGCGGACGGTCCGGCCCGCCCGGCGCCGGTGCGCGCCCCGCTGCCGCCGGTGCAGCCCGCCCCGCCGATCCCCCCGGAGGGGATCGCGCAGGAGATGGCCGGTGCCTTCGGGCCGGGTATCTGCCGGTTCGACCAGCGGGCCGTGTCCCGTCAGGGCGTGCCGGAGATCGTCGCGCTGACCCTCGTATGGGCGGGTCTGCCGGCCGACTTCGGTCCGTTCTTCTGGGCGCAGCCGGCCCAGCCGGTGGTGCCGACGCTGGCCGAACTCGCGGCGCAGCGTCAGGTCCAGCCGGCGTCGGACGCGGGTTCGTACCTGGTGATCGGCTCGGACTTCGGGCGGGCGATCTGCGTCCAGTACGGGACCGCGCACATCGTCGCCGTACCGGTCGAGGCGGGTCCGGGGGGTGCGCCGGTGCCGCCGCAGTTCGTGAACAGCGGGCTGCCGGAGTTCACCCGGTCGATGGCGCTGCTCGGGCGGATGTGGCGGCTGCGGTTCGGGCTCAACCCGGAGCAGGCGGGCCGCTGGACGGTCGACTTCCAGGCCCAGTTGGCGATGCTGGACCCGGCGGCGCTTGCGTCGCCGGAGAACTGGTGGTCGGTGCTCCTGGAGCAGATGTGGGACGGACTGCTTTAGGCCGAATGTGACGAAAGGCGCCCGATGTGGACTACACGTCGGGCGCCTTTTGTCATGCCTGATGGCGCATCCTGGCATTTGAGACATTTCGGATGCTACGGAAGGGTCGTCAGGGATGGGTTTCGCCGTCGTACGCGGGCGCGGCTACCGCCCCAGGCAGGTCGACCGTCATCTCGCCGCGCTCTCCGCCGCACGGGACGCCGCCTGGGAGCGGGCGGCCCGGCTGACGGTTCTCGCGAAGGACATGGAGGCGGATGCGGTCCGGCTGCGGGCGGAGGTCGAGGCGCTGGAGCCGCAGCGGTTCGCGTCGCTGGGCGACCGGGCGCGCAAGATGCTCGAGCTCGCGAAGGCCGAGGACGAGAGTCTCGTACGCGCCGCGGAGGCGGAGGCGCAGTCCCTTGTGGCGGAGGCGGAGGAGGCGGGCCGGTCGGCGGCCGAGGCGGCGCGGGCGTACGCGGACGAGGTGCGGGCGCGGGCGGAGTCCGACGCCACCGCGGCCCTCGCCGCGATCCTCGACGCGGCCGAGGTGACGCGGACGGAGGCCCGGCGCGCGGCGGAGGAGCAGCGGGCGAGCGCGCGGGAGGACTTCGAGGCCACGGCCCGCAGGGCGGCGGCGCTCCTGGACGCCCAGCGCGCGGAACAGGCGGCGCGACGGGAGGAGGCCGAGCGGGCGGCGACGGCCCGCGCGGCCGAACTGGACGCCCGCAACAAGGAGCTCGTCGCCGCCGCGCGGTTCCGCCTGGCGGAGGCCGAACGCGCCCTCGCGAGGACGGAGAAGAAGGCTCGCCACGGCCAGGAGGACGCGGAGGCCAAGGCGGCGGAGCTCCTGGTGGAGGCCCGGTCGCAGTGCGAACAGATCGAGCGGGCGACGGAGCGCGTGCTGCGGGAACACGCGGAGGCGCGCGAGGCGATCCACGCGCAACTGGAGCACATCCGCACCTCCCTCGCGACCCTGACGGGCCGCGGCCCCGCCCCGGACGACGGCACGGACACGCCCGAGCCGGACGGCACGGACACGCTGGAGTCGGAGGAGCCCGAGGGGCCCGAGGAGGGTGACGTGTCTCAGGCCGGTTGAGTCCCGTCCCGGGATTCCTCGTGTTCCTGATGTTCCTTCAGCACGGGGAAACGGCGCGGGGCCAGGGTCAGCAGGACCAGCAGGGCGAGGGCCGCGGCGCCCGCCGCGCCCAGGTAGACGTGGTCGACGGCCGCGTCGACCGCGCGGCGGAGGGTGTCGTCGGCGTGGTCCAGGGCGTACGCGAGGCCGTCCAGGTCGGTGCCGGCGCCCAGGCGGGCGGCGAGGACGCCGTTGGCGATCGCGCCGAACAGGGCCGCGCCGACGCTCTGGCCGACCTGGCGGCAGAAGAGGACGGACGCGGTCGTCGTGCCGCGTTCCTCGTACGGGACGGTCGACTGGACCCCGACGATCAGCGGAAGCTGGAAGAGGCCGAGCGCGCCGCCGAGCAGGAGCATCAGGAGGGCCGGCTGCCAGGGCTCCCCGGGGAAGGGCAGGAGGGGGAAGGCGAGCAGCACGAGCAGTGCGACGACGATGCCCGTGACGGCGGTGAGCCGGAAGCCGATGCGGTTGTAGAGGCGGTTGGAGAAGGCCGCGGTGACGGGCCAGCTGAGCGTCATCGCGGAGAGGACGAAGCCGGCGGCTATCGGGCCGAGGCCGAGGACGGCCTGGGCGTAGGTGGGCAGGAAGACCGTCGGGGCGACCATCAGCAGGCCGAGCGCGCCGAGGGCCAGGTTGACCGCGGAGATCGTGCGGCGGCGCCAGATCCACCCGGGGATGATCGGCTCGGCGGCGCGGCGTTCGACGAGGACGGTCACTCCGGCGAGGGCGAGCGCGCCCCCGAACAGGCCGAGTGACGGCGCGGAGAGCCAGGGCCAGGCGACGCCGCCCTGGACGAGGGCGGTGAGCAGGAGCGTCCCGGTCGCGAAGATCGCGACCGCGCCCGCCCAGTCGACGGACACCTTGCGGGGGCCAACCGCAGGACCGGCTCCGGCACCGGCCTCCCGCCTCTCCGGCTCCACCAGGTACCGGGCGATCAGCCACAGCGCCACCAGGCCCACCGGCAGGTTGATCAGGAAGATCCAGCGCCAGTCCGCGTACCCGGCGAGGAGGCCGCCCGCCGCCGGGCCTGCGACCGAAGCGGTCGCCCAGACCGAGGAGAGCTTCGCCTGGATCTTCGGGCGCTCCTTCAGCGGGTACAGGTCCGCCGCGATCGTCTGGATCGTTCCCTGGAGCGCGCCGCCGCCCAGGCCCTGGACGACCCGGAACGCGATGAGCGAGCCCATGTTCCAGGCCGCGGCGCACAGCAGGGAGCCGATGAGGAAGAGGATCGTTCCTGCGATCAGGACCGGTTTGCGGCCGAAGGTGTCGCAGAGCTTGCCGTACACGGGGAGGGTGACCGTGACGGCGAGCAGGTAGCCGGAGAACAGCCAGGAGAAGACGGACAGGCCGCCCAGGTCGCCGACGATCTGCGGTACGGCGGTCGAGACGACCGTGCCGTCCAGCGCGGCCAGCGCCATCCCCAGCATGAGCGCCGCGACGACCGGGCCGCGCCCGCGCGTCGTGCCAGCGGGTGCGGCGGCCTGCTGTGTCGTCGCCTCGGCCACGCCCGACCCCTCCATCTGATGCGTCGTACACCTAATTTCGTCGGCTTAGCCTCCCACTCCATCCGCGGATGGAGAACCCCTAGGGGTCCCTCCCCCATAGAGGGCAGGGGCCGTTCGTCCCGGCGGAGGACGAGGAAGTCCCCCTCCCGTCCTTAGCTTGGTCTTACGGGAAACCCAACCCAGGCGAACCAAGGCATAGGAGACATACCGTGACTTCGGCTGTGACCATCCCCAGGCACGGGGGAACTGGAGAGCGAACGGCCGTCGCCGCGCGGGCGCGGCAGGTCGTCAAGGCGTACGGAGCCGGCGAGACCCGGGTCGTCGCCCTCGACCAGGTGGATGTGGACATCGCCCGTGGGCAGTTCACCGCGATCATGGGCCCTTCGGGCTCCGGCAAGTCGACGCTGATGCACTGCCTCGCCGGTCTCGACACCGTCACCAGCGGCCAGATATTCCTCGACGAGACCGAGATCACCGGCCTCAAGGACAAGCGGCTCACCCAGCTGCGCCGTGACCGGATCGGCTTCATCTTCCAGGCGTTCAACCTCCTGCCGACCCTCAACGCGCTCGAGAACATCACGCTGCCGATGGACATCGCCGGCCGCAGGGCGGACCAGGAGTGGCTCGACCGGGTCGTCTCGACCGTCGGTCTCGCCGACCGGCTGAAGCACCGGCCCGCGCAGCTCTCCGGCGGTCAGCAGCAGCGCGTCGCCGTGGCCCGGGCCCTCGCCGCCCGCCCCGAGATCATCTTCGGCGACGAGCCGACCGGAAACCTCGACTCCCGCGCCGGAGCCGAAGTCCTCGGCTTCCTGCGGCAGTCGGTGGACGAGCTGGGCCAGACCATCGTGATGGTCACCCACGACCCGGTCGCCGCCAGTCACGCCGACCGTGTCCTGTACCTCGCGGACGGCCGGATCGTCGACGAGATGTACCGGCCGACCGCCGACGCCGTCCTCGACCGGATGCTCCTCTTTTCTGGGGGACACCCCCAGACCCCCGACTTCGACGCGCGCGGGCGGACGTCATGACCGTCCTCAAGACCTCCCTGCGCAACTTCCTCGCGCACAAGGGCCGCATGGCGCTCTCCGCCGTCGCCGTCCTGCTCTCCGTGGCGTTCGTGAGCGGCACGCTCGTCTTCACGGACACCATGAACACCACCTTCGACAAGCTCTTCGCGGCGACCGCCGCCGACGTCACCGTCAGCCCGAAGGAAGGTGCGTCGACCGACGACGAGACCCCGCGGACGGCCCGTCCCGCGACCATGCCGGCCTCGGTCGTCGACCGGGTCGCCGGGGCCGAGGGCGTCGAGGCCGCCGAGGGCAAGGTCATCTCGCTCAGCGTGACCGTCGCCGACGCCCACAACAACAACCTCGGGTCCGAAGGCGGCGCCCCGACCATCGCCGTCAACTGGAGCCCCAGGGAACTGAGTTCCATGGAGATCACCTCCGGTCACGCCCCGCGCGGCCCCACCGAGGCTCTCCTGGACGCCGGCACGGCCGAGAAGCACAAGCTGAAGATCGGCGACGAGCTGCGCACGATCGCCGTGACCGGTGACTTCACCACCCGTATCTCCGGCATCGCGTCCTTCAAGGTCACCAATCCCGGTGCCACGGTCGTCTACTTCGACACCGCCACCGCGCAGCGTGAACTCCTCGGCAAGACGGGTGTGTTCACGAACATCGAGGTGACCACTGCCCCCGGCTTCAGCCACGAGCAGGTCAAGAAGAGCATCTCCGCCGCAGTGGGCGGGGAGTACAAGCTGCTGACCCAGGCCGAGTCCGCCGACGAGGGGCGCAAGGACGTCGAGGGCTTCCTGAAGCCGATGAAGTACGCGATGCTCGGCTTCGCCGGGATCGCCTTCCTCGTCGGCATCTTCCTCATCGTCAACACCTTCTCGATGCTGGTCGCCCAGCGCACCCGCGAGATCGGCCTCATGCGGGCGATCGGCTCCAGTCGTCGGCAGGTGAACCGTTCCGTCCTCGTCGAGGCGCTGTTCCTCGGTGTCGTCGGCTCGCTCACGGGCGTCGCGGCCGGCGTCGGACTCGCCATCGGACTGATGGAGCTCATGTCCTCCATGGGCATGGAGCTGTCCACCCAGGACCTGACGGTGAAGTGGACGACCCCGGCCGTCGGCCTCGTCCTCGGCATCGTCGTCACCGTCCTCGCCGCCTACATCCCGGCCCGCCGGGCCGGCAAGGTCTCCCCGATGGCCGCCCTGCGGGATGCGGGCACGCCGGCCGACGGCAGGGCCGGTCGGGTACGGGGCGGGCTCGGGCTGCTGCTGACGCTGGGCGGCGCGGCCGCGCTGTGGACGGCGACGCAGGCGGAGAAGGCGGGCACCGGGTCCCTCTGGCTCGGCCTCGGCATCGTCCTCTCCCTCGTCGGCTTCATCGTCGTCGGACCGCTGCTCGCGGGCGGGGTCGTGCGCGTCCTCGGCGCCGTCGTCCTGCGGGTCTTCGGCCCGGTCGGGCGGATGGCCGAGCGCAACGCGCTGCGCAACCCGCGCCGTACGGGGGCGACCGGCGCCGCGCTGATGATCGGGCTCGCGCTGGTGGCCTGTCTGTCGGTGGTCGGCTCGTCGATGGTCGCCTCGGCCACCGAGGAGCTGGACCGTTCGGTCGGCGCGGACTTCATCGTGCAGTCGAGCAACGGGCAGCCGATCATGCCGCAGGCCCAGGCGGCCCTGGAGAAGACCCCGGGCCTGGACCACGTGACCGAGTACAAGTGGGTCGAGGCGACGATCACCGACCCGAAGGGCAAGGCCGTCGAGAAGGGCCTGGTCGCTGCCGAACCGTCGTACGCGAAGGATCTGCGGCGCGACACGACGGCCGGCACGCTCGTGAAGGCCTACGACCCGAACGCCATGTCGGTGGGCAGCGACTACGCCGGCGAGCATGGCGTGAAGGTCGGCGACGTGCTGACCGTCGCCTTCAAGGGCGGCGAGAGCGCGAAGCTGAGGGTCGCGGCGATCACGTCGGACGAGAACAACGTCGACAAGGGCGTGATGTATACCAACGTCACCACGGCGGCGCGGTACCTCGCCGCCGAGAAGATGCCCCAGAGCGTGGTCATGTTCGCGACGGCGCAGGACGGCAAGGAGACCGAGGCGTACGCGGCGCTGAAGGAGTCGCTGGCGGCCTACCCGCAGTACAAGGTGCAGAACCAGGCCGACTACAAGCAGGACCTGAAGGACCAGGTCGGCCAGCTGCTCAACATCGTGTACGGACTCCTTGCGCTGGCGATCATCGTGGCGGTGCTCGGCGTGGTGAACACGCTCGCGCTGTCGGTGGTCGAGCGGACCCGGGAGATCGGCCTGATGCGCGCGATCGGCCTGTCGCGACGCCAGCTGCGCCGCATGATCCGCCTGGAGTCGGTGGTCATCGCCCTCTTCGGCGCCCTGCTGGGCCTCGGCCTGGGCATGGGCTGGGGCACGGCGGCCCAGAAGCTCCTGGCCCTGGAGGGCCTCGGTGTCCTGGAGATCCCCTGGCCGACGATCCTGACGGTCTTCGTCGCCTCGGCCTTCGTGGGCCTCTTCGCGGCCCTGGTCCCGGCGTTCCGGGCGGGTCGGATGAACGTACTGAACGCGATCGCTACGGAGTAGCGGTACGGGGGTGAGTACGGCCCCGGTGATGTCACCGGGGCCGTACGCGCGTCCTCAGACGGTGAGCACGGGCACGTCGTAGAGGGGGATGAACTTGTCCCGGGTGACGAGGGTCAGCCCTTCGGTCTGGGCCTGGGCGATCAGTATCCGGTCGAAGGGGTCCCGGTGGTGGGGTGGGAGCTGACCGGCGCGGATGCCGTGCAGGGCCGTGATGGGCAGAGGCTTGAGCTGGCAGTCACGGGTTCGCTCGGGCAGGTCGTCCGGCCCGTCGAGCTTGCCGAGGGCCTGCTTGACCGCGAGTTCCCACGGGGTGATGGCGCTGACGTAGGCCAGCGCCTCGGTGTCGAGGAGGTCCTTGGTCTCGTCCGACAGCTGCGGGGAGTCCATCAGCCACCAGACGACGACGTGGGTGTCGACCAGCAGCTTCACTTGCCGTCGCCTTCCGGCAGCAGTCCGAACGCCTCGGCGAACCCGGGGTCGTCGGACATGTCGTCGAAGTCGTCGCGGAACACGATCTGGCCCTTGAGGGAGCCGCGTGCGGTGCGGCGGACCTTCCCTTCGAGCGGGATCACCTTCGCCACCGGTTCCCCGGACTTGCTGATGATGACCTCTTCGCCCGAGGCGACCGCTTCCAGGATCCTGGAGAAGTGGGTCTTCGCCTCGTGCACGTTGTACTGCCGGGCTGCTGCGTTCATCGCGGCCTCTCAGGCGGGTGGACTAAGGTCTGACTAAGGCTACTGCGCTCCGTCTAGCGGGCGCCACCCGTTCTGCCCCGTTTCACCCACCGGAGTGAACGCATTCCCTCGCGCCGGTGACCCGCCCACGTCGTAGGCTGGGGGAGCCCCCGGCCCATGCGCCGGGACCACCCGGCCCGTGAGACGTGTCGGGCTGTTCGCGTTGCCCGCTGTCGTACACCCATCGGGATGGAAAGCTCCATGAGCCTGCACGGTCTGCTCGACGTCGTCGTCAAGGACGCGGCCCTCGCCGAAGCGGTGAAAGCCGCCACGGACGGCAACCGCACGCATGTCGACCTCGTCGGCCCCCCGGCGGCACGCCCCTTCGCCGTGGCGGCCCTTGCCCGTGAGGCGAACCGGACCGTCCTCGCCGTCACCGCCACCGGCCGGGAGGCCGAGGACCTTGCCGCCGCCCTGCGCAGCCTCCTCGACCCCGACACGGTCGTCGACTACCCCTCCTGGGAGACCCTCCCGCACGAGCGCCTGAGCCCCCGCTCCGACACCGTCGGCCGACGCCTCGCCGTGCTGCGCCGCCTCGCCCACCCGTCCGCCGACGACCCGTCCGCCGGCCCTGTCTCCGTCGTCGTCGCGCCCGTACGGTCCGTGCTCCAGCCGCAGGTCAAGGGCCTCGGCGACCTGGAACCCGTCGCGCTGCGGACCGGGCAGCAGGCCGACCTGGAGGAGGTCGTGGACGGCCTCGCCGCCGCCGCGTACTCCCGCGTGGAGCTGGTCGAGAAGCGCGGCGAGTTCGCCGTCCGCGGCGGCATCCTGGACGTCTTCCCGCCGACCGAGGAGCACCCGCTCCGGATCGAGTTCTGGGGCGACGACGTCGAGGAGATCCGTTACTTCAAGGTCGCCGACCAGCGCTCCCTGGAGGTCGCCGAGCACGGCCTGTGGGCGCCGCCCTGCCGCGAACTGCTCCTCACCGAGGACGTGAAGCAGCGGGCCGCCGCACTCGCGGAGCAGCACCCCGAGCTGGGCGAGCTGCTCGGCAAGATCGCGGAGGGCATCGCCGTCGAGGGCATGGAGTCCCTCGCCCCCGTCCTCGTCGACGACATGGAGCTGCTGCTCGACGTCATGCCGAAGGGCTCGATGGCCGTGGTGTGCGACCCGGAGCGGGTCCGTACGCGCGCCGCGGACCTCGTCGCCACGTCGCAGGAGTTCCTCCAGGCGTCCTGGGCGGCCACGGCCGGCGGCGGCGAGGCCCCGATCGACGTCGACGCGGCCTCCCTCTGGGGGATCGCGGACGTACGGGACCGGGCGCGCGAGCTCGACATGATGTGGTGGTCGGTCTCCCCGTTCGCCGCGGACGAGACGCTCGACACGGACACGCTCAAGCTCGGCATGCACGCCCCGGAGTCGTACCGCGGCGACACCGCCCGCGCCCTCGCCGACACCAAGGGCTGGCTGGCCGACGGCTGGCGCACGGTCTACGTCACCGAGGCGCACGGCCCGGCGACCCGCACCGTCGAGGTCCTCGGCGGCGAGGGCATCGCGGCCCGGCTGGAGGCCGACCTGGGGGAGATCGCCCCGGCGGTCGTCCACGTGGCGACCGGCTCCATCGACTACGGCTTCGTCGACCCGGCCCTCAAGATCGCCGTCCTCACCGAGACCGACCTGTCCGGCCAGAAGGCGGCCGGCAAGGACGGCCAGCGGATGCCGGCCAAGCGGCGCAAGACCATCGACCCGCTGACCCTGGAGGTCGGCGACTACATCGTGCACGAGCAGCACGGCGTCGGCCGGTACATCGAGATGGTCCAGCGGACCGTCCAGGGCGCCACCCGCGAGTACCTCCTCGTCGAGTACGCCCCCGCCAAGCGCGGCCAGCCCGGCGACCGCCTCTACATCCCGACCGACCAGCTGGAGCAGGTCACCAAGTACGTGGGCGGCGAGGCGCCGACCCTGCACCGGCTCGGCGGCGCGGACTGGACGAAGACCAAGGCGCGCGCGAAGAAGGCCGTCAAGGAGATCGCGGCCGACCTGATCAAGCTCTACAGCGCCCGCATGGCGGCCCCCGGCCACGCCTTCGGCCCCGACACCCCCTGGCAGCGCGAGCTGGAGGACGCCTTCCCGTACGTGGAGACGCCCGACCAGCTGTCGACCATCGCCGAGGTGAAGGAGGACATGGAGAAGACGGTCCCGATGGACCGCCTGATCTGCGGTGACGTCGGCTACGGCAAGACGGAGATCGCGGTCCGCGCCGCCTTCAAGGCGGTCCAGGACGGCAAGCAGGTCGCCGTCCTCGTACCGACGACACTGCTCGTGCAGCAGCACTTCGGCACGTTCTCGGAGCGGTACTCGCAGTTCCCCGTCGTCACCCGCGCGCTCTCCCGCTTCCAGACGGACACCGAGTCGAAGGCGACGGTGGAGGGCCTGCGGGACGGATCGGTCGACATCGTCATCGGCACGCACCGCCTGTTCTCCTCCGAGACGAAGTTCAAGGACCTGGGCCTGGTCATCGTCGACGAGGAGCAGCGCTTCGGCGTCGAGCACAAGGAGCAGCTGAAGAAGCTCCGCGCCAACGTCGACGTCCTGACGATGTCCGCGACCCCCATCCCCCGTACGCTCGAAATGGCCGTGACCGGCATCCGTGAGATGTCGACGATCACCACCCCGCCGGAGGAGCGGCATCCGGTCCTCACCTTCGTCGGCCCGTACGAGGAGAAGCAGATCGGCGCGGCCATCCGCCGTGAACTGCTGCGCGAGGGCCAGGTCTTCTACATCCACAACCGGGTCGAGTCGATCGACCGGGTGGCGGCGCGGCTGAGGGACATCGTCCCGGAGGCGCGGATCGCGATCGCCCACGGCCAGATGTCCGAGTCGGCTCTGGAGCAGGTCGTGGTCGACTTCTGGGAGAAGAAGTTCGACGTGCTGGTCTCCACGACGATCGTCGAGTCCGGCATCGACATCTCCAACGCCAACACCCTGATCGTGGAGCGTGGCGACAACTTCGGCCTGTCGCAGCTGCACCAGCTGCGCGGCCGGGTGGGACGAGGGCGGGAGAGGGGCTACGCGTACTTCCTCTACCCGCCGGAGAAGCCGCTGACCGAGACCGCGCACGAGCGGCTCGCGACCATCGCCCAGCACACCGAGATGGGCGCGGGCATGTACGTGGCGATGAAGGACCTGGAGATCCGCGGCGCGGGCAATCTGCTCGGCGGCGAGCAGTCCGGCCACATCGCGGGCGTCGGCTTCGACCTGTACGTACGGATGGTGGGCGAGGCGGTCGCGGACTACCGCGCCTCCCTGGAGGGCGGGGTCGAGGAGGAGGCGCCGCTGGAGGTCAAGATCGAGCTGCCGGTCGACGCGCACGTCCCGCACGACTACGCGCCCGGCGAGCGGCTGCGCCTCCAGGCGTACCGCGCGATCGCCTCCGCCAACACGGAGGAGGACATCAAGGCGGTACGGGAGGAGCTCACCGACCGCTACGGCAAGCTGCCCGAGCCGGTCGAGAACCTGCTGCTCGTGGCCGGCCTGCGGATGCTGGCCCGCGCGTGCGGCGTCGGCGAGATCGTCCTCCAGGGCCCGAACATCCGCTTCGCGCCGGTGGAGTTGAGGGAGTCGCAGGAGCTGCGGCTGAAGCGCCTCTACCCGCGTACGGTCATCAAGCCGGCCGTCCACCAGATCCTGGTGCCGCGCCCGACGAGCGGGAAGATCGGCGGGAAGCCGGTCGTGGGGCGCGAACTGCTGGCGTGGACGGGCGAGTTCCTGACGACGATCCTGGGGTCGTAGACGAGGGGTCCGTCCGGGGGCCGGCCGATCGCGTGCGGCGGCCGGCCCCCGGGGGTCCTACAGGGCGTCGAGGTCGAGCGCCTCGGCCATCGCCCGGTACCCGGCGTCGTTCGGGTGGAGACGGTCCCCCGCGTCGTACGCGGGGAGCAGCGCGTCGCGGTCCTTCGGGTCGGAGACCGCGCGGTCGAAGTCGACGACGGCGTCGTAGGCGCCGGAGGTACGGATCCACTCGTTGACCGCGTCGCGCTTCGCCTCGTTGGCGGGGGTGTCGTAGAACGAGCCCTTGATCGGGGTCAGGGTCGCGCCGACGACCTTGATGCCCTTGGCGTGGGCCAGGCGGATCAGCGTGCGGTGGCCGTCGATCAGTTGCTGGGCCGACACCTCCGGGGTCGGGCCGCCGGGGACGCCCTGCCAGCCGCTGCCGCCGATGTCGTTGATGCCTTCGAGGACGATGACCGTGCGCACGCCCGGCTCCGTCAGGACGTCCTTCTTGAAGCGCTCGATGCCCTTCTCGCCCGCCCAGGTCGTGTCGTTGGTGACCTGGTTGCCTCCGATGCCGTGGTTGAGGACGCTGCGCGGCTTCCCGGCGGCGGCGAAACGTTCGGCCAGCTCGTCGGGGTAGCGGTTGTTCGCGTCCAGGCCCGCGCCGACGCCGTCGGTGATGGAGTCGCCGAACGTCACGATGCCGTCCCGGCGGGCCGGTGCGCCGCCGCTCACCTCGACGCCGGAGAGGTAGTACCAGGAGGCGCTGCTCTCCGTGAACGCCGTACCGTCCCGGTCGGAGCGGTGGTCGCCGTCCGCGCGGTAGCTGGTGGCGGCGGCGAAGTGGTGGAAGGTGGCGGGGCCGGTGGGCGCGGCCAGGTAGAGGGTGACGGTCACCGACTCCAGAGCCTCGACCGTGAACGGCACGCCGTCGCTGTACGCCGTTCCGCCGGCCGGAATCGTCACCGAACGGCCCTTGCCGAACGACAGCTGCCGGACCGAACCGGCCTTCACCGAGGCGCCCTTGTCGGTGCGGGCGACGGTCGCGCCGGTGATCCGCAGCGGGGTCGTGCCGTAGCGGTTGGAGAGCTCGATCCGGGCCTTGGTGCCGCCGGTGGTGACGCGGACGACCTGGCGGACGGTCTGGTTCGAGAAGCCGTCGGTCGACCAGTTGGTGCCGAAGGGCGCGGTCGGGGACTGCGGCGAGGTGGCCCAGGCGCCGCGCCACTGGCTGCCGTGCTGGTACTCGGCGGCGACGGCGCTGTCGAGGGGGAGGGCGGTCAGGAGGGCGGCGGCGCTTAAAGCGGCGACGGTCGTGAGCCGGACGGACTTCCTGAAGGACTTCGTGATCTTCGTGGTCTTCGTGGTCTTCGTGGTCTTCGTGGTCATCGTGGTCATGCACGTGATCAATCGGAGTCCGATTCCGGTTATTCCCCGGGGAGTTGTGAGGGACCGGACGCGAACAGCAGCCCGGCGAGCGTGCGGAAGACCTCCTCGGGGTCCCGGTCGCCGACCGGCCCCGCGAGATTGTGGCTGAGCAGCAGCGTCGCGAAGCCGTGGGCGAGCGACCAGGCGGCGACGCCCGCGAGACGGCTGTCTCCCGTGACGCCGGCGACGCCCGCGACACCCGCGCGGAGTCGGTCCCCGGCCCGCGCCTTGGCGGCGAGCAGCTCGGGGTCGTCGGGCCGGTGCAGGTCCGGCTGGAACATCACCTGGAAGTGCGCCGGGTGTTCGGTGGCGAAGCGTACGTACCGCACCCCCGCGTCCTTCAGGTCCGCCGCCTCGCCGAGCGCCTCGGCGAGCAGGCCGAAGCCCTCGGCCGCGACGGCCGTGAGGAGGCCCGCGCGGTCCTTGAAGTGGTGGGCCGGGGCCGCGTGCGAGACGCCCGCGCGGCGCGCGAGGTCGCGCAGGCTCAGGGCGGACGGGCCGTCGGTGGCGATGACGTCCAAGGCGGCGGTGAGTACCGCCTGCCGCAGGTCGCCGTGGTGATAGGTGCGCCGACTGGTCATGGCCAGCAGCCTACGCCGAATCTAGTCATTGACAAGTTTCCGGATCGGGGTCAATCTAGTCAGTGTCAAGATGATGAGTGGTGACGGAGGAGGCGGACATGAGCACGGAAACCCTGGGCACCGTGGAGCCCGGTCGTGTACGGCAGATGTGGCACCTGATCGAACCCCTGCACGCGCTCGTCTACTACGCCCCCGAGGCCTTCGACGAGGCCCGCGCCCTCGGCTACGACGTCTCCGAGCGCTGGCCCTCGTACTTCGCCTGGCGCGCCGCGCCTCTCGGCCCGGCCGGGGCTGAGCGGGTCGGCTCCGCCTTCTACAGCTTCAGCCCGGAGATGGTGGCGCGGTACGTGCCCGGGATCTGGCGGACGGCCGCCCCCGCCGACGTCCTGGCCGCCCGGCTGCGTGCCGTCGACCGCACCTACCGCTCCGTTCTCGGCGACGAGACGGTCGAGGGTCCGGGGCTCGCCGAGGCGGCCGGGCTCGCCCGGCGGGCGGCCGAGGCCGCCGTGACGGCCGGGCGTCCGCTCGCCGCCGCCAACGCCGAACTGCCCTGGCCCGACGCCCCGCACCTGGTCCTCTGGCAGGCCGCGACGATCCTGCGCGAGCACCGCGGCGACGGCCACCTGGCCGCGCTGCTCGCCGCCGGGCTCGACCCGGCCGAGTCCCTGGTCTCCTTCGCTGCCGTCGGCGCGGCCTCCGAGGCGACCTTCGCGAGCCGCGGCTGGAGCGAGGCCGCCTGGTCCGCCGCCCGGGCCCGCCTGACCGCCCGCGGCCTGCTGGCCTCCGACGGTACGGTCACCGAGGCCGGCCGCGCCCTGCGCGCCGAGGTGGAACTCCGTACGGACGAACTGGCCGCGGCCCCCTGGGCGGCCCTCGGCCCGGAGTCCACGGCCCGCCTCGCCGAACTCCTCGGCGAGCCCTGGCTGGCCGCCCTCGGCTCGGGCCTGCTGCCCGGCGAGAACACCCTGGGAATAGGCAAGATCTGATGCGGACGTGAGACCCACGTACGGACGCACGCACCGCGGCCGGGGACGCGATACCGACCCGAGACCCACGTGCGGACGGACGCACCGCGGCCGGGGAGCGCGCGCTGCGCACTCCCCGGCCGGAAGTGTGAGGTGGCGCCGTCAGCTCGGAGGCTGGTTCGGCGGGCTCGGCGGCTGGTCCTGCCCGCGCTGCCCCTCGATGTACTCCTGCGCCTTCTGCTGGGCCTGGTCGACCTTGCGGGCGTGCTTGCCGCCGGTCTTCTCGTCGATCATGTCGCCGCCGCGTTCGACGGCCTGCTGGGCCTGGTCCTCGCGCCCGTGCATCACGCTCTTGAGCTTGTCCATGATCCCCATGATGTGTGTGACTCCTTCGGAAGGGGACAAACAGCGCATTCGACGCTACGCGCCCTCTGTCGATCCCGCGCGTCGAACGGCGTAATGGTCTGGACCATGAAGGGCCTGGCTAGGATCCCGGAGTGCCCAGCTACCGAAAGACAACCCGCAAGACCCTCCCTCTCG
Source organism: Streptomyces sp. NPDC029169 (assembly GCF_055563935.1). Classification (NCBI taxonomy): domain Bacteria; kingdom Bacillati; phylum Actinomycetota; class Actinomycetes; order Kitasatosporales; family Streptomycetaceae; genus Streptomyces; species Streptomyces sp. NPDC029169. The sequence continues at coordinate 201,723 of NZ_JBVHXA010000008.1, forward strand.
CCCTACTTGCCTCCGCCACCCTCATAACCACCGGCTGTACGAAGGCCCCTGACGGCTCCCCGACCGCAGGCGGTGGCTCGTCGGCGTCCGCCACGTACGGAACCAGTCCCTTGGCCGACCCCGACGGAACGAAGCCGGGGCTGGCCCCGATCTCGTCCGAGAAGGACGAGGCGAGAGCGCGCGAGCTGATCTCCAGGCTGACGACCAAGGGGCGGGGGCCGAAGACGGGCTATGACCGGGACGAGTTCGGCTACGCGTGGATGGACACGGCGGACGGTGTGCCGCTGGCGCGGAACGGCTGTGACACGCGGAACGACTTGTTGAAACTGCACGGCCAGAACGTCCGGTTCCGGGCCGGTTCCGACTGCGTGGTCGTCTCGATGGACCTGCACGACCCGTACACCGGCAAGGACATCGCCTGGAAGAAGGCGAAGGCCGCCGAGGTGCAGATAGACCATGTCGTACCGCTGTCGTACGCCTGGCAGATGGGCGCCGCCCGGTGGAACAAGGACAAGCGGCAGCGCTTGGCGAACGACGCCCTCAATCTGCTGCCGGTCTCGGGCTCCACGAACTCCGCCAAGGGGGACTCGGGGCCGGCCTCCTGGCTGCCGCCCAACAAGGCCATCCGTTGCTCGTACGCGGTGCGGTTCGCGCAGGTGGCCGATAGATACGAGCTGCCGGTGACAACCGCGGACAAGGCAATGATGCTCAACCAGTGCGACGGCTGAAGTCGCTCTCCGGATTGATGAGGTAATCGTTGGCCCTGGCGGTACTAACCGCTGTGCTCGGCGGGCTCCCAGACTGAGGAGTCGTGAGCGAAGAGCACGCGGCGGGGATCGAATTCAGTGAGCCGCTCCAGCCACGGCTGATAGGTGGGAAGCGGTGGTTCGCTGCCTTGGAGGGCGGCCTGGCGGGCCAGGTGGTCCGAGGCGAAGTGGGACGCGAAGTCGTGGGCCTGGCCGGCGAGGACCAGAGTGCCGTCGCTCTGTTGGATCACGAGTGACTGGTGCCCGGCGGTATGCCCGGGGGTCGGGATGATCCGGACTCCCGGCCAGACCTCGGCTTCTCCGGTGATTTCCTCGTAGGTCGCGCCGGGAAAGTCGATGAGTTCGTCGATCGTGTAGCCGCCCTGGCGGGCGGTGGCGAGCTCCGTGGACTGCACCAGGACGGGCTTGCCGCCCAGCAGGGGATTCCCACCGCAGTGGTCGAAGTGGAGGTGGCAGTTCACCACCAGGGAGATGTCCGTGAGGGTGACTCCTGCGGCCGCGAGGGCTGCCTCGAGCGGCCTGCGGTGAGGGCGATAGTGGGCTTCGGTTTCTGGGTCAGCAGCGCCGACTCCGGTGTCGAAGAGGAGCAGTCCTTCGTCGCGCTGCACGAGATAGGCGAGGACGGGTTCAACTCGTGGCTGCGGGCCGCCGGTTTCCGATGCCGGCCGGATGAAGTAGCCCAGATCGAGCCGACGTACTGCCGTCTGCTTGTTCATCGGGCCATGCTGGCAGGTCGCGCTGCCCGGAGCAGAGGCTCCCGTAAATCGTTTTTCCGGCACGCGAACGGTCGTTAGCCTCCGGCCCATGGAGCTGAACATAACGACCCTCGCCGAGCGCCCCGAACTCGAAGGCGCGATGTGGGCGATGAAGGACATCTGGCCGGAGTTCATGCTCAACGATCCGGTGGGCTGGTCCCACTTCGGGCGGATCGTCGCCGAGCTGCCGGAGTACGTCCTGGTCGCCACCGACGCCGGCGGCAAGGTCGTCGCCCGCGCCCTGAGCGTCCCCTTCAAGCTCCGGGCCGAGGGGCGCGGCGCACTGCCCGGAACCGGTTGGGACCAGGTGCTGCTGTGGGCGTTCTCCGACCGGCGGCACGGGCGCGTCCCGGACACCGTCAGTGCGATCGAGGTCACCGTGGACGCGAGCGCGCTCGGTCAGGGGCTCTCGGCGAAGATGCTCGGCGCCATGCGGGACAACGCCCGCCTCCTCGGCTTCTCGGAGGTCGTCGCCCCGGTCCGCCCCAACGGCAAGCACCTGGAGGCCGCGTCCTCCATCCACGAGTACGCCTTCCGTACACGCGAGTCGGACGGCCTGCCGCACGACCCGTGGCTGCGCGTCCACGTCCGTGAGGGTGCCACGATCGAGGCGGTCGCCCCGGCCTCGATGACGATCGGCGCTTCCGTGGAGCAGTGGCGCGCCTGGACCGGGCTGCCGTTCGACACGGACGGCCCGGTGGAGGTCGAGGGCGCGCTGGTACCGGTGCACTGCGAGGCCTCCCGCGGCTACGCCGTGTACGTCGAACCGAACGTGTGGGTCCGCCACCGGCTGTGAACCGCGAACTGGCTGTGAACTCGGCACCGGCTGTGAACCGCGTCAGCCTGTGAACAGCGCGAAGGGTGTGAAGGCCGCCCCCTCCGGCGGCCCTCACACCCTTCGGCACTGCACCCGCGCCGTCAGCCGGCCTTCTCCTCCTCGACGACGTCCTTGGCCGCCGGCGCCTTCGCCTCGACCGGCTTGCCGTAGTCGGTGAACGTCATCGTCCCCGGCTCCTCGCCGCCCGCCGCCACGATCTTCAGGATGAGCGGCTCCCCCTCCGTCGCCACGTAGACCGTCGTCGTCTCGCCGCCGGACTTCTCCGTGAGCGTCAGCGCCTTCTTGCCGCCCACGGTCGTCTCCTTGCCCTTGACCGCGAGGTTGATCCCCTGCTCGAAGTCGCCGAGGAGGCCCTTCAGGTCGCAGAGTTCGAGGTTGTCCTTGGCGTCCGGGTCGGTCACCGGCGTCTTCATCCAGCGGCCCTTGAGCTCCTTGAGGATGGCCTCCTGGACCTCGGCCGACTCGCCCTTCGACTGCTCCTTCAGGAACGCCTCGTCGAAGCGGAGGTAGACGTCCTTGTCGTCCGCCTTGATCAGCTCGGCCGTACCCGTCGCGCCGACCGTCAGGGTGCCGGCGCACTTTCCGCTCGTGTCCATCGCCAGGTAGGCCTTCATCGGCCCGTCGGTCGTCTTCGTGTCGAGGCCGAGCGTGAGGGAGTCGGCCTTCTTCGTCGCGGCGATCGCCTTGTTGGCGATCTGCGGGCCGGTCAGGTCCCCGAAGGGACCGGAGGCCTTCGCGTCGTCGGAGAAGGGCCCGCAGGCGGTGGCGCCGAGCGCGAGGGCGGCGCAGAGCGCGGCGGCGAGGGAGGTACGGAGGGAACGGGGGCGGACGGTGGCAGACATGGGTGTTCTCCGGGGGTGGGAATACGGGCGGTACGGGGATTGCGGGGGTGCGGGCGGTACGGGGGAGTGCGGTCTGCGTCAGCCGGTCTTGACCCAGTCGCCGCAGCCCGAGGTCTTGAAGTAGGCGTCGGAGGCCGAGACCTTGGCGATCGCCGTGCCGGAGACGTTGTTGTTCGCGAGGATCGCGTCCGTGCCGTGGCTCGCGTCCTTCGAGCGCTCCCAGTAGCAGGCGTCGTCCTCGTTTCCCGTCGACTTGTACGTGCCGGGCGCGATGTCGACGCCCACCTTGAACATGCCGCCGTCGCCCTTGAGTTCGTTCTTCGGGGTGCCGGTGGCCTTGGCGTCCACGGCCTCCCACTCCCCGCAGCCCTGGGACTTGAAGATCTTGTCCGTGGCCGCGATCTGGACGTAGCTGGTGCCCGTCACGTTGTCGTTGGCGAGGATCGAGTCGGTCTCGCCCGAGGAGTCCTTGGCGCGCTCCCAGTAGCAGCCGGCGTCCTTGTTGCCGCTGGAGCGGTAGAGGCCCGGCTTCACATCCTTGCCGACCTCGAAGTCGCCGTCGCCGTCGATCGTGGCGACCTTCTTCTCCTGCGGGGCCTTGGTGTCGCCGCCCTTCTTCGCCGGCTGCTCCTGCGTCGCCTTGCTCTTCGGGGACGTGGTGTCGCTGCCCTCGCACCCCGTCGCGCCGATCACGATGAGCGCGACGATCGCGCCGGTGGCGGTGAGCGTCTTGTGGCGGGCGAACCAGTTGCGCTGCTGCTGAGACATGGCTGTGGCACCTTCCGGGACGTGGTGTGAACTCCGTCTGCGATGGGTCAATCACAGCAGAGCCTGTGAACCGAGTCAACACGATTCACAGAATTTGATTCGGCTCACGCTGTGAAGTGGTGGGCCTTGCATTCATCAGTAAGATCGGGGTCACAACAACGGGTCCGTGTGGAGACGTGCGGACGACGTCCGAGCGGGACGAGGGGAGTCAGCCAGGTGCCGGAGCACGCAGCAGAGGTGACCGCCGCCGGAATCGCCCGGCTGGCCGGGGTCGGACGGGCCGCCGTGAGCAACTGGCGGCGCCGCCACGCCGACTTCCCCCGGCCCGTGGGCGGCACGGAGACCAGTCCCTCCTTCGCGCTCGCCGACGTCGAGAACTGGCTGCGCGCGCAGGGCAAGCTCGCCGAGGTCCCCCTGCGCGAGCGGGTCTGGCAGCAGATCGCCGGCCACCCGGCGGGCGCCGTCACCGCCCTCGTCCAGGCGGGCTGCGCCCTCCTCCTCGTACGGGACCGCTCGACCGCCTGGCCGAAGCTCGCCGCCGTCTCGGACGAGCGGCTCGCGGAGACCCTGCCGGTCGCCCTGGAGGAGGTCCTCTCCGAACGGTTCGGCGCCGAGCGGGCGGTCCGTACGCCCACCGCTGCCGAACTGGCCCCCGCCGTACCCCTGCTGCGCGGCGCCGCCGACCTCGCCGCCGAGACCGGTGCCCGCCAGGCCTTCGAGTTCCTCCTCGGCCGTCACCTCGACGCCAACCCGCGCCAGTACACGCTGACCCCGCCCGGCCCCGCCGCCCTGATGGCCGCCCTCGCCGCCCCCGGCGCCGGCCCCCGCCCCACCGTCCTCGACCCGGCCTCCGGCACCGGCACCCTGCTCCGCGCCGTCGACCACCCCGGCGCTCTGCACGGCCAGGACGCCGACCCCGACCTGGCCGCGCTCACCGCCCTGCGCCTCGCCCTCGCCTCCGACGCCGACATCCGCGTACGAACCGGTGACAGCCTGCGCGCCGACGCCTTCCCGCACCTCGCGGCGGACACCGTGCTCTGCCACCCGCCGTTCAACGAGCGCAACTGGGGCCACGACGAACTGGCCTACGACCCGCGCTGGGAGTACGGCTTCCCGGCCCGTACGGAATCCGAACTGGCCTGGGTCCAGCACGCCCTCGCCCGGCTCCGCCCCGGCGGCACCGCCGTCCTGCTCATGCCGCCCGCCGCAGCCTCCCGCCGCTCCGGCCGCCGCATCCGCGCCGATCTCCTGCGCAGGGGCGCCCTGCGGGCCGTCATCGCCCTGCCCGCAGGGGCGGCCCCGCCCTACGGCATCCCGCTCCACCTCTGGGTGCTGCGCAAGCCGGCCGCCGGCGTCACCGCCTCCCAGGAACTGCTGCTCGTAGACACCACCGCCACCATCGCCGACCACATCGGCGGCGCGGGCCGCGACAAGCTCGACTGGCAGGCCGTCCACACCGCCGTACTGGACGCGTGGCTGCCCTTCGACAAGCACGGCACGGTCACCGAGACCCCCGGCGCGAGCCGGGCCGTGCCCGTCATCGAACTCCTCGACGACGACGTCGACCTGGCGCCCGCCCGCCACCTCCCGCCCCCCGCCGCGGGCGGCGGCGCCGCCGAACTCCTCGCGGTCCGCGACCGGCTGGCCGAGACCCTCGGCCGTACCGTCGCGCTCACCCCGCCCCCCGCCCTCCCCGCGGACACCGCCGCCGACCCGACCGCGGCCGCCCGGCTCACCGGTGTCACCGTCGGCGAACTGGCCCGCACCGGAGCGCTCGAACTGCGCGCCGGCGGCACCGGAACGGCCTCCTTCACCGGCGGTCCCGTGCGTGTCCTCACCGAGAACGACGTCTTCGCCGCCCAGCCGCCGTCCGGCTCCCTCCCCGACACCGCCCCCGACGGCGAACCCGAGGAGCCGGTCCTCCTCGCCGAGGGCGATGTGGTCGTCCCTGTCCTCGGCGGGGGCTCCCTCGCCCGGGTTGTCGACGCCGCCACCGCCGGCGCCGCGCTCGGCCGCAACCTCCAGCTCCTGCGCCCCGACCCGGCCGCGCTCGACCCCTGGTTCCTCGCCGGGTTCCTTCGCGGCACCGCCAATACCCGCCAGGCCAGCAGTTACGCCTCCACCGCGACCCGGCTCGACGTCCGCCGCCTCCAGCTCCCGCGCCTGCCGCTCGCCGAACAGCAGCGGTACGGGGAGCGGTTCAGGGTCCTCGCCGAGTTCGAGGACGCCCTGCGGCTCGCGGGCCGGCTCGGCGAACAGCTCGTGCAGGGCCTGTACGACGGCCTCGCGGACGGCACGGTGGCGCCCTGATCCGTACAACCCTGGAGCTGTTGTCGCTGTCGGTGTATACGCTCGTCTCCGCAACCGACCCGAGTGCCCAGGAGCAGGAATGTACGGCTACGGCTACCCGCCTCCGCCATCACCGCGTGCTGCCGTTCCGACGTCCGTGATCGTGCTCCGCGTGCTCTTCGCCGTGCTTCCGCTGCTCAGCCTCGGGTTCCTGACGTGGGCGACCCTGATCCGGCTCGCGGTCGTGACCCGGCGCGCGCTCGACTGGGTCCTGTGCGGGGTCTCGGCGGCTGTCATGATCACCGGCATGATCCTGCTGCCGCCGGACATCGAGACGACGCAGGCCGATGTCGCGATGGGCATGATCCTTCTCAACGCGGCGGCGTTCACGGCCTACTTCCTCGTCGTGGACATCCGGCACGACAAGGTCCGCCTCGGCGTCCCGGCGTCCGCGCCCGCGCCCTACAGCCCGTACGGGACGACGGTGCCGCGGCCCCAGACCGGTTACGGCTACCAGCCGCAGCCGGTGGCTCCGCCTCAGCCGCCCGCGGTCCCACCACAGCCCCAGCCGCCGGTGCAGACCCCCCAGCCCGCCCCCCGGATCGACCAGGTCCGCGCCGAGCTGGACGAGCTCAGCCACCTCCTCCGTAAGGACGAGGGGAAGTGAACGGACGCGTCATCGGCGGGCGGTACGAGCTGTCCACCGTCATCGGCCAGGGCGGCATGGGCCAGGTCTGGACGGCGTACGACGGCCGGCTCGACCGCCGCGTCGCCGTCAAGCTGCTCCGTCCCGCCACCATGACCGGCCCCGCGACCGCCGCCGAGGAGCTGCGGCGGCGCTTCGTGCGCGAGTGCCGGGTCACGGCCCAGGTCGACCACCCCGGCCTGGTCACCGTCCATGACGCCGGAAGCGACGGCGACGACCTCTACCTCGTGATGCAGTACGTCGACGGCGCGGACCTCGCCGACCATCTCGCCGAGCACGACCCGTACCCCTGGGAGTGGGCGGTCTCCGTCGCCGCGCAGCTGTGCGCGGTGCTCGCCGCCGTGCACGCGGTGCCGATCGTCCACCGCGACCTGAAGCCGCGCAACGTGATGGTGCGCTCCGACGGCACGGTCACCGTCCTCGACCTCGGCGTCGCCTCCGTCCTGGACACCGACACCACCCGCCTCACCCACACCGGTTCGCCGATCGGCAGCCCGGCGTACATGGCGCCCGAGCAGGCCATGGGCGGCGCCGTCGGCCCGTACACCGATCTGTACGCGCTCGGTGTCCTGCTCCACGAACTCCTCAGCGGCAACGTCCCGTTCGCCGGATCGACCGCGCTCGGTGTGCTGCACCGCCACCTGTACGAGCCGCCGCTGCCGGTCCGCCAGCTGCGCCCCGAGGTGCCGGAGGCCCTGGAGGCGCTCGTGCTGCGGCTGCTCGCCAAGGACCCGCAGCACCGGCCGTCCGGGGCGCACGAGGTGTACGAGGCCCTGCTGCCGCTCCTCCCGGCGCGCGGCGCCCCTGCCGGCCCGCTCGACCCGACGCGCCCGTTCCTGCGCCCGCACGCGCCTTGGCCGGACCGGGCGTCCAGCGGTTCGTCGTACCCGGCCCCGCCGGTCGCGCCGCCCGTCGCGCGCCCCGACGTGGCGGCCACGGTCGACGAGGTCAAGCGCCTGCTGGGCGAGGGCTCCCTCACCCGAGCCGTGGACCTGCTCGGCTCGATCCTGCCCGCGGCCGCCGCCGAGCACGGCGAGCACTCGCCCGTCGTCCGCATCCTGCGCAAGCAGTACGCGACGACCCTCATGGACGACGGCCAGTACCGCCGTGCCCTGCCGGAGCTGCGCCGCCTCGCGGACGACCGCGCGGCGGAGGCCGGCCCGGCCGATCCGCAGACCCTGCAGTACCGCTACGAGGCGGCGCAGTGTCTGGAGCAGCTGGGGGAGACGGCCGCCGCGCTGACGGAGTACCGGGCCCTGCTCCCGTTCCACGAACACGGCGCGGACCAGGCCCGGTTCTTCGACCTCCGCCGCCGGATCGGCAACCTGCTCCTGGCGATGGGCGACCACACGGCGGCCCATCAGCAGCTCCAGGCACTGCTCTACGACACGGAACGGGCATACGGCCCGTATCACGCACTTCCGACGGACCTGCGTCGCGCGCTGGCGCGACAGCAACAGATGGGCCGCCTTCCCTGACAATGCTCCGGTGACATTGATCAAGAGCAAGTTCAGAACGGGCGCCGCCTCACTCGCACTGGTCCCCCTCCTCATGGCCGCACCGGCCGCGGGAGCGGAGTCCGTCCCGACCGTGACCACCGGCCCGGTGTTCAACGATCCGTCGGGCGACACGGCCGCCGAGGGCCGCATCCTCGGGCACCTGGGACGCCTCATCAACGGCGCGGAACCGGGATCGTCCATCCGGATATCCCTGTACCTGTACGGGTCGGAGTGGCTGACGGACCAGCTGCTCGCGGCACACCAGCGCGGCGTCACCGTCCAGATGGTCCTCGACCACGACAGCACCGGCTGGGGGGCGGGCAAGCGCCTGCAGGCGGGGCTGACCGGGGAGTCCTGGGTACGGTTCTGCAAGGAGCAGGAGGCCTGCCTCGCCAAGGACCCGGGCACGACGGCGGCGGACCCGAACGGCTGGTACGACAACGTCAACCACAACAAGACCTTCCTCTTCTCCCGTACCAAGGGCAACGGCGTCGTCCCGGTGGACAACGTGGTGGTGCAGTCCTCCGGCAACCTCGTCGAGTGGGACCGCGTCAGCGGGTGGAACGACGCGATGACGGTCGCGGGCAACAAGGAGCTGTTCGACGCGTACACGGCGTACTTCACCGACCAGGCCGCGGCCGCGGCCGGGGAGACGCCGCAGGTCGACGACTACGCGCACGACACGCAGGCGGGCCCTGCCAAGGTCTACTTCTTCCCGCGTTCGACCACCGACGTGGTCGTGAACGTCCTCAGGACGGTGGCCCAGCCGGTGGGCACGGAAGCCCCCTGCTACGGCAACGACGCGGGCTTCGGCACCTCCGACGGCCGGACGAAGATCCGGATCGCCCAGGGCCACATCACCCGCCCCGAGGTGGCCGAGGAGCTCTGGAAGCTCGCGGACGCCGGCTGCCATGTCGACATCGTCTACCGCAAGCTCGACAATGCCCCGAACACGGCGGTGGCCGGCTGGCTGACCAGGCCGACCGCCAAGGGCCGTATCGCTCTGCACCAGCTCTACAACGACGAGCGCGGCGGCACCGGGACCCACACCAAGTACCTGCTGATCGAGGGCGCGTACCTCGGCGGCAAGAACAAGAAGATCGTCTTCACCGGCAGCCACACGTACACGGTCACGGCCCTCAAGTACAACGACGAGACAATGCTGAAGTACGAGGACGCGGCTGTATTCGACGCGTACGTCCAGAACTTCGAGGCGCAGCGGGCGGCGGCCGAGAACGAGGGCCTGTAGGACCTGACGAGGCGCCAGGATCACGACTCCGCAACTGATCGAGTAGTGGATCTTTGTGGTCCGTTTTGCCCATTCGGGTGGTTGTAACGTTCGCGTCTGATCATGCTCACGTCCCCAAGGAAGCCCTCATGACGACTCCTCCCGCCACCCCCGACCAGCCGCTCGCGCCCGCCGAGCCGGAGAAGAAGAAGGGCGGGATCGGCAAGAAGATCCTGGGCGTCGTCGTTGCGATCGCCGTCGCCCTGGCCGTGAAGCTCGGCCTCCCCTACCTCACGGGCGACGCCCCCGTCCACGCCAAGGTCGGCGAGTGCGTGACGGTGACCGGCCCGGAGAACGACCCCGAGGTCAACAGCAAGCCGTGCGGCGAGAAGGCCCCCGACCTCTACAAGGTCGTCAAGGTCGTCGAGGACACCTTCGACGTGGAGAAGTGCGGCGACGTGAGCGAGGTCGCGCTCGCGCAGCAGCTGGAGTCGCTCAAGTTCGTCCTCTGCCTGAACCCCGTCAAGTAGCGGACGCCTGAACGAAGTCGAGGGGGCCGGACCCGGATGGGTCCGGCCCCTTCGCGTGCGCGGGGACGTCCGGGCCGTGGTCGCCCACGGGGCGGTGAGGCGCGAGATCAAAGACCAAAGAACCGGGGGAAAGAACCCTCCCCACCCCTCCAGCCTCCCCAGGGCGCACCCGTCACCCACACGAGCGAACTGTGCCAACTGGGCTGGATTTGATGCCGGTTGCCTGGCATATGCTCACGGCGACCGCACCGAAAACAGTTCGGCCCCCGGCCGGGACTCGCAATCCCGACCGAGAGCCTGACCAACGAGGAAGAAGCAACCTTCCCGATGGATACCCAGCACCCTAGCGCGCCCGCCTCTCGCGGAGGCGTCATCCACGTCAACGTGAAGCACACCAGCTGCTTCGTCGTCATCGGCAACCACCTCGCCCAGCACGAGAAGCTCTCGCTGCTCGCGATCGGCCTCGCCGTCCACATCCAGTCGCTTCCCGCCGGCGCCTGCATTTCGATCAGGTCGCTCGCCGAACGCTTCCCGGAGGGCGAGATCCGCATCGCCGCCGCGCTGCGGGAGCTGGAGGCGTACGGCTATCTGGCCAGGACCCTCGAACGGCTGCCGGGCGGCCGGATGGCGACGCGCACGGTCTCGTACAACCGCCCGGGGGCGACGGAGCCGGACCCGGAGCCCGATCCTGACGAGCCGGACCCCGAGCGGGACCTGGAGCCGCAACCGGAACCCGCTCTTGCGCCCACGCCGGCCCCGCCTCCGCCGCCGGTCCGCCTCCCCGAGGGCCCGGCAGTAGACCTGCTCCTCGGCCTGCGGGCCCACGAACCCCGCCTGCTGCTGTCGGTACGAGACATCCACCGCCTGGCCCCCGGCGTCGACGCCTGGTTCACCCGGGGAGCCCACCCGGACGCCGTCGGCCGCACGCTCACGGCAGCACTCCCCGACGACCTGAAGCATCCGGCGGGCCTCCTGGCCTATCGCCTGACGACCCTGCTCCCGCCGCCCTTGCCTCCGACGCCCCCGGCCCCCTTGCAGACCTGCGAGGACTGCGACCGCGCGTTCCGTGCCCCGGAACCGGGCCGCTGCCGCGACTGCGAGACGTCGGCAAGGGTGCGTGCCGCGTGAAGCGAACGACGATCAGCGTCGACGAATCGCTGGACGCTCGGATGCGTCACGAGGCCGCCCGGCGTGGCATGTCTGTCTCGGAGTGGATGCGCGAGGCGATCGCCGCCCATCTGCCGGGCGGGGAACAGGGCGACGCCCCCGTTCTGCGCAGATTCAACTCCGCCGCTTCGGGATCGAGTGGGCGCAGCGACATCTCGGAGCGTATGGAGGAACTGCTGGCCGGCCTGGCGGAGGGGCGCGACCTCATTGCTGAGGAGGAGGCGCAGTAGGCGCAGCGCCAGAGGGAGAGCGCGTGAGCGATCTCGTCGTCGCCGTGTTTACCCTGCTGCCCTGACGGCGAGGGCGAGGGAGGCGATCGCCAATGCCAGGAAGCCGGCCGGGGAAGGCGATGTTGTGCAGCACGCGCTTGTGGATGTGCAGTGCGACCGCGCAGACGAAGAACGCGATGAGCCCCGCCGCCGCGGCCACGCCGATGAGCGGGACGCCCAGGAGACCCAGCAGCAGCCCGGACGCGCCGGCCGTCTTGAGTACGCCGAGGCCTGGAAGCCAGGACTCCGGGACGCCCACCTCGGCCGAGCCTGCTCCTCGGCCTGCGGGCCCACGAACCCGCCTGCTGCTCTCGCTACGGGACATCCACCGCCTGGCCCCCGGTGCCGACGCCTGGTTCGCCCGGGGCGCCCGTCCGGCCGCGGTCCGCCGCACCCTCACGGCGTGCCTCCCGGCCGACCTCAAGCATGCAGCAGGCCTCCTCGCGCACCGCCTGACAACCCTGCTCCCGCCGCCCTTGCCTCCGAGCCCCCCGGCCCCGGACCCCATGCAGACCTGCGAGGACTGCGACCGCGCGTTTCGTGCCCCGGAACCGGGCCGCTGCCGCGACTGCGAGACGTCGGCAAGGGCGCGTGCCGCGTGAAGCGAACGGCGATCAAGATCGACCTCCGCTGGACGCAGTGCGCGGCATGACCTCGTCACTCACATGCCCGGCAGAGAACGGACCGACGCACCCCTCCCGCCCACGTTCCACCCGTCAGATCAGTCGGAGAACTCCACCCGAGCCCTTGCGTGGCAGGCAGGTCCACGACAGAGACGCTTCAGGGGTGATGGTCTGTTGCCGCATTCCGACAGGGCACCTATGAACGAGATGTGACGCTTAGTCATCAATGGAGCTGAAGCCGACGCAGCGTCATGCGACTGAAGGTGACTACTTTTAGTGATCTTGAGTTGGGGTTGACTATGTGATGCGTCGCGCGGCATTCGGTGGCTCTCGCGACCCATGGCCCCGTAATGGTGCTGTGACCTGCGATGATGCAGGGATCCCTCCTTCGGGCCCTCGATTCTCCGACCGTAGGATCCTGCCCTGGAGCCACAGGCGTGGCTCATCAAGGGGAGGAAATCTTCACTGTGAGTGATCAAATAGCGCCGCCGGGCGGTATGGGGGGTAGATGGCTGAGAGCGAGTACGTTGCGCCGTCTTGCTCTGGCCGTGGCCGGCCTCATGGTGGTCGAGACGGCCGTCGTGGTGGCTTCGACAGGCCAAGCGGTTGCGCTCTCGTCGCAACAGGAAACGCTGCCGGCCCTTGAGGCGCCCGCACCCACTGAGGCGGCGGACCTGTCCTCGGCTCAGGTTGCCGCCCGACTGTCGGGTAAGCGAGTGGAAGCGCTGTCGGAGCGCACGGAGTCGTCGACGACGTGGGCGAATCCTGATGGCACTGTGACGCTCGATGCCGCATCGGGACCGGTCCGGTTCCGTGACGAGGCGACGGGCAAGTGGCAGAACATCGACGTCGAGCTGGCGAAGGGTTCGGACGGCTCGGTCGCCGCGAAGGCTCATCCGTTGGGGCTGAGGCTGGCGGGCAAGACGCCGGCCACGCAGGCGGCGAGGGTGATGTCGTCCGGCGATGCCGGCGACTCGCAGACCACGCCTGTTTCGCTGGTGACGCTGGATGCCGGCGAGGACCGTCAGCTGGGTCTGTCGTGGCGCGGTGTGCTGCCGGAGCCCTCGGTGTCGGGCACGAAGGCCCGATACGCCGACGCGCTCACGGCGACTGACCTGATCATCGAGTCGACCCGTACGGGATTCGAGCAGTTCCTTGAGCTGAAGGACCGCTCGGCGATCGACGCGAACGGCTCGGTGACGCTGACGCTGAACGCGGAGGGCATCGAGGCGCGGGCGAACGCGGATCGTTCGGTGACCTTCCTCGATGCGAAGTCCGGCAAGCAGGTGGGTGTGCTGCCTGCGCCGGTGATGTGGGACGCCTATGTGGACCCGAACTCCGGGGAGCACACGCGGCGGGCTGATGTCGGCCTGAAGGTGACGCAGAGCGGTGGCGCGGTCGATCTGACGCTGACGCCGGATGCGGACTTCTTGGCTGATCCTGAGACAAAGTTCCCGGTCACGGTCGACCCGGCGGTGAACATCGGGTCGAGCTTCGACACGTTCGTCCAGCAGGGCTACACGACGGACCAGTCGGCCTCGACGGAGCTGAAGCTCGGCAACAACGGCTCGGGGCAGATCGCGCGGTCGTTCCTGCACTTCCCGATGGCGCAGATCACGGGCAAGCAGATCCTCAGTGCGAAGCTGAACCTGTGGGAGTTCCACTCCTGGTCGTGCACGCCGAGCAGCTGGGAGGTCTGGGACACTGCGCATGCTTCGACCAGTACCCGGTACACCGCTCAGCCGAGCTGGAACAACAAGTGGGCGACGACGACGGCCACGAAGGGCTACTCGTCCTCGTGTGGTGACGGCTGGGTGTCCCAGGACATCAAGAGCCTGGCGGCGGCCTGGGCGGCCAATGGCAACAGCAGTAACGCGATGGGTATCCGGGCGACGACCGAGTCGGACCCGTACTCCTGGAAGCGGTTCAACTCGGGCAACGCGGCATCGAACACCCCATACGTGTCGGTCACGTACAACACCATCCCGACGGCCGGCAACCCGATGACCGCGGTTCCCGGACGTGCTGCCGCGGGCAAGAACTGGACGACCTCCACCACGCCTACGCTGAGCTACGCGCTCAGCGACAAGGAAACCAACTTCCTGCGGTACAAGTTCGAGCTGTGGGAGGGCAGCACCAACCTGACGGTCTACGACTCCGGCACCCAGGACCCAGTCGGGAGCACCGTCTCCTACACAGTGCCGTCGGGCAAGCTGGTCAACGGACGCACGTACTGGTTCTGGGGCATTGTCAGCGACGGCAGCGCCTGGTCGCCGTGGACCCCCAAGTACTACTTCACCGTCGACACCACCAAGCCGGCCACGACCGCCGTCTCCTCTGGTGACTTCCCGGCCAACACCTGGACGGACGGCACCAAGGACACGAACGAGAACTACTCAGGCTCGTTCACCTTCACCCCGCCCACGAGCGACGTCACGGCGGTGGAGTACAGGCTGGACTCCGGAACCTGGACCTCTGCCGCGACGACCGGGGCCGCGGTCAGCAAGACGCTTTTGTTCCCCGCGGGCAAGCACACCGTCTCCGCCCGCACCTGGGACCCTGCCGGGAACATCTCGTCCGAGACGTCCCACGTCTTCTACGCGGGTTCGGGTGCGGCGCTGCTGGCCCCCGGTCAGGGCGAACGCCCGGCACGGCGTGTGGGTCTTGCAGCGGAGGGCCTCACCTCCTACACCGGCGTGACCTACCAGTACCGCCGGGGCGAGACCGACACCTGGAAGGACGTCCCGGTCGCCGACGTGCGACAGGGCTCCGACACGGTCGCCGGCTGGCCGGTAGCCGTATCGAACGGCAAGCCGGCAGGCCTGACGTGGAACATCACCGACACCCTTGCCGAGGACGGCCCGATCGAGGTCCGGGCCGCCTTCACCGACGGCACGTCCCCACCCGCGTACTCGCCGGCGAACGAGATCACGGTGGACCGGAACGCCGGCACCGCGCCGTCGGAAGAGGCCGGACCGGGTTCGGTGAACCTGCTGACCGGTGACTACACGCTGTCGGCGACCGACGCGTCGCTGTTCGGCCTGTCGGTCTCGCGTACGGCGTCCTCTCGGCGCCCCGACGCGGGCGGAAAGCAGGACGGCCAGGCGGCGATCTTCGGTCCGCAGTGGACCTCCGGCACGACCGCCGAGATCACCGAGTCGGACTGGGCCTACCTGAGGCAGACCACCGCCACCTCTGTTGCATTGGTCGATGTCGACGGCGAGGAGCTCGGCTACACCGCCACCACGGGTGGCGGCTGGAAGGCGGAGCCCGGTGCGGAGGACCTGACCCTGACCGGCTCGCTGACCGGGTCGTTCACGCTGAAGGACACCGAGGGCACGGTCACCGTCTTCACCAAGCCGGACCCGACCGCCACCACCTGGCAGGTCGCATCCAGCACGATGGACGGCCTGACCCAGTCCACGACCACGGTGATCTCCGAGACCGTGACGATGGACGGCAAGAAGCTCGCCCGCCCGAAGCGGGTGATCGCCCCGACCTCCGCCGCCTCGGCCACCACCTGCACGGCGACGCCGTCGACGAAGGGTTGCCGGGCGCTGGAGTTCGTCTATGCGACCACAACCACGGCGACCGACACCGTCTTTGGCGACCACGCGGGCCAGGTCAAGGAGATCCGGGCCTGGTCAACCGAGCCCGGTGCGGCGGCGGCCACGTCAAAGGCCGTGGTGACCTATCGCTACGATGCCACCGGCAAGCTGCGTCAACAGTGGAACCCCAATCTGCCGCAGAGCACCCAGGTTCAGTACTCCTACGACTCGGCCGGCCGCGTGGACTGGCAGCAGTCGCAGTCGGAGCTTCCCTGGTCGTTCGTGTACGGCAAGGCGGGCAACGCCGCCACCGCTGGCGACGGCATGCTGCTGAAGGTCAACCGCTCCGGTCTGCAGCAGGGCACCACGGACACCGAGTCCGGCACCGCAACGACGAGCATCGTCTACGACGTTCCGCTGACCGGTGACAATGCCCCGTACAAGCTGGGGATCGCGGACGTCGCGGCCTGGGCCCAGAGCGACGCCCCCACGGACGCGACCGCCGTCTTCCCGGCCGACGCAGTTCCTGCCGCGCACTCCGGCGGCGGACTCGGGGCTACGGACTATCGCCGGGCCTCGATCACCTACACGAACGCCTCCGGGCGCCAGGTGAACACGGTCGACCCGGGCGGCAACGTCACCACCACCGAGTACGACCACTTCGGCAACACCGTCCGCGAGCTGACCGCAGGCAACCGGGCCTTGGCGCTCGGCGGCACCGCTGCCGACCAGGCCACACTGACCGACCTCGGCATCGTCGGCCTGTCCCCCCAGGACCGCGCCGACCTGCTGGCCACGAAGTCCGTCTACGACTCCAAGGGCTCCCGCGAACTGGAGGAGTTCGGCCCGCTGCGCCGCATTACTCCGACCGGAGGCGGTCAGTCGGCCGTGGCGCGTTCGTGGACGGTCAACGAGTACGACGTGGGCCGCCCCACGGACGGCACCGCAAAGGTCGAGAACCAGATCACCAAGGTCACCACTGGTGCTCAGGTCCTGGGCTCCTCGACCATGACCGATGCGCGCGTCGCCCAGACCGTCTATGACTGGGGCAAGGGCCTGCCGATCAAGACAATCCAGGACCCGGCCGGTCTTGCGATCACCGAGACCACCGAGTACGACGACCTGGGGCGCGTCACCAAGCAGCTCCTGCCCGACGCCACCGGCACCGACGTCGCCACCCGCGTGACCACCTACTGGTCCGCGACCGGCACCGGCACCTGCGCTAGCCGTCCGGAGTGGGCCGACCAGGTCTGCTCCACCGGCCCGGCCGGCGCCATCACCGGCGGTGGATCGAACCCGACCGAGCTGCCGACGACCACTATCGAGTACGACTGGTGGGGCAACCCGACCAAGGTCACCGAGACCGCCAACGGTGTCACCCGCACCACCGCCAACACCTATGACAACGCCGGCCGCCCGATCACGAGCGTCGTCACCGGTGGGCTTGGACAGGCGGTTCCCGAGTCCACGGCCGAGTACGACGTCTACGGCCGGGCAGTCAAGACCGTCTCGCCGACCGGCGGCACCATCACGAAGGAGTACGACAAGCTGGGCCGACTCATCTCCTATACCGACGCCGACGGCGGCGTGACCCGGACTGAGTACGACCAGCTGAACCGGCCGGTCAAGACGACCGACTCGGCGCCGTCCACGGTCACCTACACCTACGACACCACCGCTGAGCCCCGTGGCCTGGTCACCTCCACCACGGACTCGGTCGCCGGCACCTTCGCCGCCACCTACGACGCCGACGGCTCCGTCGCCACCGAGAAGCTCCCCGGCGGCTACACCCTCAGGGTCACCGAGGACGCCACCGGAGCCGCGGCTTCCCGGGTCTACACCCGTGACAGCGACGGCCAGGTCGTCTACTCCGACACCGTCGAGGAATCCGTCCACGGACAGGTCACCCAACATGCCGGCTGGTCCGCGCAGAAGTACACCTACGATGCCACGGGCCGCCTGACCGTGGTCGACGACATCGTCGGCGACATCTGCACCCGTCGTACCTACGGCTTTGACAAGCGCACCAACCGCACCAGCAAGACCACTGCGGAAGGTGCCGCGGGAGCCGCCTGCCCAACCACCGGAGGAATCACCACCACCCACACCTACGACAGCGCCGACCGCCTCGCCGACACTGGCTATGTTTACGACGCCCTCGGCCGCACCACGAACCTGCCCGGCAGCCAGATCGGCTACTACACCAACGACCTGGTCCACCAGCAGATCGCGAGCGGCCGGCGTCAGACCTGGCAGCTCGACGCCAACCAGCGTCGGCGTTCCTGGACTGTCGAAGAGAATACCGACGGAACCTGGAACCAGACCGCGGCCAAGGTCAACCACTACGACAGCGACGGCGACAACCCCCGCTGGATCACCGAAGACATCGCCAAGGGCATCATCAGCCGCAATGTCGACTCGGCCTCTGGCGACCTCGCCGCCACCACCAGTGGAATCGGAAACGCTGTCCTCCAACTGACGAACATCCACGGCGACGTCGCCCTCCAACTGCCGCTGGAGGCGTCCGACGCCCCCCTGGTCCTGGACAACGACGAGTACGGCAACCCCCGCACCGGCCAGCCCGCCGTCCGCTACAACTGGCTCGGCGCCAAGCAGCGCTCCAGCGAAACCCTCACCGGCCTTGTCCTGATGGGCGTTCGTCTCTACAACCCGACCACGGGACGTTTCCTGTCAGTCGACCCGGTCTATGGCGGCGGCGACAACGGCTACGGCTACCCCGGAGACCCCATCAACCAGTTTGACCTCGACGGCAGATCGTGGTGGGACAAGGTAAAAGCGGGTGTCAGGAAGGTCGGGCGTGTCGCCTGGAAGTACAAGTGGGACATCGCTCTCACTGCCGCCACCTTCGTTCCTGGCCTCGGAGCCGCAGCCTGGGCCTACCGGGCATACCGGGTTGTTCGCCTCGCGCGTGCCGCGCGTGCGGCGGGCAACCTCAGGAAGGGCTCGGTGGGGGCGACGCGGGCCACGTCATGGCTCGCGGGTCGTATGTGGGTCGGCCGAGGGGCTAGCAGACAGCTCGCGAGGAATGGAGCCAGATGGCTACAGAAGGGCCTATACCATTATCGTTCTGCTGTGAGGAAGGGCAGGAATTGGTCGTCGAACCTCGAGTATTCGGAAAAGGGCAGACACGACTACTTCAACTTTCACATCACTCACCGTCCCCGGAAGAGGTGGGCACCATGGTGGTAGTGCGGGCCGACTGGCCTGAATTCGGTCGCATCGGCCTTTGTCAGAGCGGGGATTACGCCGGGTGGTACGCCTTGCTGGTCCCTGAGGTCGACGGCTGGTGGGCCTGCTACCTCCGCGACACGGAAAGCGGGTCGGAAGACGACTTCTCGGTCAGTGACGGGAATGTGACCGGGGTGGTCCTGTCGATGGCGGTCGTCTGGCTTCAGGGCGAGGAGGCGGAACTTCGCGAGCGCGAGGTATTCGGCCTCTGGGATGAATGGAACGCGAGACAGAGGAAGGACTCCTCTACGTTCGGTAAGTTCCTCAGAAGACGCCAGTAGTCGAAAGAGCGGCCTGCTCCTTCCTGGATTTTCGAGGGGGAGCGGGCCGTTCCGCAATTTTCACCGAGTGCACGAACCGTGACGGGCCGCCGCAGAAATCGGCGGATCATCACGAAAGTCTCGAAGGTGGCGTTGTTGACGCCCACGGTCTCGATCGCCTCGATGCCGTGCTTGTCGCGGAAGAAGCAGCAGAAGATCTGCCGGTAGTAGTACGACGACGGAGTCTCGTCGGGCCCGGTGTCTTCGCCGGCCCCGACGGCGTACACGCGGGCGCCGCCCCCCCCGGCCCTTCGGCTGTTGAACGAAAGGCAAGCATGCGGTCGAATATGACTCTCCGCGCATTTGTAGTAGCCACAGCATTCTCTGGGGCTGGGGCACTCCTTGCCTTTGCCTGCACGCGGGCCGGGATCGTCGAGGATCCGACCATGAGATGGGGTATCTGGTGGGGAATGACAGTATTTGGAATGGGTGTAGCCGTCCACCCGGAGGCGTGAGAAAAGGCGCCGCCTTCCATGCGTTGCATTCGGCGACAAGGAATGAAGGTACTCTGCTCCCGTGGGAACCGAAGTCATCTGACGTGAGATTCATGGGAATGCGTGATGCGACACAGGCGTGGGCTGCAGTGCATCCCCTTTTTGCGGGTGCGCTCGGAGGCGCCTTCGTAACGGTACTATTCGTCACAGTGGCCGACCTCGCCCCCAGTGAACTGATCCTTATCTTTACCTCGTTTGACATCCTCTATACGCTCACGGCGCTGAATGAGCGGCGCCGGAGGAGGAAGATGAATCGACCGAACCAGCGTCGCTCACTGTGATTGCCCGGCCGTCTCTCTCACGGATGGCGCGCTCCAGCAGTGGCGGCGCCCGACTGATCAAGTCCACCGCGTGACGTCCAGTCGGCCTGGCCCCCTGGCCGGCAGACCGCAGCCTTGCTGCTCTGGCAGCACCGGTCCTTGGGCTGGAGGTGGGCCGGATCCTCGCGGCGTGGCGCGAAGTGGCCACGGTGGACCGCTGGCACTTCGGGGCCGTACGCCTGCGCACATGGAGGCGTTCACCCTGCTGCCCTGACCGCGAGGGCGAGGGAGGCGATCGCCAGGGCCAGGAAGCCGCCGGGGAAGGCGATGTTGTGGAGCACGCGCTTGCGGATGTGCAGCGCGACCGCGCAGACGAAGAACCCGACGAGGCCCGCCGCCGCGGCCACGCCGATGGACGGGACGCCCAGGAGGCCGAGCAGCAGTCCGGCCGCGCCCGCCGTCTTGAGTGCGCCGAGACCCGGAATCCAGGACTCCGGGACGCCCACCTCGGCCGAGTTGGCGAGGACGAACTCCGCCCTCGCGAAGCCGGCCACGGAGTCGAATGTGTTGGCCGCGATCGTGACGGCCGTGATGACCACGTAGGCGATGAACATGCGTCAAGCCTCGCCGCGTCAGCCGATCGACGTCCAATACCTGCATCTATAACCTGCGGGCATGGATATCGACACCCGGCTGCTGCGCTATTTCCTCGCGGTGGCGGACGAGGGGAGTCTGACCCGGGCCGCCGAGCGACTGTTCGTCTCCCAGCCCGCATTGACCAAGCAGATCAAGCAGTTGGAGACCCAGCTCGGACTGCCCCTGTTCACGCGGTCCCGGAGCGGCATGACCCTCACCGCACCGGGCCGGGCCCTGGCCGAGCGTGTGCCCGCTCTGCTGGCCGACTGGGACCGGACGGTACGGGAGACGAAGCGCGCGGCCGGCCGGGCGGCCCGCCTGCTGCGCGTCGGCTTCCTGGCCAGCGCCGCGAACGAGACCACGCAGCACATCGTCGCGGAGTTCGCCCGCCGACGGCCGGGCTGGCGCGCCGATATGCGACAGTCCGCCTGGTCGAACCCGTCCGCCGGCCTCACCGCCGGAGACGTCGATGTCGCCCTGGTACGCCTGCCGTTCCCGGGCCAGGAAGCCCTGCGGATCGCACCGCTGTTCAGCGAGCCCCGCTGCATGGCGCTCCCCGCCGCGCACCCCCTGGCCGTACGCGACACGATCGACTTCCGCGACCTGTGGGACGAGCCCTTCGTGGCGGCCCCGCCCGAATCGGGTGCGTGGCGCGACTACTGGCTGGCCACCGACGAACGCGAGGGCCACCCGCCCCGTATCGGCGCGGTCACCGAGCACCCCGACGACTGGCTCAGCGCGATCGCCAACGGCTACGGCATCGCGCTCGCCCCGGAATCCGCATCCCGCTTCTACGCCCGCCCCGGCATCACGTACCGCCCTGTCACCGGCGTGAGCCCGAGCGAGGTCGCCGTCGCCTGGGCCCCAACCGACGACGCCAACGCCGTGATCCAGGACTTCGTCCACTGCTGCCGCGAGGCGTTCAGCCGCCGTCCTTGACGCCGTCCACGAACACGGCCCAGGCGGGGGCGGCGAAGAGGAGGGCGGGGCCGGTGGGGTTCTTGCTGTCGCGGACGGGGACGAGGGGGAGGGCGTCGGCGACTTCGAGGCAGGCGCCGCCTTCCCCGTTGCTGTAGGAGCTCTTGCGCCAGGTGACGGTGCTCAGATCGACGGCTCGCATTGTGCTTCCTCCAACGTCCGCATGATGAACTTCCGTGAATCCGCCGGGGACAGGGACAGATCGCGAACTCGATCGTAGCGGAGCTGCAACAGGTCCACATCGGCCGTTCCGTCGATCAGACTGCCCGAAAATCCGGTCTCCACCCAGGCCACCACGCGGCCGTCCGCGAGCCGCAGGAAGATCACCTCGGTGTTGTTCATTGCGTGCAGCCCAGCGGAGTGGGGAACCACCTGGATGGTGACGTTCCGGCGGTCGCCCACCGTGAGGAGATGCTCCAACTGCTCCTGCCATTGCGCCTGATTCGGCAGCGGTGTGCGCAGCGCGGTCTCCGACAGGATCGTGCGGAAACCAAGGGCGTTGGCCCCCGTCAGCAGCTCTTGTCGCCTCAGGCGTGCCTCGACCTGGCGTGTCAGTTCGTCGCCCTCATGGAGGCCTGTCTCCATCAGTGTGCGTGCGTAGGCCTTCGTCTGGAGCAGGCCCGGCAGCAGGCAGGGCGCGTAGTGCCAGATGCTGACCGCCTCTGCCTCCAACGCCATGTACTGGCGGTACTTCTCCCGGAACTGCGTAGGGTCCGCGACCGCCAGCTCCCACAACGCCAGCAACAACCCCGGCGTCCCGTAATGCGTGTCCAGCGCCTGGACCACCTCCGGGCCGCCCAGCGTCTCGCCCTTCTCCATCTTCGAGAAGAGCGACCAGTCCCAGCCCAGCACCTCGCCCAGCCGCCGCAGGCTCTCGCCGCGCTCGGTCCTCAGCTTGCGCAGCTCCTCCGCGAACCGCTTGCGCGGTTCTTGGCTGCGGCCCGTCACCACGCGTCTCGCAGGCATCGTCGCGCTCCTTGTGGAAGATGTGGAACTACCCGCGCGACGTGGGGAAGTACCGCCCTGCAGCGCTCTTCGTTCCCTGGCCCGGGTCCATTCTCGTAGTGCCCGGATCACAGAGGGTAATCCACGAGGAGGGCAGGAATCCATGGAGTGCGGCGCTTTCATGTACGACCAAGTGGCTTGTGTGGTAGGGGAGTTTCGCGGCAGCGTCGGTCCGTACGCCATGCTTCGACCCGTCGGCGGCGGCCGTGAATGGCAGGCCGACCCCGCCGACCTCCGCCCGGCCACCGCGGCGGAACGGCTGAGCGCGGGCGTCAAGGCGGCCAACGCCCGCGCCCGTACCGTCGACCTGAGCCGCCCGCCCGAGCCGGTCCCCGCGTGCGAGGCCTGCGCCCTCCTCGCCGCCCAACGCCGCCAGGCCCGGGCCGACTTCGACGGCAGCGCGGAGACGGACGCGAACGTCCTCCTCCGCCGCCACCTCTCTCAGGACCACCTCGCCACCTGAACAGCACTCCACGCCAGGTCCATCCCCCGCCGAGGACCGCGTCGCGCAGAGGGCCCTCAGCTCCGCCTCAATGACGGGCGTCGCCCGCCGAGGCCATCGCCAGGTCGCGCGCCCGGTCCCCGCCCGGAGCCCGCGCATCCTGGACAGGCGCCGGGGAGTTGCGGCGGATCTCCTGGACACCGCGCCGCATCCCCGACCGCAGGCGCCGCGACAGCGGGCGTTCCACGAAGCGGTGGATCAGCCAGGACGCGACCAGCATGGCTGCCGTTACGGAGACGACGAGGGGGAGCGGCGCGACGCGGTCGCGGAAGTGGTGGATCAGCGTGATGCCCACCGCCATGTGGATCACGTACAGCGGATACGTGAGCGCTCCCGCGGTCCTCAGCCCGCGCCACCGGACGCGGTCCAGGAGACCGAGCGCGACGGCGGCGATCGCGAGGAAGCCGAGCGCGATGACCAGGCGCGCGGGCCAGGTCGGCAGCTGATCCGCGAGACGCACACCGAGGTTCGTCCGCATGCGCCCGGAGACGTAATGCTGGGCGAGCAGGAACTGGACCCCGACAATTCCCCACAGCAGCATGGTCGGCCGATAGCGACGCATCAGATAGAAGGAGATGCCAGCGATGAAATACGGCGCGTACTGCGGCATCGCCAAGAAGTGGAGCAGCCGGAGATCGGTGGTCGGTGCGGCGACCGCCGCCAGCGTCCAGATACCGCAGAAGAGAACGCAATTGCGGTACGTGACACCGCGCAGCACGACGAGCGCGAACAGCGCGTAGAACTTGAGTTCCACGAACAGCGTCCAGTACGAGTGGTCCACATGCCCCACGCCCAGGCCGCCCTGCATCATGGTCAGATTGACGAGGACGTCGCTCAACCCCTCCACATGGCGCACCTCCTCCACCTCGGGCATGAGCCACAGGGCGAGCGCGGTCAGCGCGACGCCCGCCCAGTAGGCGGGGAAGAGCCGGGATACGCGGGACACGGCGAAGTCGCCGACCGTGCGTCCCCAGACGCTCATGCAGATGACGAAGCCGCTGACGATGAAGAAGATCTCGACGCCGAGCCAGCCGTACACCGCGAAGGGGCGTAGTGCCGGAAAAAGCGCGAACGTGTTTCTGTCCCACGCGGCATTGAGGCCGATGTAGTGGTAAAGGACGACGATCAGGGCTGCTGTGATCCGGATTCCGTCCAGCGCGAAGAGACGATTCGACGGCTCCCCGCCGCCTTTGGCCCCGGTGGTGCCGGGCATTGGTGCGGCCTTCCCCGTGAATGAGTTGGTCCCGAAGGACCGTACAGGCGGCCCACAGCGACTACACAACTCGACGGGGCGTGTCCCTTCTCACCCGGCAACGGGGGTTTCGACGGTGCGTTTCTGCGCAGAAGCAGGGACCGTCATCGGCACCGGGGGGGGGGCCCCCCCCCCCCCCCCCACCACCCCCCCCCCCCACCCACCAAGACCGAGACAACGCCCCCCCAGACCCGCTAGCAGCCCCAGTGGG
>NZ_JBVHXA010000008.1:226468-346192 GCF_055563935.1 Streptomyces sp. NPDC029169
AAGGACGGGCAAAAAAAAGAAAACAAACCGGTGGGGGGGTTTTTTCCCTCCCAACAAGGGGGGGGGTTTTTGGGGGGGGGGTGGGGGGGGAGGGGGGGGGGGGGGGGGGGGAAGCGGCGCCCCCCCCCCCCGCCTCCGCCACAGCACCCACACCCCCAGCAGCACCGCCGCAGCGCAGCCCATGCCCAGCCCCGCCCGCAGCCCCGGTGGGCGGAAGTCGCAGCTCACCGAGGACTGGCCGTCGACGCGCAGAGCCAGCAGCCCGCCGTACGAGTCCGCCGGGCGGCCCTCGCAGGTCCAGCCCGCGATCCTCGGGGCCGCGACCACCACCGTCCCCCTCGTCCCCGGCGGGAGTTCCGCGCGGATGCCGCTGTCCGTGACGTCGACCGACACCGCGGCCGAGGCCTTCAGGCGCGCGACGGCGGAAGCCAGCCGGTCCCGGTCCAGGCAGCCGACCTCGTGGTCACCGCCGCGCTTCCCCTTCAGGACCACCGTCGTGCCCGCCTTCTCCTGGACGCCCAGTGAGCTCAGCGCCGCCCTCCGCTTCGGCATCTCCCCGGTCATCTTCAGCGGCCTGCCGCCCGCGCCGAGCCGGGCCGTCCCCCGGAAGTCGGGGGCCCAGAGGAAGACCTCGCTGCCGACCGGGCAGACCCCGTCGGCCGGCACCTCGTACACCCGGGACCCCAGCAGCATCTCCTGGTTACGGAACGGAGAGGCCCCGTACCGAGGCGCGGCGGCCCCCTCCGGACGTACCGTCACCAGCGGCAGCACCGGCCCCGTCCGCACCAGGGACTCGCCCCGCCACCGCGCGCCGACTCCGAACAGGGCGTCCGTCACCGGGTTGTCCAGGCTCTGCAGATTCCGGCCGCGCGACGTCCAGCCGCCGCCGAGCGAGGCCAGCGTCTCCGTCAGCACGGACGGCGTGTGGCTGCTGTAGTACGCGGCGCCCTGGCCGCCGAAGAGCATCGGCTCGTTGCCCGTGATCTGCTCGCGGCCCGAGTCGGTGCGGTACGCCGGCCAGCCGTCGGCCGCGCCGAGCGCCGCCGTCCGCCGGTCCTGCTCCGCGCCCCAGGCCGGGTAGTCGTCGAGCCGGCCGAGCCGCTCCCGGTCCGCGTACGCCGTCGTCGCGGCCGCCTGACCGACGAGCGCCCCCGACAGAAGCACCGCCGCCACCACCGGGAGCCGCCCGCGCCCGGCCAGCCACAGCCCACCGCAGGCCGCCGCCAGTCCGAGGACGAGCAGCGGGTACGACCAGCCGGTCACGTGCTCGCTGGTCACCGCCCCCACGCCGACCGCCGCCACCACGCCCGCCCCGCCGAGCAGGGCGCGCCGCCCTGGCCAGCCGTACGAGAGGACGGTCCAGGCGGCGAGGACCAGGACGCCGGACAGGACGAACGTCTGCCGGTACGGGCTCCCGTTGGGGGTGGCGAACACATGCCACACCAGGTGGGTGGGTCCCCACTGCATCGACACCGCGACCGCGACCGCGAACCCGGCCCACAGCCGCCGCTCCCGCCGCGGCACCGTGCGGTGGAAGAGCAGGGCGCCGGCGAGCACCAGGGTCCCCGTGCCCAGGAACGCGGCGGGGGTGGTGAAGCTGTACGTCGCGGGCAGCAGCCGTGCGAAGAAGTCCGTCCAGCCGGCCGGCTGGAACTCGTTCGTCCAGCCCGGGTACGCGCGCGTGGAGCCGAGGAACACCGGTACGAGGATCGGCGCGGCGAGCCCGATCCCGAGCAGCACGGTCACCACCGCCCGTACGACCACCCGGACGCGCAGCTCACGCGCCGCCGCGAGCCGGACCAGGAGGACGAGCGCGGCGCCGATGGTCGCCATGTACGCGGTGTAGAAGTTGCCGACCCAGCACAGCGCGACGACCAGCGGACCGAGCAGCGGCCTGCGCCCCTGCCGTACCCACTCGCCGACCAGGCACAGCAGCGGGAAGGCGATCAGCCCGTCGAGCCACATCGGGTTGTACGTGGCCTCGATGACCGACCAGCCGCACAGCCCGTACGACGCGCCGAGCACCGCCGCCGCCCACCACACGCCCGGGCGGAACCGCAGCAGCGTCACGGTCATGGCGGCCGCCGCCGCGGCCATCTTCAGGATCGTGACGACATAGACCGCGTACTCGATGTCCTCGCGTGGGAAGAGCGCCACGAGCAGCGCGAACGGGCTGCCGAGGTACGTCCCGAGGTCGGGCAGGAAGCTGGTGCCCCAGCCGGACTGCCAGTTGAGCAGCAGCCCGCCGTCCGCCCGTCCGTGCAGGAGGTCCCAGAGACGGGCGTGGTACGGGACGAACTGGTTGGCCAGGTCGTTGACCGCGCGGCGCTCCGGCCCGAAGGGGAAGGTGCGGGCGACCGCGTCCCCGGCGCACACGGCGAGCGCGGTGAGGAGGGCGGCGAGGGACGCGGCGAGGCCGGCGGAGCGGCCCACGGCCGCCGGAGTCGTCTGAGCAGGCATGATGGAGCGAATATGCCAGTACGAACCACGAAATGGTGATCCAGCGGGGCCAGTTCACGCAATGGTCGCCTTGTCGTCATGTTTCGAATCGGCCGGAGACATCCAGGTGCGTTGTCGTGTTCTCGTGCTGCTCTCGATCGTGGTCCCGTGTTTCAACGAAGAGGAGATCATCGGTCGCTTCCACGACCATGTGACCGCAGAACTCTCCCGTTTCGACGGAGAATTCGAGCTGGTCTACGTGGACGACGGAAGTCACGACCGGACCCTCCCTCTCCTGGAGGAGATCGCCGCCTCCGACCCCCGCGCCCGTTACGTCTCCTTCAGCCGGAACTTCGGCAAGGAGGCCGCGATGCTGGCCGGCCTCCAGCACGCCGACGGTGACGCGGTCGTCATCATGGACGCCGACCTCCAGCATCCGCCGGAGCTCGTGCACCGCATGGTGGCCCTGCACTCCGAGGGGTACGACCAGGTCATCGCCCGGCGCACCCGCAAGGGCGACCGGGTCACCCGCACCCTGACCGCGCGCGCCTACTACTGGGCGATCAACCGGCTCGTGGACGTCGAGCTGGTGGACGGCGTCGGCGACTTCCGGCTGCTCTCCCGCCGTACCGTCGACGCGATCCTCGGACTCACCGAGTACAACCGCTTCTCCAAGGGCCTTTTCGCCTGGGTCGGATTCCGCACCACCACATTCGAGTACGAGAATGCGGTGCGCGAGCAGGGCCGCTCGAAATGGACCTTCGGAAAGCTGCTCAACTACGGACTCGACGGGCTGCTCTCCTTCAACAACAAGCCGCTGCGGGCCGCCGTCTATCTGGGAATGATCCTGGTCTCGGTGGCACTGGCGTACGCGGCCTGGATCGTCGGTGACGCGCTGCTGAACGGCGTCGACACGCCCGGATACGTCACCCTGCTCGTCATCGTCACGGCGCTGGCCGGCGTCCAGATGGTGATGCTGGGGCTCGTGGGCGAGTACGTAGGCCGTATCTACTACGAGGTCAAGCGGCGTCCGCACTTCCTGGTGAAGGCGACGAACGCGGACGTTCCCGGGCTGATCGGGCCCCGGACCGCCACCACCGGAACACGTGAGTCGTTGATCGAGACAGTCACGTCGAAGTAGTGGCCCCGGCCACGACGACTGCCTACCATCGATCACCGCAAGGTCGTTCAACTGACGCACGACCCACGCCGGGAGGCTCCTTTGCACCGCCGCACTGCGCTCGCCGTCTCCGCCGCGCTCCTCGCCGCGGCTCCGCTGCTCGCCGCCTGCGGCGGTGAGGCCCACCCAGGGGCGGCGGCCGTCGTCGGCGGTGAACGGATCGAGGTGACCAGCCTCCAGGCGCAGGTGCGGGACGTGCGGGCGGCGCAGGAGGCGTCTCCGCAGGCGGCGCAGCTGATCCAGGCCACCGGCGACCTCAGCCGCGAGAAGCTCAACGTGATGATCTTCGACCGGGTGGTGGACCAGGTCGCCGAGGACCACGGGGTCACCGCCTCGCGCGCCGAGATCCAGCAGGCCCGGGCCGACTTCACCCGGCAGAGCGGCGGCGAGGAGCAGCTCGCCGCGACGCTGCTCCAGCAGCAGGGCGTCGCCCCCGACCAGATCGACGGGGTCGTCCGGCGCACGGTCCTGATGAACAAGATCGCCGCCAAGCTGGGCATCGCGAATACCCCCGAGGGCCAGCAGAAGCTCACCGAGGTCTTCACCGCGGCCTCCAAGAAGCTCGATATCGACGTGAACCCGCGCTTCGGCGCGTGGGACGACGCGAAGATCCAGCTGGGTACGTACACGGCGCCGTGGGTACGGCAGATCAGCCAGGAGCCGGCGGGCGTGGAGGCGGGCGCGTAGCGCAACGTAAGGTCGGAAGGGTGAACGCCGAATCACCCGTCGAGCCGCCCCTTGAGCCCGGCCGCATCGTCCTGCTCACCGCCAGCCACCGCGTGGCGCCCGGACTGCTGTCCTGGCCCGCGTGGCAGGCGCTGCACGGCGCCGACCGGGTGCTGTGCGCCGACGAGCACCACCCGCAGCTGCCGTACCTCCGCGAGGCGGGCGTGGCCGTGGAGCACGCCCGACCGGCCGCGCAGGAGTTGGTCGAGGCGTGCGCCGGGGGCCGGACGGTCGTCGTCCTGCCCTCCGGCGAGGGCGACCAGACGCTCACCGACGGGCTCGCCCGGCTCGCCGGCTCCGGCCGCGTCACGATGCCCGACCTGGAGCTGCTGCCCGGCTCGTACGACCTCCCCGGCGCCCGCCTCCTCGACCTGGTGCAGGTCATGGACCGCATCCGGCGCGAGTGCCCGTGGTCCTCGCGGCAGACGCACAAGGGGCTCGCCAAGTACGGCATCGAGGAGGCGTACGAACTCGTCGAGGCGATCGAGGAGGGCGACCGCGAGGAGCTGCGCGAGGAGCTCGGGGACGTCCTGCTCCAGGTCGTCTTCCACGCCCGGATCGCGGAGGAGGACGAGGAGGAACCGTTCTCCGTCGACGACGTCGCCGGGACGATCGTGGAGAAGCTGATCCACCGCCACCCGCACGTCTTCGGCGACGCGACGGCCGAGACGCCGGAGGAGGTCAAGGCGCACTGGCTGCGCACGAAGGCGATCGAGAAGCAGCGCGAGTCCGTCACCGACGGGGTCCCGCTCGGCCAGCCCGGCCTGGCCCTCGCCGCGAAACTGGCGGGCCGGGTGCGGCAGGCGGGCCTCGACATCGAGATCCCGAAGGGCGAGGGCATCGGCTACGAACTCCTGACCCTCGCCGCCCGCGCGGAAGCCTCGGGCGTCGACCCGGAAGCAGCCCTCCGAGCGGCGGCCCGCGCCTACCGAGACACGATCCGAGCGGCAGAGGGCCAGTAGCCCGCCCCGTTGTGGGCATTCGTTCCGCCGGGGCGGAACGGGTGGGCACAACGGACGGCGCCCTTGCAGGCGCCTCTGCCCCTTGTGCCCGGCGCCCCCGAGGGCCCTACACGTGCAACGGCCTCGGGGTGCGGGGGCCCTTCGAGCGGACGCGCCCGCAGGGGCGCCGTCCCGTGTGCCCACCCGTCCCGCCCCAGCGGGACGATTGCCCACACGGGGGGCGGGGTCAAGGCCGAGGGGACCGGGCCTCCGGATCGTGCCAGTGGGGATCCGGGCCGGCGATCAGCCATTCTGCCGGGCCCATCGGGCGGAGGGGCGTCGTCGGCAAGCGGTCGTGGTGGATTCGGGGGGCGCCCAGGTCGTTCAGGGCCGGGAGGGTCTCCGTCAGGAAGGGCGGGGGGCCTGCGACGTAGACGTCGTGGGAGGGCCAGTTGCCGCAGGCGTACAGCGCGTGGAGCAGCCGCTCGGTCGCCTGGTCGCGCGGGTGGCGGGGCGCGGAGGTGATGTACGTGACCTTCAGCCCGGGTATCCGTTCCCGCAGGCGCTCCGCGTCCCCCCTCCCGTACAGGTACTCCTTCGCCCGCGCCACCAGGAAGAGCCGCGCCTCCACCCCCTCCGGACGGCCCTCCGCCACCTCCTCCAAGAGCGCCTTGACGGGCGCCCAGCCCGTCCCCGCGGCGATGTAGCTGCGCGGGTCGCCCGCCGCGGTCCGCGCCGTCAGCGCGCCGCCGGGCGCGCTCAGCCGCAGCGGCTCGCCCTCCCGCGCCCCGTCCACCAGCGCCGTGCTCATCGCCCCGCCCGGGATCCGGCTCACATGCAGATCCACCGTCCCGTCCGCGCGCACCGCGTTGGCCAGCGAGTACGTCCGCCACACCCTCGGCACCCGCAGCGAGCTGACGCTGACGTACTGCCCCGGCCGGTACGGAAAAGGGCGGCGCGGTTTCAGCGTCAGCACCGCCAGGTCCTCGCCCAGCCGCTCGTGCCGGACCACCACCGCGTCCCACCACGCCGGCTCCCCGTCCGCCTCCGCCTCCTCCGCGCCCCGCACCATCAGCTCGGCGACGTACCCGTACGCCTCGCTCCACGCCTTCTCCGCCTCGACGCTCCACGCGGCCCCGGCGGCATGGGCGAACGCGGCGGTCAGGCTGGTGCCGACGGCAGCGTAGAGCGCGGGGGAGGCCAGGAACTTGCGGTGGTCGCGGCCCAGATGGGCCAGGTACTCCGGGAGGCCGGGGTCCTCCAGGTGGGTCACGACATGGGTGAGCGCGGCGAAGAGCCGGTCGCGCTGCGCCCGCATGTCCTCGGGGAAGAGCTCGCGGACGCCCGGGTGGTGCCAGAACAGATGGGAGTAGAAGAAGGTGACGGCATGCTCGGCCCGTCTCTCGACGACGGCGAACGTGCTTCTGAGCAACTGGACATCCACGCCGGAGAATCTAGGCCACGCGTCTTCACCGGACGATCACATCTCAGGGACCGGTCCGCCCGGAGGCCGGCGCTCCACCGACCTTGTACCGTCTCAGGGTGAGCACGCCCCCCGCCCCCGAGCTCTTCACCTGGGAGTTCGCCACCGACCCGTACCCCGCCTACGCCTGGCTGCGCGAGCACGCGCCCGTGCACCGGGCGAAGCTGCCCAGCGGGGTCGACGCCTGGCTGGTGACGCGGTACGCGGACGCCCGGCAGGCCCTCGCCGACCCGCGGCTGTCGAAGAACCCGGCGCATCACGACGAGCCCTCGCACGCCAAGGGCAAGACCGGGATCCCGGGGGAGCGCAAGGCCGAGCTGATGACGCATCTGCTCAATATCGACCCACCCGACCACACCCGGCTGCGCCGGCTGGTCTCCAAGGCGTTCACCCCGCGCCGCGTCGCCGAGTTCGCGCCCCGGGTGCAGGAGCTGACGGACCAGCTCATCGATTCGTTCGCGGCCAACGGCACCGCCGACCTCATCCACGAGTTCGCCTTCCCGCTGCCCATCTACGCCATCTGCGACCTGCTCGGAGTGCCGCGCGAGGACCAGGACGACTTCCGGGACTGGGCCGGGATGATGATCCGGCACGGCGGAGGGCCGCGCGGCGGGGTGGCGCGGTCGGTCAAGAAGATGCGCGGCTATCTCGCGGAGCTGATCCACCGCAAGCGGCTCGATCCCGGCGACGACCTGATCTCTGGGCTCATCAAGGCCTCCGACCACGGCGAGCACCTCACCGAGAACGAGGCCGCCGCGATGGCCTTCATCCTTCTCTTCGCCGGCTTCGAGACCACCGTCAACCTGGTCGGGAACGGGGTGTACGCCCTGCTTCGCCATCCCGACCAGCGCGCCCGCCTCCAGGCCTCGCTCGCCGCCGGGGAACGGGACCTCCTGGAGACCGGCGTCGAGGAGCTGCTGCGCTACGACGGGCCGGTGGAGCTGGCGACCTGGCGGTACGCCATGGAGCCGCTGACGATCGGCGGGCAGGAGATCCCGGCCGGCGACCCGGTCCTCGTCGTGCTGGCCGCCGCCGACCGCGACCCGGCGCGCTTCGACGAGCCGGACACGCTCGATCTGTCCCGGCGCGACAACCAGCACCTCGGCTACGGGCACGGCATCCACTACTGCATCGGCGCCCCGCTCGCCAGGCTCGAAGGGCAGATCGCGCTCGCGACGCTGCTGACTCGCCTGCCCGACCTGCGACTTGCCGTCGATCCTGCCGATCTGCGGTGGCGCGGCGGGCTCATCATGCGTGGATTGCGCACGCTTCCTGTCGAGTTCGCACCAGTTGCGAACTGACGGGTCGTCAAGACTGTGACTTTTACGTGATCTCCGCTGCATCGACTTGTGACTGACGTTCGAATGCCGCTACGTTCACCGTCACCTCAGCAGTCACGCGAAAGGCAGCTCCGCATGCGCTCCGGGAACGGACGACACCGCAGACCCCGCCAGGCACCCGCCATCGTCGTCGCCGCAGGCGTGACGGGATCGGCCCTCGCGCTGCCCCTCCTGGGTGCGGGCTCGGCCTCCGCCGCCGATGCCGCGACCTGGGACCGCGTCGCCGAGTGCGAGTCGGGCGGCCTGTGGAGCGCCCACTTCGGCAACGGGCTCTACGGCGGGCTCCAGTTCACCCAGGAGACCTGGGAGAGGTACGGCGGTCTGGCGTACGCGACGAGCGCGGACCTCGCCAGCCGTGCCCAGCAGATCGCGGTGGCCGAGAAGGCGTTCGCCGCGGGTGACACGCAGTGGGCGACCTGTGCCCCGATCGCCGGGCTCACGAAGGGCGGCGCCACGCCCGATGTCGACCCCGGTCCGGCCGTCACGCCGGTGGAGCCCACGGGTCCGCTCCCGGAGTCGAACCGGACCGTCGGCCTCCCGGCCGACTCCGAGGCCTCTTCCAGTCCTTCCTCCAGCCCCTCGGCCGCGCCCGCACAGCCGGACGCCTCTGCGACCCCCGGGGCCCCGTCCCCGACCGTCACGCCGTCCGCGCCCGTGACCGAGGGCACCGGCAAGCACCGTGGTGACGCCGCCCCGGAGGAGACGGGTCATACGGACAAGGCGCCTGAAACGGGCCGACATGCCTCCCCGTCCGATGTGCCGGCACCTGGCGCGGATTCGATGAATCCGGACGGCAGTAGGGACACTCCGGACAACAGGGCTTCTCGGAACATTCGGGACGCTATCGGCGAATACACCGTCAAGCCGGGCGACAACCTCACCGAGATCGCCCAGGAGAACGAGCTCCCGGGTGGCTGGAGTGCCCTCTACGACGCCAACCGCGCGACGGTGGGCGACGACCCCGACCTCATCCTCCCTGGCCAGAGCCTCGACCTCGACATCGACCTCGTGAGCGAGACAGCCCCGAAGTAGGGGCAGTTCGGGGTCGTATGTCCGGTTCTGTTCAAGTGAGACATGAGTCTCTTTGTCTCAACTGGCGCGCCTCGTCCGCAAACTCTGCTTCCGTCACCTCTCACCTGCGTAAACACCCTTCGTCCCGAAGCGAGTAGGGGCGTTTTGTCCCCCATGGGCGTCTTTGAACTTCCCCCGGGTCTGTGTCTACGGTCGTCACCGCTCGCCACCGCGGGCCCCGTCGACCGGTACGCCGAATCCTGCCGTCGGCCGATGGGAACAGTCGTCGCGTCATGCGCCGAAGGCAGGAGCGGGGGACCCAAGGTAAGTGCCGTCCCCGGCCGTTGAGACAGACGGCCGACGGACCGGCTTGGGGTGAAGCCGCGCGCTGGGTCGCGCGGCCGGGCAACTCACATGGCCCGAACCCGACAGCTCACCTCGTAGGCGTCGGTGAGGAGAAGTCCCATGCTGTTTTCCGCCAAGGGCAAACACCGTCGTCCCTCCAAGGCCACCCGCGCCGTCGCCCTCGCCGGTGTCGCCGGTGTCGCCGTCGCCGCCCCGCTGATGACCGCCGGGTCCGCCTCGGCCGCCACCACCTCCGAGTGGGACACCGTCGCCCAGTGCGAGTCCGGCGGCAACTGGTCCATCAACACCGGCAACGGCTACTACGGCGGCCTGCAGTTCGCCGCCTCCACCTGGGCCGCCTACGGTGGCACCGCGTACGCCGCCACCGCCGACCAGGCCTCGAAGTCGCAGCAGATCACGATCGCCGAGAAGGTCCTGGCCGGCCAGGGCAAGGGTGCCTGGCCGAGCTGCGGCGTCGGCCTCTCCAACGCCGCGTACGACGGCGGCGCCGCCGAGCAGAGCGCCCCGCAGCAGCCGGAGCGTCAGGCCGAGCAGCCGACGACCCGCAGCGAGCAGCGGACCGCCCCGAAGGCCGAGTCCAAGAAGGCCGAGTCCAAGAAGACCGTCACCACCCCGGCCGGCAAGAAGGTCAAGAAGGGTGACGGCGAGTACAAGGTCGTCGCCGGTGACACCCTGAGCAAGATCGCCGCCGCCCACGACGTCAAGGGCGGCTGGGAGAAGCTCTTCGAGCTCAACAAGGACGTCGTCGAGGACGCCGACCTGATCTACCCGGGCCAGCAGCTTCACCTGAAGTGAGCCCGGCGGCTCGTGTGAGTCCGGCGGCTCACACGGGTCCCACGACCCTCCCGCGGTGACCACCCCGGTCCGGAGCGACTCCCCCCGTGCGCTCCGGGCCGGGGTTCCGCCCGTTCAGCGTTACCCATGAGTAGGTACGGGTCTTTTGCCCCCGGATGCATGCCCTTGGGTCCTTTTTCGTCCCAGGGGGCGGGCGCCCGGCTGGCTGGAGCCCGGGAGCCGGTTAGGCTCTTGTCGCAAGGCCGAAGCGACTTTGCATCGCAGCGTCACATCCAGCGTCACATCCCAGAAGGAGATGCTCGTGCCGTCCATCGACGTCGTCGTAGCCCGGGAAATCCTGGACTCCCGAGGCAACCCCACGGTCGAGGTCGAGGTCGGCCTCGACGACGGCAGCACCGGCCGTGCTGCCGTTCCGTCCGGTGCCTCCACCGGTGCGTTCGAGGCCATTGAGCTCCGTGACGGAGACAAGAACCGCTACCAGGGCAAGGGCGTCGAGAAGGCCGTCCTCGCCGTGATCGAGCAGATCGGGCCGGAGCTCGTCGGCTACGACGCCACCGAGCAGCGCCTGATCGACCAGGCCATGTTCGACCTGGACGCCACGGACAACAAGGCCTCCCTCGGCGCCAACGCCATCCTCGGCGTCTCCCTCGCCGTCGCGCACGCCGCGTCCGAGGCCTCCGACCTCCCGCTCTTCCGCTACCTCGGCGGCCCGAACGCGCACCTGCTGCCCGTTCCGATGATGAACATCCTGAACGGCGGCTCGCACGCCGACTCCAACGTGGACATCCAGGAGTTCATGATCGCGCCGATCGGCGCGGAGTCCTTCTCCGAGGCCCTGCGCTGGGGCACCGAGGTCTACCACACCCTCAAGTCCGTCCTGAAGACCAAGGGCCTGTCCACCGGCCTCGGCGACGAGGGCGGCTTCGCCCCGAACCTGGACTCCAACCGCGAGGCGCTCGACCTCATCCTGGAGGCCATCAAGCAGGCCGGCTACGCCCCGGGCAAGGACATCGCGCTGGCGCTCGACGTCGCCGCTTCCGAGTTCTACAAGGACGGCTCGTACGAGTTCGAGGGCAAGTCCCGCTCGGCCGCCGAGATGACCGAGTACTACGAGGAGCTCGTCTCCGCGTACCCGCTGGTCTCCATCGAGGACCCGCTGTTCGAGGACGACTGGGACGGCTGGAAGGTCCTCACCGACAAGCTGGGCTCCAAGGTCCAGATCGTCGGCGACGACCTGTTCGTCACCAACCCGGAGCGCCTGGCCCGCGGCATCGAGGACGGCGCCGCCAACGCGCTGCTCGTCAAGGTCAACCAGATCGGTTCGCTGACCGAGACCCTGGACGCCGTCGAGCTGGCCCAGCGCAACGGCTTCAAGTGCATGATGTCCCACCGCTCCGGTGAGACCGAGGACGTCACCATCGCCGACCTCGCCGTCGCCACCAACTGCGGCCAGATCAAGACCGGCGCCCCGGCCCGCTCCGAGCGCGTCGCCAAGTACAACCAGCTCCTGCGCATCGAGGAGATCCTCGACGACGCGGCGGTCTACGCCGGTCGCAGCGCGTTCCCGCGCTTCAAGGGCTGATCCCGAAGCACACGCGGTTACCTACGTCCCCGCACGCGGTCCCGTACCGTGTGCGGGGACGTTCGTACGTATAAGGGGAGGCGCGCACATGGCCCGGGACCGGTTCTCGACCGCGACCAGGATCAAGCTGCTCGGTGAGCAGACCGCCGCCCGTGTCTACCGCTCCCAGACCCGCCGTCAGGCGCGCCGCTCCCGGCTCACCGGCCGCGCGGCCTTCCTCGCCCTGGTCGTCTGCTCGCTGGTGGTCGCGCTCGCCTACCCCATGCGGCAGTACGTCTCCCAGCGTGCCGAGATCGCCGAGCAGCAGCGCCAGGCCGCCGAGGCCGCTGCGCGCGTGGAGGAGCTGCGGGACGAGAAGGCCCGCCTCCAGGACCCCGCGTACATCCGCCGGCTCGCCCGTGAGCACCTGCACTACGTGGTGCCCGGCGAGACCGGTTTCACCGTGAACGACCCCGAGGCCGAGCGGGCCCGGCGCACCGAGCAGGGCGCGGCCGACCGCCCCTGGTACTCCGACCTCTGGGACGGCGTCGACCGCGCGGACGCGCGCCGCTAGCGCGCCGACGCGAGATGATGACCAACGACCGCCCCCGACGAGAAGACAAGACGTAACGATGGAAACGCCCCCTCCGCAGACCGCACGCACCGAGCCGACCGAGGCGGACGTCGCCGCCTTCGAGGCGCAGCTCGGCCGCCCGCCCCGGGGGCTGCGCGCCATCGCGCACCGCTGCCCCTGCGGCAACCCGGACGTCGTCGAGACCGCGCCGCGGCTCCCGGACGGCACCCCGTTCCCCACGACGTACTACCTGACCTGCCCCCGCGCCGCCTCCGCGATCGGCACGCTCGAGGCCAACGGGGTCATGAAGGAGATGCAGGCCAGGCTCTCCACCGACCCGGAGCTGGCCGCCGCCTACCGGGCCGCGCACGAGGACTACATCGCCCGCCGTGACGCCATCGAGGTCCTGGAGGGCTTCCCGAGCGCCGGCGGCATGCCCGACCGGGTCAAGTGCCTGCACGTCCTGGTCGGCCACTCGCTGGCCGCGGGACCCGGCGTGAACCCGCTGGGCGACGAGGCGATCGCGATGCTGCCGGAGTGGTGGGCCAAGGGCCCCTGCGTGACTCCGCAGGCGGAAGGGGAGGAGAAGTGACCCGGGTCGCCGGCATCGACTGCGGTACGAACTCCATCCGCCTCCTCGTCGCCGACGTCCACCCCGAGACGGGTGAGCTGATCGAGCTGGAACGGCGGATGACGATCGTCCGCCTCGGCCAGGGCGTCGACAAGACGGGCCGCCTCGCGCCCGAGGCGCTGGAGCGGACCTTCGCCGCCTGCCGTGAGTACGCGGCCGTCATCAAGGAGCTCGGCGCCGAGCGGCTGCGCTTCGTGGCCACCTCCGCCTCCCGTGACGCCGAGAACCGCGAGGAGTTCGTCGCAGGCGTCCTGGACATCCTGGGCGTCGAGCCCGAGGTGATCACCGGCGACCAGGAGGCCGAGTTCTCCTTCACCGGCGCCACGAGCGAGCTGCACGGCACGGAGAAGTACCTCGTCGTGGACATCGGCGGCGGCTCGACCGAGTTCGTCGTCGGCAACAAGCACGTCGAGGCCGCCCGGTCCGTCGACATCGGCTGCGTCCGGCTCACCGAACGGCACATCCGCAGCGACCCGCCGGCCGCCGCCGAGGTCGAGGCGGTCGTGACCGACATCCGTGCGGCCCTCGACCTGGCCGAGCAGCAGGTCCCGATCAACGAGGCCGACACCCTCGTCGGCCTCGCCGGTTCCGTCACGACGGTCGCCGCGATCGCGCTCGGCCTGGAGGAGTACGACTCCGAGAAGATCCACCGCTCCCGGATCTCCTTCGACCAGGTCGCCGAGGTCGTCGGCCGCCTGCTCGTCTCCACCCACGAAGAGCGCGCCGCGATCCCCGTCATGCACCCGGGACGGGTCGACGTGATCATCGCCGGGTCGCTCGTTCTGCTGGAGATCATGGAGCGGACCGGGGCCCGGGAGGCCCTCGTCAGCGAGCACGACATTCTGGACGGAATCGCACTGTCCGTGGCGTAACGGGCACCCGGCGACGCGTCCGGAAACCGTCCGCCGACCGCCCGGCGGAAAAGTTCGTGAAGTTCTTCACAAGGAAAAGGGCCCTGATGGGGGCTGAGGAGGGCCATAGGGGCCTCCAGGGCCCCTGTCGGGGCTCTTTCGCAGGCGAGGAGCCCAGTTCGCTCGATGTTTCCATCGTGTGAATGCACCCGGTGGTTCGGCGTTAACAGCCGCTCTCCGGGCCAGTTCAGTAGGGGTGAACAACGTTCGCCCCTGCACCTTGGTTCCTTTGCACGACCATGACCTGGGTCACGTGGGCGGCGGAGTGTAGCAGAGGTGCCCCACAAGCTTGTGAAGGGGCGCACGAGCGACCCCCCTGAGTGGGGTGGATACTCGGATGCATGAGCACCACGGAGCGTCCCAGGATCCTCGTAGTAGGCGGTGGGTACGTAGGCCTGTACGCAGCTCGACGCATCCTCAAGAAGATGCGTTACGCGGAAGCGACCGTCACGGTCGTGGACCCGCGCTCGTACATGACGTACCAGCCCTTCCTCCCCGAAGCCGCCGCAGGCAGCATCTCGCCGCGCCACGTCGTCGTCCCGCTGCGACGCGTCGTGCGTGGAGCCGAGGTGCTCACCGGCCGCGTCACCACCATCGACCAGGACCGCAAGGTCGCCACGATCGCGCCGCTCGTCGGCGAGGCGTACGACCTGCCGTTCGACTACCTGGTCATCGCGATGGGCGCGGTCTCCCGCACCTTCCCGATCCCCGGCCTGGCCGAGCAGGGCATCGGCATGAAGGGCGTGGAGGAGGCCATCGGCCTCCGCAACCACGTCCTGGAGCAGCTGGACAAGGCCGACTCGACGACCAACGAGGACGTCCGCCGCAAGGCGCTCACCTTCGTCTTCGTGGGCGGCGGCTTCGCCGGCGCGGAGACCATCGGCGAGGTCGAGGACATGGCCCGCGACGCGGCGAAGTACTACACCAACGTGAAGCGCGAGGACATGCGCTTCATCCTGGTCGACGCCGCCGACAAGATCCTTCCCGAGGTCGGCCCGGAGCTGGGCCGCTGGGGCAAGGAGCACCTCGAGGGCCGCGGCATCGAGATCTACCTCTCGACGTCGATGGACTCCTGCGTCGACGGCCACGTCGTGCTGAAGAACGGCCTCGAGGTCGACTCCAACACGATCGTGTGGACCGCGGGCGTCAAGCCCAACCCGGCGCTGGCCCGCTTCGGCCTCCCGCTCGGCCCGCGCGGCCACGTGGACGCCCAGCCGACCCTCCAGGTCA
The DNA here is from genome assembly GCF_055563935.1 of Streptomyces sp. NPDC029169. Taxonomy (NCBI): domain Bacteria; kingdom Bacillati; phylum Actinomycetota; class Actinomycetes; order Kitasatosporales; family Streptomycetaceae; genus Streptomyces; species Streptomyces sp. NPDC029169. The sequence goes on from NZ_JBVHXA010000008.1 coordinate 241,657, forward strand.
CTGGCACCGACTACATCTGGACCGCCGGCGACAACGCCCAGGTTCCGGACCTCGCCGCCCGCAAGGCCGGTGTGGAGAACGCCTGGTGCCCGCCGAACGCCCAGCACGCGCTGCGCCAGGCGAAGGTCCTCGGCGACAACGTGGTCTCCGGCATGCGGGGCTTCCCGCAGAAGGAGTACTCGCACTCCAACAAGGGCGCTGTCGCGGGTCTCGGCCTGCACAAGGGCGTCGCCATGATCGTCATGGGCAAGATGAAGATCAGGCTCAAGGGCCGGCTCGCCTGGTACATGCACCGTGGCTACCACGGCATGGCCGTGCCGACCTGGAACCGCAAGATCCGCGTCTTCGCCGACTGGACCCTCGCGATGTTCCTCAAGCGTGAGGTCGTCTCCCTCGGTGCCATCGAGTCGCCGCGCGAGGAGTTCTACGAGGCCGCCAAGCCCGCCCCGGCCCCCGCCGCCGCGGCGAGCCAGGAGAAGGCCGGCCAGGAGAAGGCCAAGGCCTCCTAGCCCCACTGGCTCCACCCTGCTGTACCCGAAAGGGCCGTCCGCCATCCGTGGTGCGGACGGCCCTTTCGCGTGTTTTTGCCGAGTCGTTGTGCGGCGGTGGGACTGCATTCGCCTACGGACGGTGTTTACGTGGTGACGAGCATTTCTGGGGCACGACATCACGGAGGTGTGCACCATGGCCGACGCCGCCTTGCGGCTGACCACTCTCGCGGAGGACCTGCTGGGGGCCCCGCTCCCGGTGCGGCTGCGAGCCTGGGACGGCAGCGAAGCCGGTCCCACGGACGGCCCCGTCCTGATCGTCCGGCAGCGCCGCGCCCTGCGCCGGATGCTGTGGAAGCCCGGCGAACTCGGCCTCGCGCGGGCCTGGGTGGCCGGTGAGATCGACGTCGAGGGCGACCTCTACGAGGTCCTGGACCGGCTCGCGGGGGTGCTCTGGGAGCGCGGCGAGGAGACCAGAAGCGCCCTGGAGTCCGTACGCGACCCGAAGCTGCGCGCCGCGGCCGCCGCCCTGCTGAAGCTGGCCGGACCGCTGCCGCCCCCGGCGCCGCCCGCCGAGGAGATGCGCCGCCGCTCCGGATCACGGCACAGCAAGCGCCGCGACAAACAGGCGATCAGTCACCACTACGACGTGGGCAACGACTTCTACGAGCTGGTGCTCGGCCCGTCGATGGTCTACTCGTGCGCGTACTGGACGGACGGCGGCACCCTGGAGGACGCCCAGCGCGACAAGCTGGACCTCATCGCCCGCAAGCTGCGGCTGAAGGAGGGCGACAGGCTCCTCGACGTCGGCTGCGGCTGGGGCTCCATGGCCATCCACGCGGCGCGCGAGTACGGCGCGCAGGTCGTCGGCATCACCCTCTCCCGCGAGCAGGCCGCCTACGCCCGCAAGCGGATCGCCGAGGAGGGCCTGACGGACCGGATCGAGATCCGCGTCCAGGACTACCGGGACGTCAAGGACGGCCCGTACGACGCCATTTCGTCCATCGGCATGGCGGAGCACGTCGGCGCGGTCCGCTACCGCGAGTACGCCGACCTCCTGCACGCCCTGCTCAAGCCGGGCGGCCGGCTGCTCAACCACCAGATCTCCCGCCGCCCCGAACCGGACGAGGACGCCTACCAGGTCGATGCCTTCATCGACGCGTACGTCTTCCCCGACGGCGAACTCGCCCCGATGGGACGCACGCTGACGACCCTTGAGGACGCCGGCTTCGAGGTGCGTGACGTGGAGGCGATCCGCGAGCACTACGCCCTGACGCTGCGGCGCTGGGTGGCCAATCTGGAGGGCGACTGGGACCGGGCCGTACGGAGCACCTCGCCCGGCCGGGCGAGGATCTGGCGGCTCTACATGGCCGCCTCCGCGGTCTCCTTCGAGCGCAACCGGATCGGCGTGAACCAGTTCCTCGCGGTGAAGACGCCGGAGTCCGGGGTCTCGGGCGTGGCGCTGCGGCCGCGGGTGTGGAACGAGAAGCGGTAAGCGGCGTACGTACGGAGAAGGGCCGGGCTCCCCGAGGGGGAACCCGGCCCTTCTTTCCGTACGGTGTCCTACTCGGCCTTGATGGCGGCCAGCATGTTCAGCCTGGCCGCGCTGCGGGCCGGCCACAGGGCCGCCAGGACGCCGACCAGTCCGGCCAGGACCAGGAAGATCCCGATCCGGTCCCAGGGCAGGACCAGCGCGTAGCCCGGCAGGCTGCTCTTGACCGTCTCGCCGATCGCCCAGCCGAGGAACGAGCCGAGGCCGATGCCGACCACCGCTCCGAAGACCGAGATGACCACGGCCTCCAGACGGACCATCCGCTTCACGCGGCGCCGGTCCAGACCGATCGCCCGCAGCATGCCGATCTCCTGCTGACGCTCGAAGACGGACATCGCCAGGGTGTTCACGACGCCCAGGATCGCGATGAGCAGGGCCATCGCAAGCAGCCCGTACATGATGTTCAGCATCAGGTTGATCTGGCCGCCGAACAGGTCACGGATGTCCTTGTGGTCCATGACGGTGACGGCCGGGTTGTCGCCCATCGCCTTCGCGAGCGCCTTCTCGTTGGCCGCGGAGGCGCCGCCGTCCATCGAGACGTAGATCTCCCGGATGTAGGGCTGCTGCTCGTGCGCGTTGATGATCTTCGCGTCGATCAGGACCGGTGAGACGAACTCGCTGTCCTCGAAGACCGCGCCGACCGTCAGCTTGCCCTTCTGCTTGTCCCCGTACTCGACCGGCAGCGTGTCGCCGACCTTCCAGCCCTGCTTGGTCGCCGTCTTCTCGGCGACCGCGATGTGCCCCTTGCCGAGGGAGCTCAGCGAGCCCTGCACGGTGTTGAGCTTGATGAGCTTCTCGATGTCGCCGGGGGTGACACCGGAGGCCGAGACGTCCTTGCCCTTGAGGGCGAACCAGCCGGCCTGCTGCGGCGAGACGGCGGTGACGCCGGGGGCCTTCTCGATCGCGGTGAGCGCGTCCTTGTTCAGGCCCTGGCCGCTGGCCATGGAGACCATGTAGTCGGCGCGGATCTGGTCCGTCGTCATCTTGTCGAGGGCCGCGCCGACCGTCGTACCGAGCACGGTGAGGCCGGTGACCAGGGTCAGACCGATGGCGAGCGCGGAGGCCGTGGCGCCGGTACGGCGGGGGTTGCGGACCGCGTTCAGGCCGGCGAGCTTGCCGGAGACCCCGAAGACGCCGACGAAGAGCGGGCGGATGACGGCGATCACCGGGCGGGAGAGCAGCGGGATCAGCACGATCACACCGATGAGGGTGAGGAAGGCGCCGCCCGCGATGAACATCCGGCCGTCGTCGCCACCCTTGCCCGCGCCGAGCACGATCAGGACCGCGCCGAGCGCGGTGATCGCGGCGCCGATGGAGTTGCGGACCACGAGGGACTTGGTCGTCGCGGCGGCGTGGACGCTGCTCATCGCGGCGACCGGCGGGATCTTCGCGGCGCGGCGGCCGGGCAGCCAGGCGGCGAGCATGGTGATCTTGATGCCGACGGCGAGCGCGGCGATGACCGGGGCGGTGCCGAGGACCAGCGGGCCGCCCGGCACCTTCAGGTCGAAGGCGTTCATGCCCGAGCGCAGTCCGACGGCCAGCGCGATGCCCAGGCCGTAGCCGACGGCCGAGGCGACCAGGCCGACCAGACCGGCCTCGACGAGGACGGATCGGGTGATCTGCCTGCGCGAGGCACCGACGGCGCGCATCAGCGCGAGTTCCTTCGTGCGCTGGGCGACCAGCATGGTGAAGGTGTTGGCGATCAGGAAGATGCCGACGAAGAGGGCGATGCCGGCGAAGCCGAGCAGCACCTGCTTCAGCGCGCCGAGCCCGGCCTCGATGTCACGGGCCTGCTGCTCGGCGAGTGCCTGGCCGGTCTGGGCCGTGGCGGCCTTCGGGACGACCTTCAGGACCTCGTCGAGGAGCTTGTCGGCGTCGGTGCCGGGGGCGGCGACGACGGTGGCGTCCTGGTAGTAGCCCGGCTTCACGAACTGCTTCTGGGCGACGGAGTTGTCGAAGAGGACGAGGCTGCCGCCGGCGCTGACGGCGCCGTCGTCGGTGGTGAAGACACCGGAGAGGGTGTACTCCTTCACCGGGCCGTTGGTGGCGACGCGGACGATGTCGCCGACCTTGTAGCCGCCCTTGGCGGCGGAGTCCTTGTCGAGCGCGATCTGGCCGTCCTGCACCGGGCCCGCGCCCTGGGTGAAGTCGTACGCCGGATCCTTGCCGTCGGCGCCCGGGGCGAAGTTGGTCCCCTTGTTGGACCAGCCGACGCCGATCAGCTTGCCGTCCTTGTCGGGCACACCGGCGAAGCCGTCGACGCGCCCGGTGACGGAGGCGACGCCGTCGACCTTGCCGATGCGGTCGATCACGGCCTGGGAGAGGCCGGGCGTCTTGGCGGCCTCCTCCGGGCTCGGGTGGAGGCTGACGGCGACGGCGACGTCGTCGTAGCTCTTGGCCGACTGGTTGCGGAAGGCCTGGGAGAGGGTGTCGGTGAAGACCAGGGTGCCGGAGACGAAGGCCACGCCGAGCATGACGGCGAGCACGGTCATCAGCAGCCGGGCCTTGTGCGCGAACACGTTGCGCAAGGCGGTACGGAACATGGGTGTGTGTCCTGGGGTGGAGCGCCCCCTGCGTGCGGGGGCGGAACGTCGAAGGGCTGCGGGGGTCCGGGGCGCGGGGCCCAGGGGCGTCAGCTGGTGCGGCCCTTCGCGTCGAAGGCCTTCATGCGGTCGAGGACGCCGTCCGCCGTCGGGGCGAGCATCTCGTCGACGATCCGGCCGTCCGCGAGGAAGACGACCCGGTCCGCGTAGGACGCGGCGACCGGGTCGTGGGTGACCATGACGACCGTCTGCCCCAGCTCGCGCACCGAGTTGCGCAGGAAGCCCAGGACCTCCGCGCCCGAGCGCGAGTCCAGGTTTCCGGTCGGCTCGTCACCGAAGATGATCTCGGGGCGGGAGGCCAGCGCGCGGGCCACGGCGACTCGCTGCTGCTGGCCGCCGGAGAGCTGCGCGGGGCGGTGGCTCAGCCGGCCGGACAGGCCGATCATGTCGATGACCTTCTCCACCCACTGCTTGTCGGGCCTGCGGCCCGCGATGTCCATCGGCAGCGTGATGTTCTCGAGCGCCGTCAGCGTCGGCAGCAGGTTGAACGCCTGGAAGATGAAGCCGATCTTGTCCCGGCGCAGCTGGGTCAGCTGCTTGTCCTTGAGGGTGCCGAGCTCCGTCTCGCCGAGGCGGACCGAGCCGGAGCTGAAGGAGTCCAGACCCGCGACGCAGTGCATCAGGGTCGACTTGCCGGAGCCGGAGGGGCCCATGATCGCGGTGAACTCGCCCTGCCGGAAGTCCACGGTGACCCGGTCCAGGGCGACCACCTGGGTCTCACCCTGTCCGTAGACCTTCGAGAGATCCGTGGCGCGGGCGGCCACCGCGGTGGCGCGGGACACGGTGGGGGTGGTGGTCACGAGGGGGACTCCTGTCACTTCGGTGCGTTCGGGAACCACTCCATCGTGTCGAGCGTTGAGGGCCCGGTCGTCCGCCCACGTGCCCGTTCCAGGGGCCGACTGGAGTCGGACCGCGGAGCCCGGCCCTCCTCCTGAGGTATGACGGGATCCCTGAGAGCCGGGTACCCCCCGGGGGAGTGCCGCGCGGGGCGTGCCGAGGCGGCGACTTTCCGTCATTCCGGCGGACGGGTCTTTGCGGGCGCGATCCCTGTCACAGTTCGTCAGATGGGGCCCCACCTGCGCTGACGCACACTCAGACGTCAATAAAATAAGACAACATCGGGCCAGGGTTCCGCTGAACGAGGGAAGCGTCCCGATAGGCTCATGTGCCAACGCGGAGCCGCGCGCCATGCCCGGATGGTGGAATGCAGACACGGCGAGCTTAAACCTCGCTGGCCTTCGGGCCGTACCGGTTCGAGTCCGGTTCCGGGCACAGCTCATCATCGCGCCCGCGAAAGATCCTCCCCGGGCACTAGAGAGTTTCTTTTGCTTCCCTATTACTCTTGTGGCAAGGCTGCGCAGTGCGGCCGCATGGAGGAGTGAGATGAGGAGCAGCAACCCGGTCTTCTCGCGACGGGGGTTCAGCCGCGACAACGGCTACGCGCAGCAGCCGCAGGCCGGGGGCCCCGCCGTCGCCAGTCCGTACGCCGGCAACCCGTTCGCCGAGGGCGCGGCCAACCCGTACGCCACGAACCCGTACGCGCAGGACACCCAGCTCGGTGCCCCGCAGCAGGCCCGCGGCAATGTGATGACGATCGACGACGTCGTGAGCCGTACGGCCATGACGCTCGGCACGGTCGTGATCTTCGCCGCCCTGTCGTGGATCGTCATGCCGGTCGACCCGGCGAACATCGGCAAGTCCTACGGCATCGCTGTCGGAGCCGCCCTGGTGGCCTTCGTCCTGGCGATGGTGCAGTCCTTCAAGCGCAAGGCCTCGCCCGCGCTGATCCTGTCCTACGCGGCGTTCGAGGGTGTCTTCCTCGGCGTCATCTCGGCCACCGTCTCGACCTACATCTCGCCCGGTGTGGTCGCGCAGGCGGTGCTCGGCACGATGGCGGTCTTCGCCGGTGTGCTGATCGCGTACAAGATGCGCTGGATCCGCGTCACCCGCCGCTTCTACGGCTTCGTGATGGCGGCCGCGATCGGCTTCATCCTGCTGATGGCGGTCAACGCGCTCTTCTCGCTCTTCGACGGCGCCGGTGACGGCCTGGGCTTCCGCAGCGGCGGCCTCGGCATCCTCTTCGGCGTCATCGGCATCATCCTCGGTGCCTGCTTCCTCGCCCTGGACTTCAAGCAGGTCGAGGACGGCGTGACGTACGGCGCTCCGCGCGAGGAGTCCTGGCTGGCGGCCTTCGGCCTCACCCTGACCCTGGTGTGGATCTACCTGGAGATGCTGCGTCTGCTGTCGATCCTGCAGGGCGACGACTGACGCACCCCTGTGTGACGAAGGGCCCGTCCGGCTTCCGGGCGGGCCCTTCCGCGTACCTAGCCTCTGAGCGCCGTGTCCAGGAGCACCTTCGCGGCGTCCTTCGCGCGGGCGGCCGGCTCGGGGGAGCCCTCGATGCCCGCGACGACCATGGCGCCGTTGGCGAGCAGCGCCAGCTGGTCGGCCAGCTCCCCGGGCGCCCCGAGGGACGCGGTCTGCTCGGCGAAGTACCCCCGGAGGGCCTGCTTGTGCCCGCGGGCGATGTCGGCGACGTCCGGGGAGATGCCGCCCATCTCGCCGAACGTGTTGATGAAGGCGCAGCCGCGGAAGCCGGGGTCGGCGAACCACTCGCCGAGGTAGTCGAAGACGTCGAGGGCGCGCTCGTACGGGGTGGTGGCGTGCGCGGCCCCGTGGGCGGCGATGGCCTCCCGTACGGCGCGGTCGCGGCGGTTGAGGACGGCCCACACCAGATGGTCCTTGGACGGGAAGAGCTGGTAGAGGCGCTTGAGCGAGACACCGGACGCGGTGCGGATGGCATCCATGCCGACCGCCTGCACCCCGCGCTCGTCGAAGAGGGCCTCGGCGGCCTCCAGGAGCCGCAGCTCGGCGGTGTCGGTGTCCGTCATCATCGTCCGATCACCCCCCGGAGTGGGAGAACCATCGTTCTCCCACTCTACAGCGGGGGTATCAGAGCGGTCAGAGCAGCCGGCGGGCCGCCCTGCGGAGGTCGTACTCGTGGATGATCGCCTTCGCGTGGCCGTACGCGAGGTCGTGCTCGCCCCGGAGCCAGCTGACCTTCTCCTCGAAGCGGACGAGGGAGGGGCCTTCCTCGACGGTGCGGAGCCAGTCGGAGACTTCACGACCGGTGCAATGGGGGATGCGGGCGAGCAGGTTGCGGTGGGTCTCTTCGGAGAATGCGTGGGACATCGGCGCCTCCGGACGCGTGTTGCCGTGTGCTCCTTCCCGACACCGTGCCCGAGCCTCGGCCCGTTGGCAACAGTCCCGGGAGGGCGCGTAGGGTCGCGGAGTGCTTGATACGAGTGAACTGACCGCCGCCGTCGAACGGTTCGCCGACCGGCTGCGGGCCGCCCCGCAGAGCCGCCTCCGGCGTGGCGCCGCCGCCGAAGGGCTCGCGCTGGCCAGGGAGTTGGCGCTCCGGGCGCAGCGCTTGGAGGAGCCGGGGGAGCCGGGGGAGCCGGCCCAGGCCGGGCGGATCATGCCGGACGCCGGGATCTTCGCGGTCGCCGACCAACTCCTCGTCGCCGGGACCGATCTGGCGGAGGCACTGCGAACGGCCCCGGCCGGCTCCCGGGAACGGGAACTGGGCGAGGCCGTGAGGCTGGTACGGGAGGCCGTGGCGCGGTCGGGGCTGTAGCGGCCTATGGGGAGGACTACAGGGACGCGATGACGCGGTCGGCGAGGATGTAGACGTTCTCGTCGTCCGCGTCCCCGAAGGAGAACGTCAGGGCGTACGCGCCCGAGACGCCGGAGCCGCCGAGCAGGACCGGCGTACGGCCGGCGCGCAGGGCCTCAGCGAGGCGCTCCGCGGTCTCGCGGTGGCCGGGGGTCATGCAGAGCGTGGTGCCGTCGGCGAAGACGTACACGTCGAGCGTGCCGAGCGGGCCGGGGCGTACGTCGGTCAGCGCGGTGCGCGTGTCGGCGAGCTCCTCCAGGCGGGACACCGTGCGCTCGTGGTCGGTGACGACGGGCGTCTGGACCGGCACGAAGTCGGGGTGCGAGGGGTGGCGTCGGCGGGCCGCGGCGAGCTCGGGGGAGTCCTCCGCGTACTCGGTGTACTCGGCCAGCTCCGGGAACTCCTCCAGGACGCTGTCGACGCCGGCGCCGTCGAGCGCGGCGGCCTCGGCCTCCATCGCCTCCAGGGCCATGGCCTCCAGGCCCGCGAAGTCGGCCTGGCGCGGGATGTAGAACGGGGCGCCGTCCTCTGCGGGACCGCCCAGGCCGCCGAGCAGGGACGGGGCGTCGGCCGCGTCCCTGGCCTCCTGCGCCGCCCAGAAGGCGCGCGCCTCGGCGAGCTCGCGCTCGCGCTCCTCGGCCAGCGCCTCGGCGACCGCGGCGCGTATCTCGGCCGCGGGCGACTGGCGGGCGTGCGGGACGGACGCCCCGTGCGAGGCGGCGAGTTCGCCACGCAGCGCGACGACCTGCTTACGGAGACCGTGGGCAGCGTGCAGGGCGGCGGCGCCCACGGCCGTGGCGGCGGCCGTGGTCACCAGCAGGGCAAGAGACATGGCGCTCACTGACGTACTCCCGATTCCGAGTCGATCCCCCGACTTCCTACATCAGCCTGCCGTGGGAGTGCGCCCCCTGTCAGTGCATTACGTCACGAAATGGACAGGTATTTGGGCCAGGTGTTTAGTCCCGGAACTGCCGTGACCTGCGGGAACGACTCTCCCCCGGGACGTAGGTCACATCCTGGGGGAGATTCGGTCACGGCTGGGACGCGGAGCGGTTGGAAACCGCGTCAGCAGGCCATGGGAGCGCTGCCGCGCGTCCCATGTCAGGTTCAGCTCAGGCGCTCGCTTCTTTGCTCGCGCTTCCCTTCGCCACCGCTGCGGGCAGGTGCCGCCTTCGTTCCTCAGGCGACCCCTACCCTCCGCTACGGCTCAGCTCAGCCGCTCGATGACCATGGCCATGCCCTGGCCGCCGCCGACGCACATGGTCTCCAGGCCGAACTGCTTGTCGTGGAACTGCAGGCTGTTGATCAGCGTGCCGGTGATCCGGGCGCCGGTCATGCCGAAGGGGTGGCCGACGGCGATGGCGCCGCCGTTGACGTTCACCTTGTCCAGGTCGAAGCCGAGGTCCTGGTAGGACGGGATCACCTGGGCGGCGAACGCCTCGTTGATCTCGACCAGGTCGATGTCGCCCGTGGTCAGACCGGCGCGCTTCAGGGCCTGCTTGGAGGCCTCGACCGGGCCGAGGCCCATGATCTCGGGGGAGAGGCCCGAGACGCCGGTGGAGACGATGCGGGCGAGCGGGGTGAGGCCGAGCTCGCGGGCCTTCGTGTCCGACATGATCACGAGGGCGGCGGCGCCGTCGTTGAGCGGACAGCAGTTGGCGGCGGTGACCAGGCCGTCGGGGCGGAAGACGGGCTTGAGGCCCTGCACGCCCTCCAGGGTGACGCCGGCGCGCGGGCCGTCGTCGGCGGAGACGACGGTGCCGTCCGGGGTCGTCACCGGGGTGATCTCGCGCTCCCAGAAGCCGTTCTTGATGGCCTGCTCGGCGAGGTTCTGGGACCGTACGCCGAACTCGTCCATCTCCTGGCGGCTGATGCCCTTCCAGCGGGCCAGGTTCTCGGCGGTCTGGCCCATGGCGATGTACGCGTCGGGGACGAGGCCGTCCTCGCGCGGGTCGTGCCAGGTGGAGCCCTCGGACGCGGCGACGGCGGCGGTGCGGGCCTCGGCGTCGGCGAAGAGGGGGTTGTGCGTGTCGGGCAGGGAGTCGGAGTTGCCCTTCACGAAGCGGGAGACCATCTCGACACCGGCCGAGATGAAGACGTCGCCCTCGCCGGCCTTGATGGCGTGCAGCGCCATGCGGGAGGTCTGGAGCGAGGAGGAGCAGTAGCGCGTGATCGTGCAGCCGGGGAGGTGGTCCATCCCCATCTGGACGGCGACGATCCGGCCCAGGTTGTTGCCCTGCTCGCCGCCGGGGAGGCCGCAGCCGAGCATCAGGTCGTCGATGTCGCGCGGGTCGAGCTCGGGGACCTTGGCGAGGGCGGCCTGGATGATCGTGGCAGTGAGGTCGTCGGGCCGCAGGTCCTTCAGGGAGCCCTTGAAGGCCCGGCCGATCGGGGAGCGGGCGGTCGAGACGATGACGGCTTCGGGCATCACGGCTCCAGGAGGATGCGGAGAGGGCGGACAGAACGGGAAGTTACCTGTACGTAGGCGATGGGTCACCGGCTAGAGGGTGTGACGCGGACCTCTTTTCTAAGCGAGCGCTCAGCTCGTTGTGGGCATTCGTTCCGCTGGGGCGGAACGGGTGGGCACAACGGACGGCGCCTTTGCGGGCGCATCCGCCCCGTGCCCCTACGCCCACCCCAGGGCCCTGTACAGCGCAACGGCCTCAGGGTGCGGGTCAGGGCCCATGAACGGAACGCGCCCGCAGGCGTCCCGTGTGCCCACCCTCCCCCAAGCTCTCGGCTTCGCTCGAGCAGGGGGGACCCCCATCGCCCCAGCGGGACGATTGCCCACACGGGGGCCCCTTACGCCTGGCGGGTGGCGTCCTCCGCGTCCGGGGACGGCGTCGGCGTCTCCGCCGCCGGGATGCGCCGACGTCGCCGGTGCTTGAGGAGGGCCCACGGCGCCCGCGCCCCCGTGACCTCCGTACCGGCCTCCCGCGCCGCCTCCGCCGCCGCCTTCGCCACCGGCAGCATGTCCTCGTGGCGGTCCGGCTCCAGACGGTCGGTTTCGGGCCACACGCCAAGGACCGCGCACAGCGTCGGGAGCACCGCCATCGCCGCCGTCGCGTACCCCTCCGCCGACGGGTGGTAGTTGTCCGCCCCGAACATCTCCCGAGGGTTCGCCGCGAACTCGGGGCCCAGCAGGTCCCCCAGCGACACCGTCCGCCCGCCCTGCTCCACCACCACGATCGTCTGCGCCGCCGCCAGCTGCCGCGACACCCGCCGCGCCAGCCACCGCAGGGGCTGGTACACCGGCTCGATCGTCCCCAGGTCCGGGCAGGTCCCCACGACCACCTCCGCGCCGGCCGTCCGCAGCCGCCGCACCGCTGCCGCGAGGAGCCGTACCGACTCCGTCGCCGGCATCCGATGCGTGACGTCGTTCGCGCCGATCATGATCACGCACACGTCCGGGGGACCGGACGGGGAGGCGAGCAGCAGCGACACCTGACGCTCCAGGTCGTCCGAGCGCGCCCCCGGCAGCGCCACGTTCCGCAGCACCACCGGCCGCTCGGCCACCGCCGCGAGCCCCGAGGCCAGCAGCGCCCCCGGCGTCTGGCCCACCCGGCGCACCCCCTGGCCCGCCGCCGTCGAATCACCCAGAAGGGCCAGCCGGAAAGGGGTCACGGCGGGATCCGAGGCCGCGTAGGAGCGCCCGTACAGGCCGTCCGCCCCCGGCGGCAGGGGTGCCACCCCGCCCCCCACGTTCCGCTTCGCCAGCTGCACCTCGGCCAGGACCACGCCAAGGGCCGCGACGCCGAGCAGCCCGATGCTCCCGCCGCCGTACGCCGCGCCCGCCGCGATCCGCCGTGCCACCCTCGCCCTGGACATGGGGGCAGTCACCTCCTTCAAGCCGTTCAGGATCTAACTGCCCCGTAACCCGCACCGACTACGCATACGCTGGACGCACCATTACGGAGACCCCGGAGATTACGGTGCAATTCCACGACTCGATGATCAGCCTCGTCGGCAACACCCCGCTGGTGAAGCTCAACAACGTCACGACGGGCATCCAGGCGACCGTCCTGGCCAAGGTCGAGTACTTCAACCCCGGCGGCTCGGTCAAGGACCGCATCGCCCTGCGCATGATCGAGGCGGCCGAGGAGAGCGGGGCGCTCAAGCCCGGCGGCACGATCGTCGAGCCCACGTCCGGCAACACGGGCGTCGGCCTCGCGATCGTGGCCCAGCAGAAGGGCTACAAGTGCATCTTCGTCTGCCCCGACAAGGTGTCCACGGACAAGATCAACGTGCTGCGGGCGTACGGCGCCGAGGTCGTGGTCTGCCCCACGGCCGTCGACCCCGAGCACCCGGACTCGTACTACAACGTCTCCGACCGGCTCGTCCGTGAGACGCCGGGGGCCTGGAAGCCCGACCAGTACTCCAACCCGAACAACCCGCGCTCCCACTACGAGACGACCGGCCCCGAGCTGTGGGACCAGACGGACGGGAAGATCACCCACTTCGTCGCGGGCGTCGGCACCGGCGGCACGATCTCCGGCACCGGCAAGTACCTGAAGGAGGTCAGCGGCGGCAAGGTCCAGATCATCGGCGCCGACCCCGAGGGCTCGGTCTACTCCGGCGGCTCGGGCCGGCCGTACCTCGTCGAGGGCGTCGGCGAGGACTTCTGGCCCACGGCGTACGACGCGTCCGTGACCGACCGGATCGTGGCCGTCTCCGACAAGGACTCCTTCCAGATGACCCGCCGCCTCGCCAAGGAGGAGGGCCTCCTGGTGGGCGGCTCCTGCGGCATGGCGGTCGTCGCGGCCCTGGAGGTCGCCCGCGAGCTCGGCCCCGACGACGTCGTGGTCGTGCTGCTGCCGGACTCCGGCCGTGGCTACCTGTCCAAGATCTTCAACGACGAGTGGATGGCCGACTACGGCTTCCTGGAGGACACGTCCTCCGCCACCGTCGCGGACGTCCTGCGGCACAAGGAGGGCGTCATGCCGTCCCTCGTGCACATGCACCCGGACGAGACGGTCGGTCAGGCGATCGAGGTGCTGCGGGAGTACGGCGTCTCGCAGATGCCGATCGTCAAGCCGGGCGCCGGCCACCCGGACGTCATGGCGGCGGAGGTCGTCGGCTCGGTCGTCGAACGCGAGCTCCTCGACGCGCTGTTCACCAAGCGGGCCTCCCTGGAGGACCCGCTGGAGCGCCACATGAGCGCGCCGCTGCCGCAGGTCGGCTCCGGCGAGCCGGTCGCCGACCTGATGACCGTGCTCGGCGAGTCGGCGGACGCGGCGATCGTGCTGGTCGAGGGCAAGCCGACGGGTGTGGTGAGCCGTCAGGACCTGCTCCACTTCCTTGCGAACGGCGGGTCGAAGTAGCCCGAAGCGTGGTCGAGCGGGCGTTCGCGAAAACGGTACGGGCAGGACACGTACGCGCAGCACCCGCTTAACACGCGTCCGGCACATTGGTCGTTGTCGGCGTCACGGACTACCGGAGCGGCTCCCGGACCTCCTCACGACGCCGCGGACGCGGAGACCGGCCCTGACCCGGCCCGCGCTCCTCGCGGGGACCGCCGTCGTCCCGCCCCCCAGCCACTGGGGGTGCGGCGGTCCCCGCGCTCACGTCCTCCCTCAGGAATGGCTCTCGGCCCAGAAGCCGAACATCCTCGAAAGGCCCGCGCGCACGGCGCCTCGCCAGGTGAGGACCGCGCGGTCGACCCCGGAGAAGAGAGTCGCGAGCGCCAGGTCGGCGGGCAGGATCCGGCCGGTCGCCTGGACGGTGACCTTCTTGTTCCTCCCGAGCCCGGACTGTCGCACGGTCACGACGACACCCGGGTCCTCCGCGTCGGGCTCCCGCTTCAGCGTGTACGCCCGGCGATCGATCGCGGTCAGCCGGTAGGCGGCGCCCAGATACGTCATGCGCAGGGAACGGCCGCGGCGGCTCAGCCCCCACCTTCTCCGGCTCATGTGCACGAGGCCGTCGCCCACGCGCAGGGTCGCGCGGTTCAGCGTCGGCATCGCCACGAGCTCCGCGTGGAGGCCCCGTGTCTCGAAGGTGGCCGTGGGGACCAGGCCACCGCTCGCCTCCGCCCGGATGACGCTGTCGGCGTGCGGGAGCACGGGCCACACGACCCGGATGTCGCCGAACTCCGGAGACGTACCGTGCCAGCCGAACTGCCGCTGCTCCTTCCAGCGGGCCAGCGTGAACGGGGTGATCGTGGTGTGCATGAAAGCCTCGCTGATCGGCCGATTCCTCATCGCACGCCACGGTGCCCGTCCCCCGCTCTTCTTGCCCTGCTGCATATCTTCATGCAGAGTTCAAGGTGGATGAATAAGCGGAAGGGGGACGGCGTGAGTGACAGCCCGGCCGGACGGCTGCAGGCGCTCTTCGAGGGGCACCGGCTGACACCGACGCAGCGGCGGATCGCGCACTGCATGGTGCGCCGGGCCGGTGACGTGGCGTTTCTGTCCAGCGTGGAGCTGGCCGAGCTCGCCGGGGTCAGCCAGCCCTCCGTCACCCGCTTCGCCGTCGCCCTCGGCTTCGACGGCTACCCCGCCCTGCGCCGCCACCTCCGCGAGGTCGCGCCCGCGGGCAAGGCCGCGGGCGAGGCCGGTGAGCGCAACGAGTACCAGCAGGCCGTCCTCGCCGAGATCGAGAACCTGCGCCAACTCGCCGAGCTGCTCGCCGACCCCGCGCCCGTCGAACGCGCCGGACGGCTGCTCGCCGCCTCCCGGCCGCTGCCCGTCCTCGGGCTGCGGGCCGCCTCCTCGCAGGCGCGCGGCTTCGCGTACTTCGCCGCCAAGGTCCACCCCGACGTCCGCCTCCTCGACGAGGGCGGCTCCATGTTCACGGACCGCATCGACGCGGCGGTACGGGCCGGGGCCACGGCCCTGCTCTGCTTCGCGCTGCCCCGCCACCCCCGGGAGGTCGTGGAGGTCCTGGAGTACGCCCAGGGCGCCGGCCTGACCGTGGTGACGGTCGCCGAGTCGGCGTTCGCGCCCGTCGCCGCCCACAGCGACCTGCTGATCCCGGCCGCCGTCGGCACCGGCCTCGCCTTCGACACGGCCTGCGCCCCGATGCTCCTCGGCCGGGTCCTCCTGGAGGCCATGGCGGACGAACTACCCGACGCCCAGGCCCGGTTGGAGGAGTTCGACACCAAGGCGGCGGCGCGCGGCCTGTTCGTGGATTAGCCGGCTCAGGGAGCCGTCAGTGGCGGCGTTCCACCGTGGCCGCCATGTCGTCCAGGTCCTTCGTGAGCGCCCGGCTCACCGCTCTGGCCCCGAGGCCGCTCAGGAGCTTGGTCAGGAAGCCCAGGCGGCTGCCCTCGGCCGGGGTCGCCGAGAACGTCATCCGTACCGTCGTCGCCCCGCTCCCGTCCGGGCGCAGCGCGATCTCGGAGACGTAGTGCATGCCGTGCGAGTCCGCCACCGTCACATAGCGGTCCGGCGGCTCGGCCTCGGTCACGGTCATTTCCTCCGTGGCCTCCTTGCCCATCATCCGCCGGGTCTCGCGCCAGCGGGTGCCCACGCCGAAGCCGCCCTCGGTGAGCACCTCGACCCGTTCGACGCCGCTGAGGACCCGTGGCATGTCCTCCAGATCCGTCAGCGCCTCCCAGACGGGCCCGGGGGACGCCTGGATCCGGCGTTCGACGACGACGCTCTTGGTAGCCATGGCTCCACGGAACCACCGGGACGTCAGTCCAGCAACGCGTCCGCGAACGCCCCGCCCGCCTCGGCGACGATCTCGTCCGGCGTCTGGGCCTTCCGTACGGGCGAGAACGTCACCCCGCCCGCCTCGTCGGTGGTGAAGCCGTGGACGGCCGGGCGGGGGAGGCTGTTGTACGCGTAGTGGTGGGCGAAGCAGTACGCGCCGGTGTCCGGCACCACCACGATGTCGTCCGGCCGCAGCAGGGGCAGCGAGCGCGCGGTGGCGAGCAGGTCCCCGGCGAAGCAGGCGGGGCCCGCCACGTCCTGGACGACCTCGTCGCCGGCGCGGGGCCGGCCCTCGGAGTCGTACGCGAGGACGCGCAGCGGCCAGGAGTCCGGGCAGTAGACGGTACGGGTGGCGACCTGGACCCCCGCGTGGGTGACCGCGATGGGGCGGGCGCCGGAGGTCTTGGTGTACTCCACGCGGGCGAGCATCGTGCCGTGCTTGGCGAGCAGCGAGCGGCCGAACTCGGTGACGAGCCCGTACCGCCCGTCGAGGAGGCCGGGGGCGGTCTCGGCGAGCAGCGTGGCGTACTCGGCGTAGGTCGGCGTCTCCTCGTCGGAGGCGAAGTTCACCGGCAGTCCGCCGCCGATGTCGATCGTGTCGACCTGCTGCCGCCCCGCCTTGGCGTTGATCTCCTCGGCCAGCTCGTAGGCGACGGCGACGCCCTCGGCCATCAGGGCGAGCGGGATGCCCTGGGAGCCGGTGTGGGTGTGCAGCCGGGTCAGCCAGGGCCGGTCGAGGTACGCCTGGACCACGGCCTCCCGCGCGCCTTCGTCCCGGAGCGCCACCCCGAACTTGGAGGTGGCCGTCGCGGTCGACATGGCCGCGATCGAACCGACCCCGATCTGCGCGTTCACCCGGATGCCGAGCTGCGAGGCGGTCGGCGCGGAGGCGACGAGCTCGTCGAGCCTGGCCAGTTCCTGGAGGTTGTCGGCGTTGACGGCGACCCCGAGCGCGAGGGCCTGGCGCAGCTCGGCGGTCGTCTTGGCGGGCGAGTCGAGCACGGTACGGGACGGGTCGACGTCGGCCGCGCGGGCGAGGGCCAGCTCGCCGGGGCTCGCGACCTCGGCGCCGAGCCCGCACGAGGCGAGCAGGCGCAGGACGGGGACGAGCGGGCAGGCCTTCACGGCGAAGGCGTGCAGGACGGGGGCCTCGGTGACGGCGGCGAAGGCGGAGACGAGGGCGGCGGCCGAGGCGCGGATGCCGGCGGTGTCGAGAAGCGCGACGACGGGTTCGGAGGGGGAGAGGAGGCCCTGCTCGACGGCGGCGCGGACGGCCTGATCGCGACGGTGGGATGCCATGCCTCCATAGGACCACCGGTATGGGGGCGCCCGCAGCTGTTGACTACAACTATTCAGCACGCCAGGATGTGAATAGCTACGTCACAAGTTGCGTCACATCGGAGGAGGCACCCATGTCAGGACCCCGCCCCGTACGGGCCCCGCGCGGTACGGAACTGAGCACCCTGGGATGGCAGCAGGAGGCCGCCCTCCGGATGCTGCAGAACAACCTCGACCCCGAGGTCGCCGAGCACCCCGACAAGCTCGTCGTCTACGGCGGGACCGGTAAGGCCGCGCGCGACTGGCGCTCCTTCGACGCGATGGTGCGTACGCTGCGGACCCTGAAGCAGGACGAGACGATGCTCGTCCAGTCCGGCCGCCCGGTGGGCGTCATGCAGACCCACGAGTGGGCCCCGCGCGTCCTGATCGCCAACTCCAACCTGGTCGGCGACTGGGCGAACTGGGAGGAGTTCCGGCGCCTGGAGCAGCTGGGTCTGACCATGTACGGCCAGATGACGGCCGGCTCGTGGATCTACATCGGCACCCAGGGCATCCTCCAGGGCACGTACGAGACCTTCGCCGCCGTCGCCGCAAAGAAGTTCAACGGCACCCTGGCCGGGACCATCACGCTGACCGCCGGCCTCGGCGGCATGGGCGGCGCCCAGCCGCTCGCCGTGACGATGAACGACGGCGTCGCGATCTGTATCGACG
Source organism: Streptomyces sp. NPDC029169 (assembly GCF_055563935.1). Taxonomy (NCBI): domain Bacteria; kingdom Bacillati; phylum Actinomycetota; class Actinomycetes; order Kitasatosporales; family Streptomycetaceae; genus Streptomyces; species Streptomyces sp. NPDC029169. The sequence goes on from NZ_JBVHXA010000008.1 coordinate 259,623, forward strand.
TCGACCCGCGCGCGATCGAGCGCCGCATCGAGCACCGCTACCTCGACGTCAAGGCCGACAACCTCCGGCACGCTCTCCAGCTGGCCGTCGAGGCCCGGGACGCCCGCCGCCCGCTCTCCATCGGCCTGCTCGGCAACGCGGCCGAGCTGCTGCCGCAGATGCTCGCCGAGGGCGCCCCGATCGACATCGTGACCGACCAGACCTCGGCCCACGACCCGCTCTCCTACCTGCCGGTCGGCGTCGCCTTCGAGGACATGGCCGACGCCGCGGCCAAGGACCCGGCGGGCTTCACGACGCGCGCCCGTGAGTCCATGGCCCGCCATGTGGAGGCCATGGTCGGCTTCATGGACGCCGGCGCCGAGGTCTTCGACTACGGCAACTCCATCCGCGGCGAGGCCCAACTCGCGGGCTACGACCGGGCCTTCGCCTTCCCCGGCTTCGTACCGGCCTACATCCGGCCCCTGTTCTGCGAGGGCAAGGGCCCGTTCCGCTGGGCCGCCCTCTCCGGCGAGGCCTCGGACATCCACAAGACGGACAAGGCGATCCTGGAGCTCTTCCCGGAGAACGAGTCCCTCCACCGCTGGATCAAGATGGCCGGCGAGCGCGTCCACTTCCAGGGCCTCCCGGCGCGCATCTGCTGGCTGGGCCAGGGCGAGCGCGACAAGGCGGGCGACATGTTCAACGACATGGTCGGCAACGGCACCCTCGCCGCGCCCCTCGCCATCGGCCGCGACCACCTCGACTGCGGCTCGGTCGCCTCCCCGTACCGCGAGACCGAGGCCATGCTCGACGGCTCCGACGCGATCGCCGACTGGCCCCTCCTGAACGCCATGGTCAACGTCGCCTCCGGCGCGTCCTGGGTCTCCATCCACCACGGCGGGGGCGTCGGCATGGGCCGCTCCATCCACGCGGGCCAGGTCTCGGTCGCCGATGGCACGGCTCTCGCGGGCGAGAAGATCCGCCGCGTGCTCACCAACGACCCGGGCATGGGCGTCATCCGCCACGTCGACGCGGGCTACGACATCGCGGAGCGGGTCGCCGACGAGAAGGGCGTCCGCGTCCCGATGCGCGAGGGCGACGACGCGTGAGTGACACCTTCCACGCCATGTGGACGTCGCTGCGGCCCATCGGCCGCAGCGACGCCTCGGGCGGCTACCGCCGCTACGCCTGGACCGGCGCCGACGCCGACTGCCGGCTCTGGTTCCGGATGCAGGCGGAGGCGCGCCGGCTGAACTACGAGGTCGACCGCAACGGCAACCAGTGGGCCTGGCTCGGCGACCCGTCGGCCGGTGACGCGGTCGTCACCGGCTCGCACCTGGACTCCGTACCCGACGGCGGAGCCTTCGACGGCCCCCTCGGCGTCGTCTCCGCCTTCGCCGCGCTGGACGAACTGCGGTCCCGCGGCGTGCAGTTCAAGCGCCCCTTCGCCATCACCAACTTCGGTGACGAGGAAGGCGCCCGCTTCGGCCTGGCCTGCGTCGGCTCCCGCCTCACGGCCGGGCGGCTGACCAAGGAGCAGGCGTACGAGCTCCGCGACGCCGACGGGATCACCCTCCCGCAGGCGATGGAGGCCGCCGGCTACGACCCCGAGGCCATCGGCCCCGACCCCGAGCGCCTGGCCCGGATCGGCGCGTTCGTCGAGTTGCACGTCGAGCAGGGGCGCGCCCTGGACCTGTCCGGGGACTCCGTCGGCATCGCGTCCGCGATCTGGCCGCACGGCCGCTGGCGGTACGACTTCGCGGGCGAGGCCAACCACGCGGGCACCACCCGCCTGGTCGACCGCCGCGACCCGATGCTCACCTACGCCGAGACGGTGCTTGCCGCCCGGCGCGAGGCCGAACTCGCGGGCGCGGTCGCCACGTTCGGCAAGATCGCGGTCGAGCCGAACGGGGTCAACGCGATCCCGTCCCTGGTCCGGGGCTGGCTGGACGCCCGCGCCGCCGACCAGGGCGCCCTGGACACGGTCACGGAGGGCATCGAGACCGCGGCCCGCGACTACGCCGACCGGCACGGCATCGACCTCACGGTCGTCCGGGAGTCCTTCACGCCGGTGGTCGAGTTCGCGCACGCGCTGCGGGACGAGCTCACGGGCATCCTCGGGGAGAAGACCCCGGTCCTCGGCACGGGAGCGGGCCACGACGCGGGTATTTTGTCCGAATCGATCCCGACCGCCATGCTGTTCGTACGGAACCCCACGGGCGTCTCGCACTCCCCGGCCGAGTTCGCGGCCGAGGATGACTGCGTGGCGGGGGTCATCGCACTCGCCGACGTACTGGAAGGGCTGGCGTGCAGGTGACGACGTCGACGACGTACTGGCTGGAACACGCGTGGCTGGACACGAACGTGGAGCCGGGCGTGGCGCTTGAGGTGGCGGAGGGCCGCGTCAAGGCGGTACGCAAGGGGGTGGACTCCCCGCCTCCGGGCGCGGTCGTGCTCCGGGGCCTGACGATCCCGGGCCTGGCCAACGCGCACTCGCACGCCTTCCACCGTGCCCTGCGCGGGACGGTCCAGGTCGGCTCGGGCACGTTCTGGACGTGGCGGGAGGTCATGTACCAGGTGGCGTCCCGGCTGACACCGGAGACGTACCACTCCCTCGCCCGCGCGGTGTACGCGGAGATGGCGCTGGCCGGCATCACGGCGGTCGGCGAGTTCCACTACCTCCACCACGCTCCGGGCGGCACCCCGTACGCCGACCCCAACGCGATGGGCGAGGCCCTCGTGGCGGCGGCGGCCGACGCGGGCATCCGGATCACGCTCCTCGACACGGCGTACCTCTCCTCCGGCTTCGGCGCCGCCCCCGACACCCACCAGCTCCGCTTCTCGGACGGCACGGCCGACGCGTGGGCGGAACGGGTCTCGCTTCTCAAGGAACGGGAAGGCGTCCGGATCGGGGCGGCGATCCACTCGGTCCGGGCGGTCCCGGCCGACCAGCTGGCGACGGTGGCTAACTGGGCGCAGTCGCGCGCCGTACCCCTCCACGTCCACCTCTCGGAGCAGACGGCCGAGAACGACGCCTGCCTCGCGGCCCACGGCCGCACGCCGACTCAGCTGCTCGCGGACCACGGGGTACTGGGCGAGAGGACGACGGGCGTCCACAACACGCACCTGACGACCGAGGACATCTCCCTTCTGGGCTCGTCGACCACAGGCACCTGCATGTGCCCGACGACGGAACGGGACCTGGCGGACGGCATCGGCCCGGCCGTCGCCCTCCAGCGCGCGGGCTCCCCGCTGTCGCTGGGCAGCGACAGCCACGCGGTCATCGACCTCCTGGAGGAGGCGCGGGCGATGGAGCTGAACGAGCGCCTGCGCTCCCGCACGCGCGGCCACTGGACGGCCGCCGCGCTGCTCCGGGCCGCGACCGCCGACGGCCACGCGGCCCTCGGCTGGGACGAGGCGGGCACCCTGGAGGCGGGCGCGCTCGCCGACTTCACGACGATCGCCCTGGACTCGGTCAGGACAGCGGGACCGGTGCCGCGTCTGGCAGCCGAGACGGCGGTATTCGCAGCGTCGGCCGCGGATGTGCGGCACACGATCGTGGGCGGCCGCCATGTCGTACGGGACGGGGTCCACCAGTCCGTACCGGACGTGCCCCGTGCCCTCGCGGAATCGATCGCCGCCCTGCGCGGCTGAAGCGGCTGAAGCGGCCGAAGCGACTGAAGGAGACACCTCTCATCATGAACACCGGCCCCGCGACGAGGAACAACCCGGCGGCGAGCTCCGCCCCCACGAGCGCGAACAGCGCCGTGGCGACGGCCGCCACGGCCATCGTCAACATCGCCAGCCTGGTCACGAACGATCCCTCCCTCGGTGATGGAACCCCCCTGGGCCTGATCCAGGACGCGGCCGTCGTCATCGAAGGCGACCGAGTCGTCTGGGTCGGTGAATCAAGCAAAGCACCCGCCACTGACAACCGGGTCGACGCCGGTGGCCGGGCGGTGATCCCCGGTTTCGTGGACTCCCACTCGCACCTCGTCTTCGCGGGCGACCGCACCGCGGAGTTCAACGCGCGGATGTCGGGCCAGGCGTACAAGGCGGGCGGAATCCGCACGACGGTGGCGGCGACTCGCGCGGCGAGCGACGAGGACCTCTCGGCGAACGTAGGGCGCTTCATGGCGGAGGCCCTGCGCCAGGGCACCACGACCTTCGAGACGAAGTCGGGCTACGGCCTGACCGTCGAGGACGAGGCGCGGGCGCTACGGATCGCGGCCGAGCACACGGACGAGGTCACGTACCTGGGCGCCCACATCGTCTCGCCCGACTACGCCGACGACCCGGCGGCGTACGTGGACCTGGTGACGGGCGAGATGCTCGACGCCTGTGCGCCGTACGCCCGTTGGGTGGACGTCTTCTGCGAGAAGGGCGCGTTCGACGGGGACCAGGCGCGGGCGATCCTCACGGCCGGCAAGGCGAAGGGCCTGCACCCGCGGGTCCACGCGAACCAGCTCTCGTACGGCCCCGGTGTCCAGCTCGCGGTGGAGCTGGACGCGGCGAGCGCGGACCACTGCACGCACCTGACGGAGGAGGACGTGGACGCCCTGGCGTCGGGCAACACGGTCGCAACCCTCCTCCCGGGCGCGGAGTTCTCCACCCGAGCCGAGTGGCCGGACGCGCGCCGCCTCCTGGACGCGGGCGTGACGGTGGCCCTGTCGACGGACTGCAACCCGGGTTCCTCCTTCACCTCGTCCGTCCCGTTCTGCATCGCGCTGGCGGTACGGGACATGGGGATGACCCCGGACGAAGCGGTCTGGTCGGCCACGGCGGGCGGCGCGGCAGCGCTGCGCCGCACGGACATCGGCCGCCTGACCCCGGGCGCCCGCGCGGACCTCGCCCTCCTCGACGCCCCGTCCCACGTCCACCTGGCCTACCGCCCGGGCGTGCCTTTGGTGACGGAGGTCTGGCGGCGGGGAACTCGGGTGGTCTGAACGCCCGTTACGCATGCATGAGCGATGAAATCGCGGGCGCGGCCGAGGAGTTCGAGGAATCGGTGAACCGGCTGCGCCGCGCTCTGCGTGCGGTCGCGGCTGCCGTGGCCCCGGGCGTCGAGCCGAGAGCCGAGGAGTGGACCGGCGACCGGCTCACCGAGAGCGGGGCGATGGGCAAGCGGTTCCAGATGTCCCTGACGCTGCCGGACACCCCCTACGACCCCGCGGCAGCGGCCGAGGCGTTCGAGGCGGCGGGCTGGCGTACGGAGCCCGGCGAGGCCTTCGGCGGGCGTCCCCTCCTCAAGGCGACGCACGACCACAACCGCTTCACGGCAAGCGCCCGTGCCGAGGGCCGCACGCTGCGGATCTCGGGCGAGGTGCCGACCGTATGGATCCACCGCACATGGACACGCCCCCCACGCGTGGCCACCGTGGCTTCGCTGAGATCCGGCGAGCAACTGTGCACCATGTGCGAAGGCTGGGGCACGTGCCGCACGTGCGAGGGCCTTGGCTTCTGGAAGAGCCGAGTATGCCCGGAATGCGGCCTGGGCACGACGTGCCCGGACTGCCAGGGCACAGGCACGGAGCCTGTGCCGCCCGGATGACCCGGCTGTCCCCCGGCTGCCGCCGCGACTGCCCGCGCGAGCCCGGCCGACGCCTGGGTGGCGTAGCGGGTGCGTACGCGCGCTGAGTAGTCGTACTCAGGCGCGCGGGTTCCACCGTTCCGATACTGGCTGTCGGACGAACGGGGGGAAGGCGTGAGACGACGTCGGTCAAGACTTGAAGTGTGGGTTCCGGCCGGCTATTTGGCCGTGGTGGTGGGGCTGTTGGTCTGGGTGGACGTGCTCGTCCGGACGGGGGACGCCGGGTTCGCCGGCATCTGGCCGATGCTGGCCACCGCACCGCTCAGCCTCCTGGCCATACGGCTGATCGTGCCCGATCCCGAGTCGCTCGGGTTGCCGGAGGCCACGCCGCCCGTCCACACGGGCCCCATGCCGCCCGAGCCCCTGCCTGCGCCCGTGCCCGAGCCCGTGCCCGTGGGGCCGCCCCCGACCGACTCGGGAGCGTACGACGTGCCCAGCGCCGAACTGCCCGACATGTGGCTGGGGTTCGGGTTCTACGGTCTGATCCTGGCCTGCGCCCTGGTCAACGCCACGGCGCTCTGGGCGCTGGTGCGGGGCCTGACCGGTCTCCTCGCACGCCGTCGACGCGACTTCGGACAGGCATAGGGCACCTCACTCCCTGGAGCTGCAGCCGCGGCAGAGTCCCTCATCGGCTCCCCGGAAGGCGCGGTCGCAACGGTCGCAGTTCTGGAGTGGCAGGGTCGTAGGTGCCTCCGCCACGGGAGGAAGTTCCGGCGGCAGCCACTCGCGGACGCGGTGGGCGAGGAGGCGGGCGGGCCAGCGGATGGTGCCGGTGGGGAGCCCGCTGATGAGGGTCCGGGTGACGATGGCGGGGGCGATGTCCCGCTCCAGCCATCGCTGGACCTCGGGCGCCAGGCGCCGTACGTCGTTCTCCGAGAGCAGCAGCCGTGGCTCGCGCTGCCGGAGGCCCGCGAGGAGGGTGGCAGCGGGCTTCAACTCCTCGGTGAGTGCAGGTACTTCGGGTTCCGGCGGCGTCGGCTCCCGCCGGGCCGGACGGGCGCGCTTGACCAGGTCGACGGGGTGCGGGTTCTCGTACCAGGTCGTGATCGTCGCCAGCCTGGCGTCGTCGCCCCGCGTCACCTGCCGCTTCAGGTACCCGGCGGCCTCCAGCTCCCGCAGTGCCCCGGCGATCCTCGACTCACCCTCCCGGAAACGGAGGGCGAGGATCTTGATGCCGACGAGCGCGCCGTCGGGCAGCGACTGGATGTACACGCCGACGCCGATCGCGCAGGCGGACAGGTCCTTGTGCTGGGCGAGATGGTTGCCCACGACCGTGAACTTCTCGTCGTGATGGTGACGTACGTGCGTCACTCCGGCCCGCGAGGGCGTGAGGGTACTAAACTGCGTCGCAGTCATCGGGAAGGCCCAACTTCCTTGGTGATCAGGCCCTCGATCGGGATGCCAGTCCCGCCGGGGGCCGAAATCATTTACGGCATATGCAAGTTGGCGAGACCGTACCGCGCCGACCGGCCGTTCTGCCACCTTGTCACCCGAAGGTGTGAGCTGTCGGGTTTGGACGGAGTCGGTTCTTACCCCAGTCCTTTTCAAAGGGACGTCGTGGAACGCCGGTTCCCCCAGAACCGGGTCGCGAAGAACCGCGATCCACGCGCCGCGACGTGCGATTTCGACACTCAGGATGTCAGGTCCATTCAGCTCCGCGACTCTCCGAGCGTCGCGCGCAACCAGTCCAAGCTGCCCTGCGCCATCAGTTCGTCCGCCAGTCGTCCCGCCGTCTCCGTGACGATCCGGCCCCGGCTGTTGTCGATCCAGCGCTGGGCGTTCTCGTAGCCCTGAGCCTTGTACTCGAGGCCCTGCAGCAGGCACTCCGGCTTGTCGGCGTCGAGGAGTTCGAGGATGCGGTGAACTGGCTGCGGCGCGAACGCGGGCGGCGGGCCTGAGCCACTCACGACCACGGCCTTCGCGCTGATCCACTCCGTGACGGAGCACACGATCAGGCGAAGGCCGTCTACGCGTCCGCCGAACTGCGAAAACGCTGATCAAGGTCGACGCGTTCGATGCCGGAGCTCACACGACAAGCTCAGGTGTTCTTGGTCTCCGTGTACGAGTCCGCCACCGTGACCTTCGCCCAGGAGTTGGAGACGTGGCAACTCCGGAACTGATGCGTGACGTACACCTGGTACTCCCGCTTCTTGATGCCGATCTTGTAGCTGACCCGCTTGTGGGCGGGCACCACGATCATCGTGGTCTTGCCCCGCGAGATGGAGGCACTGGCCTCGACACTGACGCCGAGCTTGGAGTTGATCTCCCCCACGGCCAGATCGAGCTTGCCTCCGATCTCACCGCTGACGCTGCCCTTCAGGCTGGCGCTGATCTCCGCGCTGACGCTCTCGCGCACGGAGGCACTGCTGCTGCGGTTGTCGATGGTCCCTGACGCGACCACCTTGTGCCACGTGGACGAGATCTCCGTGTACTTGCGCTTGTAGACGTCGTCACAGATCTCACCTGCGGACGCGGGCGTCGCCGACAGCCCGATCAGCCCGCCGGCGAGCACGGCCGACGCGGTGGTGGCCGTGACGAACTTGCGCGCGGAAGTGCGCATGCTGTTTCCCCCTCTTAAGGCTCCGGCCTGGTCAGTGCCGAAGCGGTCCCCTGAAACTAGCCAAGGGCAGTCGGGCCCGACAACGCTCTTGATCAGAATCTGAGCTTGTCGTTCAACGTCCGCCGAAGCGCGAAACCGGACCCCCGGACCCCGGACGCACCGGAGCCCCGGTCCGCGCACGGGCCGGGGCGCCTGTGTCCGTGCCTGTCGGTCAGCTGAGGGAGCTGAAGATTGACCAGCCGCCCGCGCCGACCAGCGTCGAGGGGCCGTCGACCGGATCGACGCCGCTCACGCCGCCCGCGTAGAAGAGCAGGTTGTACACGCCCGAGGAGTCCACAGCCGTGGTCCACATGTCGGTGATGCCGTCACCGTTCGCGTCGTGGGCTCCGGCCAGCAGCGGCCGGTTGGCTGTGCCGTAGCCGCTGCCGTACTGGGTGCGGTCGTCGAAGGTGCCGATCGGGCGGATCACCGTGCCGTTGCCGTCCTTCCTGCCGTCGCCGCCGCGGTAGAGGTACAGGTAGTTGGTGACGGTGTTACGGGCCAGAAGGTCCGGGAAGCCGTCCTGGTCGGCGTCCCCGGCGGCCGACAGGTCCATGGCGGCCCAGCTCTGGCTGCCGATCATCACCGGAGCCTTCACGGACGGGGTGGCGCCGGGCACGCCGTCGTAGCGGTACAGCGCATCGCCCCGCTGGGCCACCAGGTCGGGATAGCCGTCGCCGGTGATGTCACCGACTCCGGTGATCCTGGCGTCGGCCTCCAGGGGGGTCGTCGTCAGCAGCTTGTGGGCGTCGAGCGCTGTGCCGCCCTTGTTCGGGTAGAGGCGCAGCTCGGTGCCGACGCGGGCGACCACGTCCTCCCGGCCGTCGCCGGTCCAGTCCCCGCGGTGGGTGACCGAGGCGCCGGTCCAGTTGGTGCCCGTGCCGAAGGCGGTGATCGGGGCGCCGTGGTCGCCGGTGCCGTCGCCCGGATAGAGGCGCAGGCCGCCGGCCTTCTCTACGGCGAGCAGGTCGGGGCGGGTGTCGCCGGTGAGGTCGCCGTAGGCCGGGGCCAGGCGGGCGATCACCGGGGCGTGGTCGGACCAGCCGTTCGGCTGGGTGTTCGGGACGTTCTTCGTCCGGTCCATCAGGTCGTGAGCGACTTCGATGCTGACGAAACGGTTCTTCTTCGAGGTGAAGACGTGGTCGATCCGGCTGGTGACCGGGGCCGGGTTCGTCACCCCGGGAGCCCAGCCCTGACGGGTGTACTCGGTGCTGGCAGAGTGGTACAGGCCGCCGTCGATGAGGGGCTTCAGGCTCAGGGAAGTCTCGACGGCATTGAGGTCACCGGCGATGACCAGGCCGGCGGCGAAGTCCGCGCCGAGCGTGGCGCTGATCTCTTCGGACTGCTTGGTTCGGGCCTCGTCGGCCGTCCCGCCCCCGGGGAGCAGGTGCGTGCTGCACAGTTTGTCGGGCCAGCCTTCGAGGCGGCCGCACACCGCCGGCAGGTCACGGGCCGCGTACCCGCCGGGGATGGACGTGTTGTCGTCGCGCAGGGTGTCGAAGCGCTGGACGTCCGTGAGGGCGCCCTTGACCCCGAGGATCACCCCGAGGTCGCCGCCGAGCTGCGATCCGCGGCAGTTGGTTGCGTATCCGATCACCTTGCCCGTCGTGTCCGTGACCTCGCGGTTGCCCTTGGCGAAGGCGAACTGCCAGCCCTCCGGGCCGAGCTTCGACTCCAGAAAGGCAAGGTGACTGAGACTCTGGTCCCCGGAGACCGAGCCGTCCCCGTAGCCGCAGGTCTCCTGCAGCAGCACGACGTCCGCATGATGCTGGCGGGCCAGGGAGACGATCGCGTCGGCCTTCGCCGCGGGCTCATTGCGACGGGCGCAATAGCCCGCCTGCCCGCGCACGCCGCCCGCCTCACCGCAGATGTTCCAGGAGATCACCCGCAGCTCGGTCTTGGGCGCCACCGGCGCCTCCTCGGCCATCGTCTGCGGTGCCGTCAGCAGGGAAGCGGCCACCGCCCCCACGGCCAGCAGCCCGCCGGCCGCCCACCCTCGTCTTCCGAATGCCATAGCCTTCCCGGCCCCCTCTTCTTCCTCCATCGGGGGCGCGCCGCGCGTCAACGCATGCGGTTCGGGGCACACGGCGGGCCGGCGAGCGACCCCCACCAGTTACGGCCGACATGCTACGGCCGGCTCGGCCGACTTCATTGCCTGTGTCTTCGGGGGCGCTTCTACGGCGTCACGGACAATGAAGGCCCTCATGAAGGCACCGCGTCGCCTAGCGTGGATCCATGAAGACAATCGGCCTCATCGGCGGCATGAGCTGGGAGTCCAGCGCCGAGTACTACCGGCTCCTCAACGAACTCGTCCGTGAGCGGCTCGGGGGGCTGCACTCCGCGCGTTGCGTCCTGCACTCCGTCGACTTCGCCGAGATCGAGCGGCTCCAGGTCGCCGGTGAGTGGGAGAAGGCGGGCCAGGTGCTCGCCGAGGCGGCTCAAGGGCTCGAAGCGGCCGGCGCCGACCTGCTTCTCATCTGTACGAACACCATGCACAAGGTCGCCGACCAGGTGCAGCAGGCCGTCCGTGTACCCCTGTTGCATCTCGGGGACGCCACCGCGCGCGCCGTGCGCGCCGCCGGGATCACCACCGTCGGGCTCCTCGGCACCGCCTTCACCATGGAGCAGGACTTCTACCGCGACCGCCTCGCCTCCCACGGCCTCACCGTCCTCGTGCCCGACGCCGACGGCCGTGCCGCCGTCCACCGGATCATCTACGAAGAGCTGTGCCTCGGGATCGTGAACGAGGCCTCCCGCGCCACGTACCAGCAGGTCATCGAGGGGCTCGTCGCTGCAGGGGCCCAAGGGGTGATCCTCGGCTGCACCGAGATCGAGCTGCTCGTGCGCCCCGAGGACAGCCCTGTGGCCGTCTTCCCGACCACCCGTATCCACGCCGAAGCGGCGGTCGACGACTCCCTCAGCTGACACGCCCCACGAATTCCCCTCTGTCACAGAAAGGTCGAGTGCCCTGTCCCGGAGGGTTTTCGACCGGTACCGTCCTGTACGGCAGGACTCAGGGGGGAAGACCGGGGGGTCGGAGAGTTGAGCGCTGTCCGTAAGAAGGATGTCCGGACACAGGATGTCCGCACGCAGGACGTCCGGACACAGGACGTCCGCACGCACGTGCAGGTCTTCGCACCGGGGGAGTTGACCGCGCGCGAGATCGAGGCGTGGCGGGAGCTTCGGGGGAAGTCCGGGGGGCCCGACAATCCGTTCATGGGGCCCGAGTTCACCCGTGCCGTCGCCGCCGTGCGGCCCCGCGTGCGGGTGGCCGTGTGGTGGGAGGGAGGGGAGCCCGTCGGGTTCTTTCCGTACGAGAAGGGGCCGTTCGGGCACGGGCGGGCCGTCGGGCTCGGGGTCTCCGACTGTCAGGGGGCCGTCCTGCGGCCAGGCCTCGCGCCCTCGCCCCGCGCGATCCTCCGCGTCTGCGGGCTCTCCGCCTGGGAGTTCGACAACCTGGAGGACGGGCAGGACGTACTGCGCCGCGAGGGCGCCGAGTCGTTCGACGCGCCCGTGATCGACGTTGGTGACGGCTACGCCGCGTACGAGGACGTCCTGCGCGCCCAGTCGCCCAAGTTCCTCAAGACCACCCTCGCCAAGGAGCGCCGCCTCGGCCGCCAGGTGGGGCCCACCCGCTTCGTCTTCGACGAGCGCGATCCGGCCGCCCTCCGCGCCCTCATGGCCTGGAAGTCCGCCCAGTACCGCAGGACCGGACGGCGTGACCGCTTCGCTAAGGAGTGGATCAACACCCTCGTCCGGCGGCTGCACGAGCTGCGCGAGCCCGGCTGCTCCGGCGTCCTGTCCGTGCTGTACGCCGGTGACCGGCCCGTCGCCGCGCACTTCGGACTGCGCTCGCAGACCGTCCTGTCCTGCTGGTTCCCGTCCTACGACCCCGAGTTCGCGAAGTACTCGCCCGGTCTCGTCCTCCATCTGCGGATGGCCGAGGCCGCCGCTGCCGCCGGCATCGGGATGCTCGACCTCGGCCGCGGCGCCGCCGAGTACAAGGACGCGCTCAAGACCGGCGAACTGACCGTGTACGAAGGGTCGGTGACCCGTCCCGGCTTACGCGCCGGGCTCTACTGGCTCTCCCGCGAGCCGTCCCGCCGCGCCCACAGCTTCGTACGCAACCGGCCGGCGCTCGCCGCGCGCGGCCGCCGCACCCTCAACCGGATCGCCCGCCTGCGCGGCGCCGGCCAGGCCTGAGCCGACAGCGGGGACAGCAGCATGCGACCACCACACGCCCTCTCCGTCGCCGACCTCGACCTCGGCTCGCCCGACGGACCCGTCCTCTCCCTCCGCCCCGCCCCCGGCGGTACGCCCCCGGGGCCCGGAGACGTCTACGCGCTCGTACGGCTCCGGGGCCGCCCCGCCGCCACCGTCCTCGGGCACGTACGGGACGGGGACGATCCTGCCGAGGTCCTGGCCCGCCTCGCCCGGAGCCGACTCCAGGACGCGGAGGACGCGGCGGACGCCGAGCCGTACGCGCCCCCGCCCCGCGCCTCCGTCGTCGTCGCCACCCGCGAGCGCGCCGACCAGCTCGCCCGCGCCCTGGACTCCCTCCTCGACCAGGACCATCCCGACTACGAGATCCTCGTCGTCGACAACGCGCCCGTCACCCGCGAGACCGAGGAACTGGTCACGCGCAAGTACGGCGACCGCGTCCGTTACGTCCGCGAGGACACCCCCGGGCTCGCCATCGCCCACAACACCGGGCTCGCCCACGCCCGCGCGGAGGTCGTCGCCTTCACCGACGACGACGTCGTGGCCGATCCGCACTGGCTGACCGCCCTCACCGCGCCCTTCGCCGCCGACCCGCGGCTCGGCTGCGTCACCGGCCTCATCCTGCCCGCGCGGCTGCGGACCCCCGCCCAGATCCTCCTCGAATCCCACGGCGGCTTCGCCAAGGGTTTCGCGCCCCGGCTGTACGACCCGCTGCGCCCGCCCGCCGACGAGCCGCTCTTCCCGTTCACCGCGGGCAGTTTCGGCTCCGGCGCCAACATGGCTTTCCGCATACGGGCGTTGAAGGCCGCCGGGGGCTTCGATCCGGCCACCGGCACCGGGACGGCCGCCCGGGGCGGCGACGACCTGTACGCCTTCGTCGCCGTCCTCTCCGCCGGGTTCCGGCTCCGCTACACCGCCGACGCCCTCGTCTGGCATCACCACCGCGAGACCTGGCAGGACCTGCGGAACCAGGCGTTCGGGTACGGCGCCGGCCTCACCGCGTACCTCACCGCCACCCTCGTCCGCCGCCCCGCCCTGCTGCCCGCGCTCCTCGCCCGCCTGCCCCGCGGGCTCGCGTACGCCCGGAACATGACCGCGCAGAGGGGAACCGACAGCGGCGACGGCGTTCCCGGCGCCCACGGCGCCCACACCCATTCCTGGCCTCGCAGCCTCTCCCGACTGGAGCGACGCGGCATGCTCTACGGACCTCTCGGCTACGCCACAGCCCGCCTGCGGATGTGGGGTACGAGATGAGCGCACCCGCCCACACCCGTATACCGGTCCTGCTCTACCACGCGGTGATGGACGACCCGCCCGACTGGATCGCCGAATTCACCGTCACACCCAAGGAGTTCGAGTCCCAGCTCGACGCGATCGTCGACAGCGGACGGACGCCCGTCACCATCGGCGTCCTCGCCGACCACTTCGCCCGGCGCGCCCCGCTGCCGCCCCGGCCCGTCGTCCTCACCTTCGACGACGGCTTCGCCGACCTGCCGGGTCCGACGGCCGAGGCGCTCGCCTCCCGCGAACTGCCCGCCACCGCGTACCTGACCACCGGGGCGATCACCCCGGGCCGGGCCTCTCTGCTGCCGCCCGCGCCGATGATGGCCCTCGGGCAGGCGCCGCTCCTGGAGCAGTACGGGATGGAGGTCGGGGCCCACACTGCCACGCATCCCCAGCTCGACACGCTGCCGCCGACGGAGCTCCGGCGCGAGCTGCGCGAGCCGAAGGCCGTCCTGGAGGACGCCCTCGGCCACGAGGTCCGGCATCTGGCCTACCCGCACGGCTACAACAGTCCGGCCGTGCGCCGGGCCGCCGTCGCCGCCGGGTACGCCTCGGCCGTCGCCGTCCGGCACGCGCTGAGCTCCGAGACCGACGAGCGGTACCGGATCGCCCGGCTCATCGTGCGCCGCGGCCACACCGTCGCCGACGTCGAGCACTGGATGAACGGCCGAGGCGCCAAGGCCGCCCCGTACCCGGACTCGCTGCCGACGGTGGGCTGGCGCCTGTACCGCAGGACCCGCGCGCTGGTCAGGGGCCGACCGGAGTTCGCGGGCTGAGGGCGCGGGCCGGTAGGAGTGGCCTGGTGGGAGTGGCCTGGTGGGAGTGGGCCCGACGGGCGCCCCCAACCGGCATGTATCTGATGTGACGACAGTTCCAGGGGGAGTGCCACCGTGCAGCAACGTACGCCCGCGCCAGTCACCGGAAGCGGCGTGCCGTCGCCTCCCTCCGCCCGGCGGCGGCCCGAGGCGGAATCCGACGCGGACACCCCCGTGCCGACCCGCGGGCGGCGGAGCCTCACGGCCATGCGGGGCGCCCTCGGGCCGCAGACCGTCTTCAGCGTGCTGCCGCTCCTCGTGGCCGCCGCCCTCTGGGCGTACGCGGTGCCCCGGACCCGCTTCCGTGACATCGCCGACTACGGCCTCCTCGACCGTTTCCCGCTCCCGTTCTACGCCTCCCTCGCCGTCCTGACCTGCGGGTTCCTGGTCACCCTGCGGCGCGCCGGCACGGCCCCGTGGTGGCCGGCGGCGTACAGCGTCGCCATGCTCGTGGCGCTCAAGGCGCCGCCGGCGATCCTCTACGACTCCGTGCGCTACGCCTGGGCCTCCAAGCACGACGCCGTGATCAGCCGGCTCCTCGCCGAGGGCACGGTGTACCCGCAGCGCGAGCTGTCCGGCGGCATGTCCGCGTACGACCAGTGGCCCGGGTTCTTCTCGCTGGACGCCGCGCTCGTACGCGCCTTCGGCGTGGACTCGGCGGCCTCGTTCATCAACTGGGCGCCGGTCGCGCTCGGCCTGCTCACGCTGCCTGTCCTGCTGCTGATCTACCGGACCTTCAGCGACGACTGGCGGCTTGTGTGGACCGGGGTGTGGATCTTCCAGCTGGCGAACTGGGTCGGCCAGGACTACCTCTCCCCGCAGGGCTTCTCGTATCTGCTCTATCTGACCGTCTTCGCCGTCGTCGTCCGGCACTTCGTCCGGCCGGGCTCGGCGGGGCGGCTGCGCGACCGCACCGTCCTCGACCCGGCCGCGGCCGCCGTGCCGCCGCCCACGACGACGAGGCAGCGCGCGATCTGCGTGCTGATCATCGCCCCGCTCATCGTCACCATCAACGCCTCGCACCAGCTCACCCCGGTGATGCTGTGCGCGACGCTCTTCGCGCTCTGTCTCACCCGCCGCCACCGCAACATCGGCCTGCTCGTCGTCACCGGGCTGATCATGCTGGCCTGGGACCTCAGCATGGGCCGCGCCCTCTTCCTCGACACCCTCGGCACCCTGCGCGAGAAGGCCGGCGACCTGCTCGGCAACTCCCGCCCCGGCTTCGCCGGCGACCCCACAGGGCCGGGCCCCGAACTGGTCGGCAGCGCCAACACGCTCATGGTCCTGGCCCTCGGCGGCCTCGCGGTGGCCGCCGTGCTGCTGCGCCGCAGGCTGGCCCGCAGCGCCCTGCCGCTCGTGCTCGCCGCCGTCGCTCCCGTACCGATGCTCGCCCTCAACGACTACGGCGGCGAGATGATCTTCCGGGTCTATCTCTTCGGGCTCCCCGGCTCGGCGTTCTTCGCCGCCGCCGCGCTGATCCCGGCGCCGGGGGCGGTGGGCCGACTGGCAACGACCACGGCCGCGTCCCGTACCGCCGCGCGCCGCACGGCCACCGCCGCGCGCCGCACCGCCGCCGTGGCCCTGCCGCTGGTCCTCGTCGCGATGCTGGCCGGTTTCCTGCCCTCGTACTACGGCAAGGAGGGCATGCACTACGCCCCGCCCGGCGAACTCGCCCTCACCCGCCGCGCCTTCGACCGCGCCCCGGACGGCGCCCTGATCCTTGCCGCGACCGGTGGCTTCCCCGACGCCTACTACCGCTACGACCACTACGAGCGCTGGTTCTTCACCGAGCAGGAGGTCGACGAGAACCTGCGCATGCTGAAGGACCCGGCCGGTTATCTCGCCGGCGGGATCCCCGCGGGCCGCCCGGCCTACGTGATCCTCACGCCCACGCAGGGCGAGGCCGTCATCGGCGAGGGGTACCTGCCGGCGGGCGGCTTCGAGACCCTGAAGAACGCGCTGAGACGCTCCCCGCTCTTCGAGGTGGTGGAGGACGGCGAGCACGGTCTCGTCCTGCGCCACCGGCCCACGCCGGGCGGCTGAGCAGCAGCGCCCAGCGCCCAGCTCCCTTCCGGATTCCGGACCACAAGGAGTACGTACGCCATGGCCCACCCGCACGCCCACCCGCACCCGCACGCGAACTCCCGGCTCCCGCGCAGAATCGGGCTCGCGGCCTCCGGATGGATCGCCCTCGCCGCGACCGCGCTGCCCGCCGGCGCCCCGCTGCGCTGGGTCCCCGTCCTCGCCTTCGTCTGCCTCGGGCCGGGACTCGCGCTGCTACTCCCGCAGCCGGGCGGGCTGCGGCCGGGCGCCCGCCTCGAGGCCCTGGCGCTAGCCGCCCCCGTCAGCCTCTCGCTCGCCACCCTCGTCTCGACCGCCCTGTTCCTGATGGAGCGGTTCTCCACGGTCGCGTTCCTCGTCGTGCTCGCCCTCTTCGTGACCGTCGCCGCCGTGCTGCCCGGGGTGCCGCTGCCCGCTGCCACGCGCGGCGGCGTGGAGCGGGCCGCCTCGCCGCTCACGGCCCGGTTCAGGGTCAAACGGAGGACCGGTGGGGGCCGATGAGCGGGCGCCACGCCCTCATACGGGGGCGGTGGGCCCCGCTCGCCGTCGCGCTGGCCGCCGTCGCCGCCCTCGCGGCCGGGACGGGGATCTGGGCCGCGACCACCACCGACGCCGCCGACGCCTGCGCCCCCGACGCCGCCCTCGTCGCCCCCTGCGGGGCCTGGTGGGGGGCGTACATCCCGTACGACGAGGACAGTTCGCTCACCAGGCCCGTGTACGCCTTCGAGAAGAAGATCGGGCGCAAGCTCGACCTCGTCTACACGTACCACGACATGTCCGGGAACCCGGCCGACGGCGAACTCCTCACCCCCGACGAGGTGGAACTGGGCCGGGAGCGGCTGCTGATGCTGGCCTGGGAGTCCACGGTCTGGAAGGAGAAGCACCACGCGGGCTGGAGCGAGACCCAGCTCGGCTGGAAGAACATCGCGTCGGGGAAGTACGACGCTTCGATCATCGACCCGCAGGCGCGCCGCATCAAGGAGTACGGCAAGCGGGTCTTCTTCTCCTTCGACCAGGAGACCGACTTCCGCATCGAGGAGGGCGCCGGCACCCCGGAGGAGTACGTCGCCGCCTACCGCCATCTGCGCGACCGCTTCGAGCGGTTGGGGGTGCGGAACGTGGTGTGGGTGTGGACGGTCTCCGGCTATCTCGGCAACGCCGACACGATGAAGGCGCTCTATCCCGGAGACGCGTACGTCGACTGGATCGGCATGGACCAGTACAACTACTACCAGTGCCACAAGTCGCCGAACTGGCTCGACTTCGAAGCCAGTCAGCGGCCCGGTTACGAGTGGCTGCGCGCGAACATCTCGGCGAAGAAGCCTCTCATGCTGGCGGAGTTCGCCACCGCGCCCGATCCGCGGCGGCCGGAACGGCAGCGGGAGTGGTACGCCGAGATCCCCGAGGCCGCCCGCCGGCTGCCCGAGGTCCGGGCGTACGTCCACTGGAACCGGGCGGTGCCGGGGCCGGACTGCGACCTGACCGTCAACTCCGGCCCCGCGCTGGAGGGTTACAAGGTCGCCGGCTCTGCCCCGTACTTCAAGCAGCGCGTGCCGAGAAGGTGACCGCGCCTGCCCTCCCCAGGGGTGTCACGCGAAGTGATCGGTAGGTGGCCGTCTGTCGGCATACGGGCTCGCCCGGGCCCGGTTCCTGGGCTAGAACAGAGGTATGGCCGTCAGGGAAGGCGTGGGCCGCGAGGAGGCCCGCCTGGCCGAGGTGCTGGCCGCCGTCTCCCTGCTCACCGACCTGGGAATGGGCGAGCAGCAAGGGCAGGCCGTGCGCTCGTGCCATGTCGCGACCGGGTTCGCGGCCGGCCTGGGCATCGACGGGCAGCAGCTCGCCGACGTGTACTACGTCTCGCTCCTGCGCCATATCGGCTGTACCGCGACCGCCTCGGACGAAGCCGCGCGGTTCCGGGTGGACGAGACGGTGGTCCGCTCGGCCATGAGCGTCACCGACCCGGCGGGCCCGGGCGGGCCGATCGCCTTCGTGCGTACGGCGACCTCGTCGCTCCCTCCGTCGCGTCGGCTCGCCCTCGCGGCCCGGCTCGCGGCCTCCGGCCGGTGGGCGGCGGGCACGCAGCGTGCGACCTGCGAGGTGGCGGCGTCGCTGGCGCGGCGCCTGCACCTGGGCGCGGGGGTCCGTGCCGCGCTGCTCCAGCAGTTCGAGCGGTGGGACGGCAGGGGCGCGCCCGAGGGGCTGCGGGGCGAGGACGTCAGTCTGACCGCGCGGATCACCGAGCTGGCCGCGCATGCGGTCGCCGTCGCGGAGGTCGCCGGACCGGAGCATGCGGTGGAGACCGTGGGGGAGCGGAGCGCCTGGTTCGGCCCCCGGCTCGTCGCGGCCTTCGCCCTGGACGGGCTCGAACTGCTGGCCCGGGCCGACGCCGACGACACGTACGAGGCGACGCTCGCGGCGGAGCCGTGGCCCTGGCGGCGGCTGCCCGCCACGGACCTGGACGGGCTGGCCGCGACGCTCGGTGACCTGACGGACCTCAAGTCGCCCTGTCTGCGCGGCCATTCCCGAGGGGTCGCCGTGCTCGCCCAGTCCGCCGCGCGGCAGTTGAACAGGCCTGAGGCGGACATCGCGCGGCTGCGTCGGGCCGCGTTCGTCCACGACCTCGGCCGTATCGCCGTGCCGAGCCGGGTCTGGGACAAGGCCGGTCCGCTCTCGGTCCTGGAGCGGGAGGCCGTGGAGCTGCACACGTATCACGGCGAGCGCGTCCTCGCCCGTAGCCCGGCGCTGGGCGACCTGGCTCCGGTCGTCGGCCAGCACCACGAGCGTCTCGACGGCTCCGGCTATCACCGGCAGACGTCCGGGCCCGCGGTGCTGCCGGCCGCCCGCCTGCTGGCCGTCGCGGACGCCTACCACGCCATGACCGAGCCGAGGCCGTACCGGCCCGCCCGTACGGCGGCCGACGCCGCCATCGTGCTGGAGAGCCTGGCTCGGGCAGGCCGGCTGGACGCGGAGGCCGTGGACGCGGTCGCGGCCGCGGCGGGCGTCGCGCGACCGCGCGGCGCGCCCTGGCCGGGCGGGCTCAGCGACCGTGAGATAGAGGTGCTCCGGCTGCTCGCCCGGGGGTGCTCCAACCGCGTCATCGCCGCACAGCTCTTCATCTCGCCGCGCACCGCGGAACACCATGTCGAGCACATCTACTCCAAGATCCGCTGCCGCACGCGCCCGGCGGCGGCGCTGTTCGCCATGGAGCACGGAATCCTCACCGGTCAGTGAGGATTCCCGCCTTTATGGGGGGATCTACCGATGCGGCGCACACGTACGGCGCCCGAACCTGGGACCACGCCGACCGGTCAGCCGGACCGGCACCGGACCCAGGAAGGACGTGGCCGTGATGTTCGGGCCGCTGAGCACCTACGACATCCGCACCGTGACGGTCCACGGCGTACCCCTCGCGTACGTGGAGACGGGGAAGGGCGAACCGGTGGTGTTCGTCCACGGCAGCCTGAGTGATCTGCGGACCTGGGAGCAGCAGCTCCCTGCCGTAGAGGGTGCGTACCGCGCCATCACCTACAGCCGCCGCTACGCCCGCCCGGGCGCCGACATCCCCGCCGGGGCCGACGACCAGATGACCGTGCACGTCGAGGATCTGGTCGCGTTCCTGCACGCTGTCGGCGCGGCCCCCGCGCACCTCGTGGGGAACTCCTGGGGCGCGTACATCTGCCTGCTCACCGCGATGCACCACGCGGAGGCCGTCCGCACGGTCGTCCTCGAAGAACCGCCCGCGCTGCCACTGTTCGTCAGCGAACCTCCCCGGCCGGCCGAGCTGCTCCGGCTGCTCGTGCGGCGGCCGAGGACGGCGCTGGCCATCATGAAGTTCGGCGGCTCGGTGATCGGCCCGGTACGGAAGGAGTTCGGTGCCGGAGCCGACGAACGGGCCATGCTCACGTTCGTCCACGGGGTTCTCGGGAAGGAGGCGTACGCCGCCCTTCCGGAGGTCCGCAAGCAGCAGATGCGCGACAACCTGAACGCCTTCAGGGCCCAGTTCATGGGTGCCGGATTCCCGCCGCTGCCCGACGACGAGGTACGCGGGGTGCGGTCGCCGGTTCTCCTGGTCACCGGCGAGCACAGCCCTTCGTTCTTCCTGCGGCTGACAGACCGTCTGCAGGAGCTGCTGCCGGACGCCGAGCGGGTCGAGATTCCGGCGGCGGGACACGCGATGCACGAGCAGAACGCCCAGGCGCTGAACGCGGCCGTCCTGGCCTTCCTCCGCCGTCGGCAGGGGAGGCCGGAGGCGGCACGCGGGGAGCGGGCCTCTGCCTAGGGGGCTGCGCCCCAGCTCCAGGGGCAGCCCTCTAGCGGCGCCGCAGTCCGCGTACCGCGACCGCCGCCATCGTGGCCCCGCACGCCCCGAGGAGGACGGGTAGCGGGGCTGCGGCAAAGGCGTGCTGGGCGGCCCAGCCCGCCCACACCAGGACCCACACGGCGCACGCCGTGATCCGCACGCTCGCGCCGAGAACCCGCAGCAGCCCGGCCGCGAGCATCAGGCAGAGCGCCTGGAGCACGATCGGCAGCGCCTCCCGGGCCCCGGCGGGGACGAGCGCCGCGCCGGGGCCGCCCGCCGGGTCCGGGTGGATGCCGAGCAGGGGCGGCGCGGTGTGCAGGGCGAGGAACGTGGCGAGTACGACGGTTGCGGCGAGCAGGGGCCGGACCCGGCGCAGCGACACCGCGGCGCAGTGCAGCGCGACGAGCAGGATCCCGGCGGCGAGGGTGACCGGCGGGAGCGCGGCGATCAGCTCCGTACCGGACAGCTGGCCCAGGCCGAGGCCGTCCGCGCGGACGAGCGGGATCCAGAAGAGGCCGGCGGCCAGACCGAGGAGCAGCCACAGCCAGGTCCCGGACCGCTGGCCCGCCACGTCCGGGCCTGCGGCCTGGCGCGCGTCCTGGCCTGGGGCCCGGCGCGCGTCCCAGCCTGCGACCCGGCCCTCGACTCGGCCCTCGACCCGGCCCTCGACCCGGCTCTCCGCGCGGCCTGCGTCCCGGCCTGCGTCCCGAGCCGTGTCCCGGCCCGCGGCCTGGCCCTCGTGCCGGCGCTCGACCCGGCCCTCGTGCCGACTCGCGCCCCGGTTCTCCGCGCGGCCTGCGGCCCGGCCTGCGCCCCGGGCCGTGCCCCGGCCCGCGGCCTGGCCCTCGACCCGGCTCGCGCCCCGGCTCTCCGCGCGGCCATCGCCCCGGCCCTCGTCCTGCTCCGGCCGGGGCGCGTACACCGGGATGCCGAAGGCCGGCGTCACCGTGTCCGCGGAGGCTCCGCCGGGCGCCGCCCACTCCTGCTCGGCGGCGCGGCGCGCCCAGCTCGTGCCGTACTCGATCTCCTCGCGGCCGCCCTTCAGCGCGGCCCGCAGGCCGGGTGCCGAGACCGCCGCCATCAGCGTCATCGAGCCGAGCATCGCGAACCCGGCGCCGGAGATCCCGACCGGGCCGAGGAGCAGCGCCGCGCTGCCGAGGACGAGGACGCACATCGCGCCCTGGAGGGCGGCGAGCGCCCCCGTACGCCCCTGGACGCGCAGCACGCCGATGTACAGCTCGACGGCGACCCGGGGGAGCGCGGCGGCGGCGAGCAGACGCAGCACCGTCGTGCCGTGCTCGGCGTAGTCCGGGCCGAAGGGGGCGAGGATGTACGGCGCGAAGACGACGAGGACGAGGACGACGGGGACGAGCAGCAGCGCCATGCGCCGCAGTGCCCCGCGGACGCCCTCGGCGAGGGACTCCGGGCTGTGGGAGGCGTGCGCGGTGAGGGAGGAGGCCATGTTGATGGCCATGAACTCCATCGTGCCGCCGACGGTGTACGCCGTGTAGAAGAACGCGTTGTGCGCGGCGTCGAAGCGGACGGCGACCATCACCGGCAGCAGGTTGATCATGGCGAGGCTGAACAGCGCGCCGACGGAGTCCCCGGCCATGAAGCGGCCGATCTCGCGCAGGGCGGGCGGCTCGCGGTCGTGGTCGGCGCGGGCCTGGCGGGGGATGAGGCGGCGGAAGACGAGCCAGCCGAGCGGGACGACGGACAGGGCGATCGCCGCCGACCAGGACACGAAGACGCCCAGGACCGGCATGGTGGTGGCGAAGGCGGCGAGCAGGAGCAGCTTGCCGATGGAGAAGCCCGCGTTGCCGACGGGCACCCAGAAGGCGCGGCGGAGCCCGGTGAGGACACCGTCCTGGAGGGTGAGGAGCGCCCAGCCGACGCAGGAGGCGGTGAAGAAGAGCCCGGCGGAGAGCGAGCCGAGCGGCGCGTACGAGGGTCCCCACCAGTCCACGGTGAGCAGGAAGATCCCGCAGGCCAGGGCCACGACGACGGAGCTGACCAGGTAGACCCGGCGGACCAGGGGGCCGGTGGCGCGGCCGGCCCGGGGCACGTAACGGACGACCGCGCCGATCATCGTCGTCGCGGTGAGGGAGGCGAGCAGCCGCTGCGCGGCGATGGCGGCCGAACCCTGCCCGACGGCCTCCTCGGAGTAGTACCGGGCGGCGACGAGCCAGAATCCGAGCCCGAGTGCGGCCGAGACGCCGGTGGACAGCATGAGCGCGTAGGCGTTACGGAACATGGAGCCCCCGCTCTCCGCCGCGGGGGCGGGGGCGTGCGATCCGGCGGCCTCCGGCCCGGGTGCCGTCGACGCGGGGGCCTTCGGCCCAGGGGGCTGCTCCTCCCCGTCCGGTATGTGGAGCCGGACGGTCTCAGCCACGGTCGCCGCGCCCGCGGTCGCCGCGCCGCGCCGGGCGGATGCCGGACGCGCGCAGCGTGGCGATCGCCTCGTCCGCCCGCCGCGGGTCCACCGGCAGGGCGTGGTGGGCGAACCAGGACGCCGGTTCCGGGGCGGGGGAGAGGTCGGTGAAGAGCTCGCCCGCGTACGTGTCGAGCGGCGGGTCGTAGAGGTAGCCGGTGACGAGACGGCGGCGGGCGAGGGCGGCGATGGCCGCGTCCCGGTCCTCGACGAGCAGCGGCACGCGGAACAGCGGCTGGACCTCCGCAACAGCAGCACCCCCGCCCCCGCCCCACTCGCTCGCGAGCAGGCGCTCCGTACCGGCCCGGTGGGCGGTGAGGGTGGCGTCCAGGCGGGCCAGGAGCCGTTCCGTACGGCGCAGGCGGCCCGGGCCAGGGCCGAGGCGGTAGTCGTGCATGTCGACGCGGACCCACGAGTGGAAGGGCGCGAGCCCCGGCGCGGCGGCGAGGGCCTGCTTCAGCTCGTCGGCCCGCAGCGGCATCCGGATCTCCTCGCGCTCCTGCCGCCCGAGCAGCCGCAGCGTGGCGTGCGCGGCCTTCACGAGCCGCAGCGCGCGGACCGTGGCCTCGGCGTACGGCCGTACGAGATAGGCGAGTTCGGAGGTCGTACGGGACGGGTGCAGCAACTCGTCCCGCGCGGCGGCCAGTTCGTCCCGGAGGGCCGGGTCGGCGAAGGTCAGGAAGCCCCCGGTCTTCGCCCCGGTGTGCTTGGAGAGGCTGAACACGGACGCCTCGCCCCACGTGCCGACCGGGCGGCCGCCGACCGTCGACCCGATGGCGTGGGCCGCGTCCTCCAGGAGCGGAATGCCCAACGCGTCGCACCGGGCGCGCAGTTCGGGCGCCGGGTCGGGATTCCCGTACAGATTGGTGGTCAGTACGGCGGAGAGCCCGCGCCAGACGGACTCGGGCACGGCGGCCGCGTCGATCGAGCCGTCGCGCGGGTCGAGCGGCGCCTGGACCGGTCGTAGCCCCGCCGCGAGCACCACGAAGAAGATCACGTCGTCGTTGACCGGCGACATCAGCACCCGGCCGCCGGGTCTGCACCAGTGGCGCAGCGCGAGATAGAGACCGAAGCGGCACGACGGCACATGGAGGCACTCTCTGCCCCCGAGCCTGCCGCGCATGCGCTCTTCCAGTTCCGCGTACGCAGAAACCATGCGATTCCCCCCTGAACCCCGGCCTCAATGTGGCCCATTCCGGGCGACCCGTCAATAACGCGGAAGGGCCCGTCCGGTGAAGAACGGGCCCTTTCCACAGGTCACTTGGGGTGCGCGCGCGGCGCGAGGGGAGGTCACTCCTCCAGGGTCAGCCCCTTGCGCAGCCGGCCAAGCGTCCGCGCGAGCAGCCGGGAGACGTGCATCTGGGAGATGCCGAGCTCCTCGCCGATCTCCGACTGGGTCATGCCGGCGACGAAGCGCAGCGAGAGGATGCGCCGTTCCCGGGGCGGCAGCGAGGCGATCATCGGCTTGAGCGACTCGACGTACTCGATGCCCTCGATGCCGTGGTCCTCGTAGCCGATCCGGTCCGCGAGCGCGCCCTCGCTCTCGTCCTCCTCGGGCTGGGCGTCCAGCGAGCTCGCGGTGTACGCGTTGCTGGCGGCCATGCCCTCGACGACCTCGTCGCGGCTCAGGTCGAGCTCCTCGGCGAGTTCGCCGACCGTCGGGGCGCGGTCGAACCGCTGGGCCAGTTCGTCACCGGCCCTGGCGAGGTCGAGGCGGAGCTCCTGGAGTCTGCGCGGGACGCGCACGGACCACGAGGTGTCGCGGAAGAAGCGCTTGATCTCGCCGACGATCGTCGGCATCGCGAAGGTGGGGAACTCGACGCCGCGGGTCAGTTCGAAGCGGTCGATGGCCTTGATGAGGCCGATCGTGCCGACCTGGATGATGTCCTCCATCGGCTCGCTGCGCGAGCGGAACCGGGAGGCGGCGAACTTGACCAGGGCGAGGTTGAGTTCGACCAGCGTGTTGCGGACGTACGCGTACTCGTGCGTGCCCTCTTCGAGGGCGTCGAGCCGGGCGAACAGCGTCTTCGAGAGCGCCCGCGCGTCCAGCGGGTCGACCTGGTCGAAGGGCCCGATCTCCGTGATGTCGGCGATCTCGGGGAGCTCTTCGAGGTGAAGGTCTTCGAGGGTCTCGAGAGTGGGGGGCAGAGTGGCTGAGGGTGCTGCTGTCGACGGCGCGCCGTGGGGACGCGGGGCGTCGAGCCGGGGTGACATGGTCTCCTCCATCGTTTCTTCCTGCTGCGGTTTGCGGCGCCTCCAAGCCGGCCGTTTCGAATGTTCCCTACTAGCCCTACCTGCTCGACGCACAAGGTTGCAAGTGTCAATTGTCCGGTTTGCGGGAGTATGTTGCGGTGTTCGGGTGCAAGCCCTGGCGCCGCGCTTGTATGGTTCGAGGCACGTCAACCGGCATCCGCGAGAGCGAGAAGAGGCACGGGCATGGACCGCCAGCACACCGGCAGCGCGCAGCCAGGACGGCTGCGGGTCGAGGTCCGCACCGTGGGGGCGAGCGAGGTTCTCACCCCGGTGGGTGAGCTCGATCACCACACGGCCGACGTGTTGCGTGCGCCACTCGACGCCGCGCTCGACGCGGGCCGGTCACGCCTCGTCGTCGACTGCTCACACCTCGACTTCTGCGACTCCACCGGCCTCAACGTGCTCCTCGGGGCCCGGCTGAAGGCCGACGCCGCGGGGGGAGGCGTCCATCTGGCCGGGATGCGGCCGGTGGTGGCCAGGGTCTTCGAGATCACCGGTGCGGACGTCGTCTTCACCGTGCACGAATCGCTCGAGGCGGCACTGCCCGACTGAACGCGGCGGGTGTCGTCGCGAGAGGACCGGGCAGAAGAGCCCCGGTTTGGTCCGTTGTCTGGTGAATCTGTCTGGTGAATCGGTGAGGTGAAGCGCTGATGGACACTGCTGCCGGTGGCAGGGAGGTCGAGGAGTCGGTGGGTCCCGTCGTGGACGCCGCCGCCGTCGACGTACGCACGCTCGCGCTCGGCGCCACCAGCGGCACCGTTCCGCTCGCCCGCGACTTCACCCGGACCGCGCTGTACGAATGGGGCTGGCTGCCGGCCGCCACCGCCGACGCCAGGGCCGCCGCCGAGGACGTCCTGCTCGTCGTCTCCGAGCTGGTGACCAACGCCTGTCTGCACGCCGAGGGCCCCGAGACGCTGCGCGTGCTGCGCCGGGCCAAGGTGCTGCGCCTGGAGGTCACCGACCGCGGCGCCGGACAGCCCGCGCCGCGCACCCCGCACCGGGCCGGGCGGCCCGGCGGGCACGGCATGTTCATCGTGCAGCGGCTCTGCCTCGACTGGGGCATCGAGCGCAGGGCGGGGGCCCCCGGCAAGACGGTCTGGGCCGAACTGGCGGCTCCCGCGTAGTACTTGTGTACGGGGTGGGTGCAGCGCACCGCGATGGGCGCGCACTTCGCTCCTCCCTTTGTCTTCCCTCCGCAACGCCCCAGGCGTACCTTGACGCGCAATCTGATAAGCCGTCAGTAACTTTGCGGTGAGGGGTGCTAGAGGTGCCGTACCGGAGGAGAACAGCGTTCACGCTGGCAGCGGCGGTGGCGGGCTCGGCCGTCCTGGCCTCGGCTCCCGCCGCGCAGGCCACCGTCGTCGACGTCGACTACGCCTGCGAGACGAAGATCGGGCCCAAGGCCGCGGTCTCGCCCGTCGACATCAAGGCCGTCAAGAGCGGCGCCTCTTACACGATCACCATGTCCTTCGAGAAGGGCGTCTCGGACAGCCCGATCGAGCTGCCCAAAGGCGTCATGACCCCGCGCGCCGAACTGAAGCTCGGCGGCGCGGACGAGGGGACGCTCAAGGTCAAGGGGACGCCGAACACGGCGGCCATCCCGCCCAACACGCCCATCAAGATCGGGCAGTTGACGGGCACGTACACGCCGAAGAAGAGCGGCAAGGTCACCTTCACGGCCGGGCTGCTCACCGTCCACGCGCTCGGCATGGACGCCGCCGTCTGCACCCCGAAGAACAACCCTGCGCCGTCGCTGGAACTGGACGTCACGGCCGAGGGCGGTGGGACCCCGTCCACGAGCGGGGGCGAGCTGCCGAAGACCGGCCCGCTGGACTCCGCGACGGCGCTCGGCACCCTCGGCGGCACGGTGCTCCTGACCGGCGCCGCCGGCGTGCTCTGGCTCACCCGGCGCACGGCACGCTGATGCGGGGGGCGTGGGTGGTGGCCGTCGCGCTCGGGGCTGTGGCGGCGGCGCCCGCGCCCGCGCCGGGATGGACGGCGGTGGCGGCGGCGCCCGCGCCCGCTCCTGGGTGGACGGCTGAGGCGGCGCAGGGACGGCCGTACGTCTACCTCGAAGGCGCGGCCGGCAGCGTCCTGGAGGACACCCTCTCCGTGAGCAACCCGGGCACACGGCCGCTCACGGTACGGCTGAGCGGGCAGGGTGCCCCGCTCGCCTTCGCCGCGCGGACGGTGACCGTACCGGCGCGGACCCGCGCGGACGTCCCGTTCGCCGTCACCGTCACGGCCGACACGGCCCCAGGAGAGCACCGGGGCACAGTCACGGCGGAGGCCGGCGGGCGCGAGGTGCGGGTGCCGGTGCATCTGCGGGTCAGCGGGCCGAGCCTGGCGGCGCTCACGGTCGAGAAGGTACGGCTCGACGCCTCGGGCACCCTGCACTACACCCTGGTCAACCGGGGCAGCACGGTCCTCGCGCCGAGGCTCTCCGTGCGCGCCGACGGCGTGTTCGGGACGGTCCTCGACCGCCCCTCCCGCGCCCTGCCGCTCACCCTCCGCCCCGGCGAGCACGCCACCCGCGCCGATCCCTGGCCCGACCCGCCCGCCCTCGACTCGGTCACCCTCCACGTCCGCGCGACCGCCCCCGGCGCCCCGGCCGCGGAGGCCCGCGCGGAGCGCGTGTTCGTGTCCGGCGGCGCGCTCGCCGCCGGGGCGGGCGCCCTCTTCGCGGCGGCGGGAGCGGCCGTACTCGTGGCCCGAAGACGCCGCGACCGGGCCGCGGAAGACCCCGGACTCCCCGTGGAGGAACCCCAGTTGGCGGACGTGACGGCAGGAGCGGACCGATGAGGGTGAGCCGTACGGGGCGGGCTGACCGGAGCGTTCGGCTCGTCGTGGGCGCCGACGCGCCGAGCGCGGCTGTGACGCGCGCCCGCGCGGCGGGTTCCGGCGCGGCGCCGGCCGTCGCCCCGCGCGTGGACGACGCGCCCCGCCCCCGTCGTGAAGCGCTCGGCCCATGCCCGGCAGACGACGGCAGCCGGGCAGACGGAGTCCGTGCCCTCCAGGCACGCAGCGGTACGGTCGCGGCTCCCCGTGCCGACGGTGGACCGGCGGCCCCGGCGCGCCGCCTCGCGGCGCGAAGCGGCCGTCCGGCCATCGGGCCGGTCCGCGTGGCCGGCGTGGCCGCCGCCTTCGCCGAGGCGGGCGCCCGTGCGGCGCGCGGCCACCGAAGGGCGGCCGGGGTCGCCGTGGGCCTGCTCCTCGCCGCGCTCGTACTCGCCCTCCTGCCGCCCGCCGCCCGGGCGAACGCCCCCGGGCCCACCGTCGCGCTGTCGCAGGCCGAGGGCGGTCTGGGCGGCGAGATCACCGTGAGCGGGGCCGGGTGGAAGCCGGGCGCGCTGCTCATGCTGCTGATGTGCGGACAGGGCGCACCCGGCAAGGGCGTCATCGGCGGCACCAACTCCTGCGCCAACACCCTCGGCCGGGCCGCCACCGTCGACGCTCAGGGCGCCTTCAGCCAGAAGATGCCGGTGGCCGAACCGCCCAAGCCCTGCCCCTGCGTCGTGCACGTCGCCGGAGTCACCGGGCAGCAGGACGTGGTGGACGTGGCGTTCACCGTCGCCGGCCATCCGACAGCTCCGCTTCCCGAGGCCTCCGGCGTCGGCAGGCTCGCCGTGCTCGCCTCCGTACGCCTCGAAGGCTCCAGCGGCGTCCTCGTGTGGTTCGGCGCGCCCGCCCGCCGCGAGGTCGTCCTCACCGTCGGCAACCTCGGCCAGACCCCCGTCAAGGACCCCGTCTTCCAGGTCGGCACGAGCCACGGCGTCTTCTCACCGCAGTACGAGGAACGGCAGTGGCGCGGCACGATCGAGCCCGGCGGAAAGGCCCGGATCACGCTGCCCGTCGAGCTGGCGGCGGGCGCGCACGGCGACTACGAGGTGTCGGTGAAGTACGCCGGCAAGGTCCTCGTCGACCAGCCGTGGGGAGTCGGCCGGCCCTGGGGCGTGACGCTGTTCTGGCTGCTGCTCGCTGTGGTCGTCCCGGCCGCCCTGTTCCGTGTCGGCATGGCGGTGGTGGACCGGGTCCGGCCCGGCGCCGCCACCGGAGCCCGCTCGGGACACCGCCGTCGCCGCACTCTCGTACGTACGTCCCAACTCGGCCCCGTCCCCGAGCGGGACGAATCCATAACCACCGCGGTCCTGCCGTGGTTCACCCCGGACTCCGCACCGTCCGCACCGTCAGAGCACAGCCCGACGACGAAGGGACATCAGTGAGCACGCAACGGAGGATGAGCGCGGCGGGAGTCGCGCTGATGCTCGGCGGCGCGGGGATCATGCTGGCCGCCAGCCCCGCTCAGGCCGCCGAGGTCTCGTTCAAGACAGAGTGCATTCCGCCCGCCATCTCCGGTATGCCGCCGGTGCAGGGCACCACGAAGGTGCAGATCACCGCGCCGGCGGAGGCGAAGGTCGGCGACGAGGTCGAGGTCGTCTGGAAGACGGTCGAGGCGGCGTCGAAGAATCCCGACGTCATCGACCTGGAGAAGGACACGGTCAAGCCGACGGGCGTCATGAAGATCGGCGGTGCGGCGAGCGGCACGCTCACCATGGAGGGGCCGCGGCAGAACCCGCCGATCCCGAAGAACAGCCCGATGGTGCTGCCGGACATGAAGGGCAAGCTGAAGCTGGAGAAGGCGGGCGAGATCACGCTGACGCCGGACAAGTACAACATCAACGTCTCGAAGCCGATGTCGACGGACACGAAGTGCTCGCCGAAGGAGACGGTGGCGGTCGGCGCGACGATCAAGGTGACGGCTGGCGGGGGCTCGTCAGGAGGCTCGACGAGCAGCTCGGGCGGCAGCACCTCCGGCGGCAGCACCTCGGGCGGCAGCACCTCCGGCGGCAGCTCCTCGGGCAGCAGCTCCTCCGGAGGCGGCGGCGGGCAGACCGACTTCATGGGCAAGGAGGTCTCGGTCCAGTTCTCCTGCCAGTCGCCCGGCCCGGCGAACATCACCTCCAAGGTCACCATCAACGCCAAGAAGAACGGCGGCAGTTACGACCTCACGGTCAAGACCGCCAAGGGCGTCATGAACAGCCCGGCCCCGCTTCCCGCGGGCGCGCTCAAGCCGTCCATGGCGGTCAAGCTCGGCGGCGCGGACAGCGGCACGGTCAAGGTCGACGGGCCGGCGAACCCCGCCCCGCTGGAGCAGGGCAAGCCGGTCGACCTGCCGGACATGAAGGGCACGTACAAGCCCGGCGCGAGCGGCAAGTCCACGCTCAGCCCCGGCACCCTGACCATCAACGTCTCGCTCGGCGGCTCGCCGATCGTGATCCCCTGCCAGGTCAAGGGCGCCGTCCAGGCCTCCCTGGAGCTCGACACCGCCAAGCAGGACGGCGGCGCGGCGGGCGGATCCACGGCCGGGGGCACCGGCTCCGGCTCCGGCTCCGGCTCCGCCGGCTCGGGCGGCGGCCTCGCGAACACCGGCGCCGAGGACGACGGCGCCCTACGCGCCCTCGCCCTGGTCGCGGGCACGGTGATCCTCCTCGGCGGCGCCGTGTTCACGTTCACGCCGTGGGCGCGTCTGAGGCGCTGACGGACGTACGGAAACGGCGGAGGGCCCGCCCGCACCGGAACTGGTGCGGGCGGCC
The DNA here is from genome assembly GCF_055563935.1 of Streptomyces sp. NPDC029169. NCBI lineage: Bacteria > Bacillati > Actinomycetota > Actinomycetes > Kitasatosporales > Streptomycetaceae > Streptomyces > Streptomyces sp. NPDC029169. Next base: position 290,750 of record NZ_JBVHXA010000008.1, read on the forward strand.
CTCAGGCCCGTACGGAGCGGGTCGTCAGCGGACGTTGCCCATCAGGGCGCGGATCTTCTTGCCGGCCGTCATGAAGGCGAGCCCCGCCGCGACGGCGATGATCGCCCACATCGTGTAGTAGGCGGCGTCACCCAGCGGGGCGTTGAGCTTGACCGTCCATCCGTTCAGGGCGTTGCCCGTCGCGGTGGCGAGGAACCACAGACCCATGATCTGGCCGACGAACAGCTTCGGGGCCAGCTTGGTCGAGAGCGACAGGCCCACCGGGGACAGACACATCTCGCCCAGGGTCTGGACCAGGTAGACGCTCAGCAGCCAGAAGACCGTGACCTTGCCGGTCTCGCTGTTCGCCGCGGCGGCGCCCGCCAGGCCCATGATGGCGAAGGAGCCACCGATGAGCAGCATCGCCAGGGCGAACTTCATGGGCGTGCTGGGCTCGCGGTTGCGCTGCGCGAGCTTGACCCACACGGCGGCGAAGACCGGCGCCAGGACGATGACCATCATCGGGTTGACCGACTGGTACCAGGAGGCCGGGAACTCCCAGCCGCCGATCACACGGTCCGTCTTGTTGTCGGCGAAGATCGTCAGCAGCGAGCCCGACTGGTCGTAGATCATCCAGAACAGCACGGCGGTGGCGAAGAACCAGATGAACGCCTTGATCTTCGGGCGGTCCTCGCTCTTCAGCGCCGGGTTACGGAAGATCGCGAGGAAGTACACGACCGGGACGACGATGCCCAGGATGGCCAGCACGTTGACGATGTGCTCGATGTCGAACGTGCCGAGCACGACGTCCGCGAGCAGCGCGACGACGGCGACACCGGCCCACAGTCCGGACTTGCGGAGCACCGCGCGCTTCTCCTCCGGCGTGGCCGGGGTGCTGGGCTCCTTGCCGACCTCACCGAGGTAGCGGCCGCCGAGGACGTACTGCACGACGGCGAGGGTCATGCCGACACCGGCGACACCGAAGCCGAGGTGCCAGTTGACGTTCTCGCCGAGGTAGCCGACGACCAGCGGGGCGATCATGGCGCCGACGTTGATCGCCATGTAGAAGAGCGTGAAGCCGGCGTCGCGGCGGGCGCCGGACTGACCCTCGTACAGGCCACCGACCATCGCGGAGATGTTCGGCTTCAGCAGGCCCGTGCCGACCGCGATGAGTCCGAGACCGCAGAAGAAGGCGATGTTGTTCGGGATCGCCAGCGTGAAGTGGCCCAGGGCGATGACGATGCCACCGACGAGGACGGCCTTGCGCGCGCCCCAGAGGCGGTCGGCGACCCAGCCGCCGGGCATGGCGGCCATGTAGACGACCGCGTTGTAGACGCCGTAGATCGAGGCGGCGAGTGCCTCACGGTCCTCCAGCGGGCCGTCGAGCACGGCGGCCACCAGGTAGAGCACGAGAATGCCGCGCATTCCGTACCAGGAGAAGCGTTCCCACAGCTCCGTCATGAAAAGCGTGGCCATACCGCGGGGGTGGCCGAAGAAGGTCTTCTCGGCATCAGGACTGCTTGCCGAATCCTTCGTCAGGCTGGACGCCATGTCGATCCTTGCTCTGTCGGGACGCGCGCCTTGTGAGCGTGGTGCGCCCGGTGGGGGAGGCCGGCACCGGCGGGAGCGGTCGCACCGCGCCGGGATCCACGCCCCGGACGCGTCATCACGTCACGGAACCCGGCCCACAGGTCGTTGCACTGTCCTCGAGGCCGGCGCAGCCGACCTCGCGCAGAAAAGGGACCCTTGGCGCCCGAAGCAGGCCAAAGGTCCTCGATTACCGCATCAGAACTCTCGACACCATACGACACGACAGTGCCTGATATGAAAGGACTTGAGAGATGGATCACAGGTGACCAAGGAACCAACAGGCCCTATTCGAAGGTCATGTGCAGGTTAACGCCCCTGATCCGCAGGGTCCCTGGCGAGCCTGTGGATCATGCCCCGGGGCATCGGCGGTGCGGACTACCATCACTCCATGACCCGTGTACTGCTCGCCGAGGACGACGCATCCATCTCGGAGCCGCTGGCCCGCGCGCTGCGCAGAGAGGGGTACGAGGTCGAGGTGCGGGAGGACGGACCGACCGCCCTCGCCGCCGGACTCCAGGGCGGCATCGACCTCGTCGTGCTCGATCTGGGGCTGCCCGGGATGGACGGCCTGGAGGTCGCCCGGCGGCTGCGCTCCGAGGGGCACACGGTCCCGATCCTGGTCCTGACCGCCCGCGCCGACGAGGTCGACACGGTGGTCGGACTCGACGCGGGCGCCGACGACTACGTGACGAAGCCGTTCCGCCTCGCCGAACTCCTCGCCCGGGTCCGGGCCCTGCTCCGGCGCGGCGCCACGGAGCCGGCCGTCGCCCCCGCGACGCACGGCGTCCGTATCGACGTCGAGTCGCACCGCGCGTGGATGGGTGACGAGGAGCTCCAGCTGACGGCGAAGGAGTTCGACCTCCTCCGGGTGCTCGTCCGCGACGCGGGCCGGGTCGTCACCCGCGACCAGCTGATGCGGGAAGTCTGGGACACGACGTGGTGGTCCTCGACGAAGACCCTCGACATGCACATCTCCTGGCTCCGCAAGAAACTCGGCGACGACGCGGCGAACCCCCGCTACATCGCGACGGTCCGCGGCGTCGGCTTCCGCTTCGAGAAGAGCTGACGCGGACGCGTCGCCGTCGCCCGCCCCCGTAGGCTGGAACCCGTGCGTCGTCGTCTGATCAACTCCACCCTCGCCGTAGTGCTCGTCGTCATCGCGGTCTTCGGCGTGTCCCTCGTGATCGTCGAGACGCGCACCATCTCCTCCAGCGCCCAGGAGAGCATCGACTCCGAGGCCCTGCGGCTCGTCTCCATCGTCGACAGCCGGCTCTTCGGCGGGGAGCCCGTCAACCCCGACATCCTCGCCGAGCAGAGCGGCGCCAAGCGGTACGCCCTGATCGAGATCCCCGGCCGCGCCCCCATCGAGATCGGCACCCGCCCCGAGGGCAGCGTCATCCGCGGGAGCGCCGAGGGCGAGCGCGGCGAGACCGTGACCGTCGAGGAGTCCCGCTCCACCATCACCAGCGAGGTCACCCGCACCCTGCTGATCATCGGCGCCGTGGCCCTGCTCGCCGTCGTGGCCGCCGTCCTCCTCGCCGTACGGCAGGCGAACCGGCTCACGTCCCCGCTCACGGACCTCGCCGAGACCGCCGAGCGCCTCGGGTCCGGCGACCCGCGCCCACGCCACAAGCGGTACGGCGTGCCGGAGCTCGACCGGGTCGCCGACGTCCTCGACGCCTCCGCCGAGCGGATCGCCCGGATGCTCACCGCCGAGCGCCGGCTCGCCGCCGACGCCTCGCACCAGCTCCGTACGCCCCTCACGGCGCTCTCGATGCGCCTGGAGGAGGTCGCCGTCGCCGACGACCTCGACACGGTCAAGGAGGAGGCGACGATCGCGCTCACCCAGGTCGAGCGGCTCACCGACGTCGTCGAGCGGCTGCTCACGAACTCCCGCGACCCCCGCACCGGCTCCGCTCTCGCCTTCGACCTCGACGAGGTGATCAAGCAGCAGATCGAGGAGTGGCGCCCCGCCTACCGCAGCGCGGGCCGCGCCATCGTCCACTCCGGCAAGCAGGGCATGCGCGCGGTCGGCACCCCGGGGGCCGTGGCCCAGGTCCTCGCCGCGCTGATCGAGAACTCCCTCATGCACGGCGGCGGCACCGTGGCGCTCCGTACGCGCGTCACCGGCAACCAGTCCGTGATCGAGGTCACCGACGAGGGGCCGGGCGTTCCCGCCGATCTCGGCGCGCGGATCTTCGAGCGGGCGGTCAGCGGCCGCAGCTCCACCGGCATCGGTCTGGCCGTCGCCCGGGACCTCGCGGAGGCGGACGGCGGCCGTCTGGAGCTGCTCCAGCAGCATCCCCCGGTCTTCGCGCTCTTCCTGAGCCGCGAGGTCAGAGGCCGCAAGGACGAAGCGCGAGAGCGCCCGGTCCGCTAGAACGCTGGAAGCCGTAGAACACGCGGCTCAGAGCACCCGGTCCGGCTGCTTCCTCGTCGACTGCTTCGGCGCCTGCTCCAGGAACGATTCCGCGGTCTGCACGGCCTCCCGGGCCGGCAACGTCCGGAACACCCACGTCCGGTACGACCAGAAGCGGAACAGCGTCGCGACGCCGATCCCGAAGAACTTGAAGAAGTTGCTCTGCAGCGGGGTGTCCCAGCCGAAACCGTACGTCGCCGCGTACAGCACACCGTTCTGGATCACCAGACCCGCGACGCTGAACAGCAGGAAGAGCGACATCTCCCTCGTCCGGCTGCTCTTGTCGCGGTCCCGGTAGGTGAAGTACCGGAAGCCCAGATAGTTGAAGCCGATCGCGACGACCGTGGCGATGATGCTCGCCCGGACGACGGGCAGATCCGTGAAGTGGCGGATGAGGTTGAAGACCCCGAGGTCCACCAGCAGGCCGACACCACCGACCGCGCCGAACTTCGCGAACTCGCGTGTGAGCTGGTCAAGCCGCACACGTAGTGCGCTTCGTTCACTCATGGTGATCAATCAGCCCCGTCCGTTCGAATGTGTCACCCAGCCATGCTAACCAGCCCATCTGTGGCCCGCCCGGGGACATTGCAAACCACGGAAAATCCCGTTCCGCTGTCGTAAAGCACAGGCGGGAGAGGCTCCACGCATCGTGCGGATACCCTAAGAGGGTGACGTTCCCGGTAGTCGGCATGGTCGGTGGCGGTCAGCTCGCCCGTATGACCCACGAGGCGGGCATCCCCCTCGGCATCAAGTTCAAGCTGCTCAGTGACACCCCGCAGGATTCGGCGGCCCAGGTGGTGAGCGAGGTCGTCATAGGCGACTATCGCGACCTGGCTACGCTGCGTGACTTCGCGCGCGGCTGTGACGTGATCACCTTCGATCACGAACACGTCCCCGCCGAACATCTACGAACCCTGGAGGCGGACGGCATCGTCATCCGCCCCGGCCTCGCCGCGCTGGTGCACGCCCAGGACAAGGGGGTGATGCGCGCGAAGCTCGACGAGATCGGCGCACCGAGCCCCCGCCACCGGATCGTCGCCGATCCGGCGGACGCGGCCGCCTTCGCGGCGGAGGTGGGCGGCTTCCCGGTCATCCTCAAGACCGTGCGCGGCGGCTACGACGGCAAGGGCGTCTGGTTCGTCCGTACGGAGGAGGAGGCCCGCGACCCGTTCCTGGCGGGTGTCGCCGTCCTCGCCGAGGAGAAGGTCGACTTCACGCGCGAGCTCGCCGCGAACATCGTCCGCTCCCCGCACGGCCAGGCCGTCGCCTACCCGGTCGTCGAGTCCCAGCAGGTCGACGGCGTCTGCGACACCGTGATCGCCCCCGCGCCCGGACTGTCGGACGAGCTGGCAGGACAGGCCCAGGAGCTCGCGCTGCGGATCGCCAAGGAGCTCGACGTCGTCGGGCATCTGGCCGTGGAGCTCTTCGAGACGCGCGACGGCCGGATCCTCGTCAACGAGCTCGCCATGCGCCCGCACAACTCCGGCCACTGGACCCAGGACGGCGCGATCACCTCGCAGTTCGCCAACCACGTCCGGGCCGTCCTCGACCTGCCGCTGGGCGACCCCCGCCCGCGCGCGAAGTGGACGGTCATGTGCAACGTACTGGGCGGGGACTACCCGGACATGTACTACGCCTACCTGCACTGCATGGCCCGCGACCCCCAGCTCAAGATCCACATGTACGGCAAGGACGTGAAGCCCGGCCGCAAGGTGGGGCACGTCAACACCTACGGCGACGACCTGGACGACGTGCTGGAGCGCGCGCGTCACGCCGCCGGCTATCTGCGAGGAACGATCGTTGAGTAATCCGCTCATTGGCATCGCGATGGGGTCCGACTCCGACTGGACGGTCATGGAGGCCGCGGCCCAGGCGCTAGACGAGTTCGAGATCGAGTACGAGGTCAACGTCCTCTCCGCCCACCGGATGCCCCGCGAGATGATCGCGTACGGCGAGCAGGCCGCCGACCGCGGCCTGAAGGCGATCATCGCGGGCGCCGGCGGCGCCGCCCATCTGCCGGGCATGCTCGCCTCGGTCACCCCGCTGCCGGTCATCGGCGTGCCGGTGCCGCTGAAGTACCTCGACGGCATGGACTCGCTGCTCTCCATCGTGCAGATGCCGGCGGGTGTGCCGGTGGCCACGGTCTCGGTGGGCGGCGCGCGCAACGCGGGTCTGCTCGCCGCCCGGATCCTCGCCGCGCACGACGCCGAAATCCTCGGCCGGATGCGGGAGTTCCAGCAGGAGCTGAACGACCAGGCGACCGAGAAGGGCAAGCGGCTGCGGGCCAAGGTCGAGGGCTCGGAGACGTTCGGCTTCGCGAGGTGAGCAGCCCGGTGAGCGCGTCGGAGCGTCTGGCGGAGGCGCTCGAACTGCTCGCGGATCACCCCGTGGTCGACGGCCACAACGACCTGCCGTGGGCGCTGCGCAAGCAGGTCCACTACGACCTGGACCGGCTCGACATCGCGGCCGACCAGACCGGCACGCTCCACACCGACCTCGCCCGGCTGCGCGCCGGCGGGGTCGGCGCGCAGTTCTGGTCGGTGTACGTGTCCTGCGAGTTGACCGGGGACGACGCGGTCAGCGCCACCCTGGAGCAGATCGACATCGTCGACCAGCTCCTCGTGCGGTACGCCGCCGATCTCGCCCCCGCGCTGACCGCGGACGACATGGAGTCGGCGCGGCAGCAGGGCCGTATCGCCTCCCTCAAGGGCGCCGAGGGCGGCCACTCCATCAACAACTCCCTCGCCACCCTGCGCGCGCTGCACACCCTGGGCGTGCGGTACATGACGCTCACGCACAACGACAACACCGCGTGGGCGGATTCGGCGACGGATGAGCCGGGCGTCGGGGGGCTCTCCCCCTTCGGGCACGAGGTCGTCCGGGAGATGAACCGGATCGGGATGCTCGTCGACCTCTCGCACGTCGCGGCGACGACGATGCGGGACGCGCTCGCCACCTCCGTCGCGCCGGTGATCTTCTCGCACTCCTCGGCGCTCGCGGTCTGCGACCACCCGCGGAACGTGCCCGACGACGTGCTGGAGCGGCTGCCTGCGAACGGCGGTGTCGCGATGGCCACGTTCGTACCGAAGTTCATCCTGCCCGAGGCCGTGGAGTGGACGGCCCGGGCGGACGAGAACCTGCGGGCGCACGGATTCCACCCCCTCGACACCACCCCCGAGGCGATGAAGCTCCACCGCGCCTTCGAGGCCGAGAACCCGCGCCCGATCGCCACGGCGGCGACGGTGGCGGACCACCTCGACCACATGCGCGAGGTGGCCGGCATCGACCACATCGGCATCGGCGGCGACTACGACGGTACGGCGTTCACCCCGTCCGGTCTCGACGACGTCGCGGGCTACCCGAACCTGATCGCCGAACTGCTCCACCGAGGCTGGTCCCACGCGGACCTCGCGAAGCTCACCTGGTCCAACGCGGTCCGCGCCCTACGCGACGCGGAGGCGGTCTCCAGAGACCTGAGCGCCCACCGCGCCCCGTCGAACGCGACACTCGCCTCCCTGGACGGCCCGACGCCCTGAGGGCGAGGCGAGGGGCGGGGGTGCCCGGGCGGATCGGGACCGGCGAACGGCCGGTCGGGCCCTGGCCGCGGTGCCCGGCCATGGCGGCCTGCTCTGGCGAGCGGCCGTGGTGACCGGCCGTGGTGACGGCCGGTCGGGATCCGGCTGTGGTGACTCGGCTGTGGTGACCCGGCTGAGTGACCCGCCGTGTGACCCGCCGTGTGACCCGGCCGTGTGACCCGGCCGTGTGACCCGGCCTGGTGACCCGGCCGGGTGACCCGGGCGGTGCCCCCGGTGTGATGACCCTCCGCGGTGACCCGCTGTGGTGACCCGGTCGTCCCCCGAACGGGCTACTCCACCGCCCGTCACGTCGGGCTGCGTGTCACGGTGGGCGGTACTGCCTCGTTCAGTTCGGAGTTGTTACGCCATGGCAGATCTGGAAGATCACCACCCCTTCACCGCCGAGCACACCGGCGCCGCCTCCGGTGACCTCGACATCCCTGAACAACCGCCGCCGCTCGACGAGTTGACCCGCGCGCAAGCGCTGCTCGCGGCGCAGCCCGTCGTCGAGGGGCACACCGACCCACCCCGGGCGTTCGACCCCGAGGACCTTCCGCCGGTGCGGGCGGCGGAGACGTCCGCGCAGCTCTGGTCCCTGCGTACCGAGCCCGACGAGGGCGTGATCGGCACGCTGCGGCGGATCGACGCGATCCGCGCGCTCGTCGCCACCTGCCCCGAGGACCTGCGCCTCGCGCACACCACCGCCGAGATGGCCCACGCCGTCAACTGCGGCCGGGTCGCCGCGCTCCTGGGCCCGGTGAGCTGGTCGGCGCTGTCCGGCTCGATCGCCGCGCTGCGGGCGTACCACGCGCTCGGGGTACGGGCGGTCGGCCTGACCCGGTTCGACGGCTTCGCCCGCGAGGCCGTACGGGAGATGAACCGGCTCGGGCTCGTCGTGGACCTCTCCGGGGCCGACCCGGAGTCGATCCGCCGGACCCTCGCGCTCACCAGGGCCCCGGTCCTGCTGACCCGCGCGGACCCGGAGGAGCTGCCGGACGACGTCCTGGGGCTGATCGGCGAGAACGGCGGCGTGTGCATGGTCCCGGTGACCGAGGACCTGTCGGCGACCGCCGGCGCCCTCGACCGCGTCCGTGCGCTGGCGGGCCCGCACTGCGTGGGCCTCTCGCACACCACGGACCCGGCCGTCGGCTACGCACCGCTCTTCGCCGAACTCCTCCGCCGCGACTGGCCCGCCCCGGACCTGGTCGCCCTCTCCCACGCCAACGCCACCCGCACCCTCCGCGAGGCGGAGTTCCTCTCCCGCACGACCCGCATGCGCCGCGCGGCCTGAGTACGCGAAGGTCCCGCCTCCCGAAGGAGCCGGGACCTTCGCGCTGAACGCACCCGGCGTCGGGTTCTCGCCCACAACGCTAAACTGGCGCGTCGGCGGGGGCCCCGCGAGGCACCCGCCCCGCGAGGAACCCACCCCGCGAGGCACCCACCCCGCCAGGGAACCCGCCCCGCCAGGAACCCGCCCCGCGAGGGAACCCGCCCCCGTCGCCCCCTACGCCCGCGGCCGCCCCATCGCCCGGTACACCCACCCCGCCCCGCGCCACCGCTCCGCGTCCAGCGCGTTGCGGCCGTCCAGGATCACCCGCGAGCCGGCCGCCTCCGCCAGCTCCGCCGGGTCCAGCTCGTCGCGGAACTCGCGCCACTCCGTCAGGTGCAGCACCACGTCCGCCCCGCGCACCGCGTCCAGCGCCGTCGGCGCGTACCCCAGCGTCGGGAAGAGCTGGCGCGCGTTCTCCATGCCCTTCGGGTCGTACACCGTGACCTGGCCGCCCTGGAGGTGGATCTGGCCCGCCACGTTCAGCGCCGGCGAGTCCCGTACGTCGTCCGAGTCCGGCTTGAACGTCGCGCCGAGCACCGCGACCCGCTTCCCCAGGAACGACCCGCCACCCACCGCGTCCCGCGCCATCTCGACCATCTGGCCGCGCCGCCGCATGTTGATGGAGTCGATCTCGCGCAGGAAGGTCAGCGCCTGGTCCGCGCCCAGCTCGCCCGCCCGCGCCATGAACGCGCGGATGTCCTTCGGCAGGCAGCCGCCGCCGAAGCCGATCCCGGCCCGCAGGAACTTGGACCCGATCCGCTCGTCGTAGCCGATCGCCTCCGCCAGCTTCGCGACGTCGCCGCCCGCGGCCTCGCAGACCTCCGCCATCGCGTTGATGAAGGAGATCTTGGTCGCCAGGAAGGAGTTCGCCGCGGTCTTCACCAGCTCCGCGGTCGGGAAGTCCGTCACCACGAAGGGAGTGCCCTCGCCGATCGGCCCGGCGTACACCTCGCGCAGCAGCTTCTCCGCCCGCTCGCTCCGCACGCCCGCCACCACCCGGTCCGGGCGCAGCGTGTCGTTCACGGCGAAGCCCTCCCGCAGGAACTCCGGGTTCCAGGCCAGCTCCACACCCTCCGGCAGCAGCGCCGCCAGCCGCTCGGCCGAGCCGACCGGCACGGTCGACTTGCCGACGACCAGCGCGCCGTCCCGCACCACGCCCGCCAGTGAGCCGAACGCCGCGTCGACGTACGACATGTCACACGCGTACTCACCGTGCTTCTGCGGCGTGTTCACACAGACGAAGTGCACGTCGCCGAAGGCGCCGACCTCCTCCCACGAGGTCGTGAAGCGCAGTCGCCCCGTCGACCCCTCGATCCCGGCGACGTGCCGGGAGAGCAGCTCCTCCAGGCCGGGCTCGTACATCGGTACGCGACCGGTGGCGAGCAGCTCGATCTTCTCGGGCACGACGTCGAGGCCGAGGACCTCGAAGCCGAGCTCCGCCATGGCCGCTGCGTGTGTGGCGCCGAGGTAGCCGGTGCCGATCACGGTGATCTTGAGGGCCATACGGGACTCCAGTGAGGTCGGGCGGAATGCCTGCCCGAGCATAGTCGGGCCCTGGCCCGCCGCCCGGACACGCCCTACCCTTTGGGTTACTTAACGGTAGTTAGCAGAGTCTGGGAGTGAATGAACGTGGCGGGTTCGTCTGATTTCGACCTGTATCGCCTGTCCGAGGAGCACGAGATGCTCCGGGAGACGGTCCGTGCGCTGGCGGAGGCGAAGATCACGCCGTTCGCGGCGGCCGTCGACGAGGAGGCCCGGTTCCCGCAGGAGGCGCTGGACGCGCTGGTCGCGGCGGACCTGCACGCGGTGCACGTGCCGGAGTCCTACGGCGGCGCGGGCGCGGACGCGCTGGCGACGGTGATCGTGATCGAGGAGGTCGCCCGGGCGTGCGGCAGCTCCTCGCTGATCCCGGCGGTGAACAAGCTCGGCTCGCTGCCGGTGATCCTGTCGGGTTCGGAGGAGCTGAAGCAGAAGTACCTCGGTCCGCTGGCCAAGGGCGATGCGATGTTCTCGTACTGCCTGTCCGAGCCCGACGCCGGCTCGGACGCGGCGGGGATGAAGACCCGTGCGGTCCGCGACGGCGACTTCTGGGTGCTCAATGGTGTGAAGCGGTGGATCACCAACGCCGGGGTGTCGGAGTTCTACACGGTGATGGCCGTCACCGACCCCGACAAGCGCTCCAAGGGCATCTCCGCGTTCGTCGTGGAGAAGGGCGACGAGGGCGTCTCCTTCGGCGCGCCGGAGAAGAAGCTGGGCATCAAGGGCTCCCCGACCCGCGAGGTCTACCTCGACAACGTCCGCATCCCCGCCGACCGGATGATCGGCGCGGAGGGCACCGGGTTCGCCACCGCGATGAAGACCCTGGACCACACCCGGATCACCATCGCCGCCCAGGCCCTGGGCATCGCCCAGGGCGCCCTGGACTACGCCAAGGGCTACGTGCAGGAGCGCAAGCAGTTCGGCAAGCCGATCGCCGACTTCCAGGGCGTGCAGTTCATGCTCGCCGACATGGCCATGAAGCTCGAGGCCGCCCGCCAGCTCACCTACGCCGCCGCCGCCAAGTCCGAGCGCGTCGACAGCGACCTGACGTTCTTCGGCGCCGCGGCCAAGTGCTTCGCCTCCGACGTCGCCATGGAGGTCACCACCGACGCCGTCCAGCTCCTCGGCGGCTACGGCTACACCCGCGACTACCCCGTCGAGCGCATGATGCGCGACGCCAAGATCACCCAGATCTACGAAGGCACCAACCAGGTCCAGCGCATCGTCATGGCCCGCAACCTCCCGTAGGGCGCGGCGTAGGCGGTACGGCCACGGCCCCCGGCGGTATGCCGGGGGCCACTGCCGTTACTTGGTCGTCTCGTCGACGACGTAGACGCCCATGCCCGTGACCGTGTGGACCAGCCCTTCGTCCTTGAGGACCTGCACGGCCTTACGGAGCGTGTCGCGCGCCGCAGGACGCCTGTGCGCACCGCCCGTGCCCGGATTCACCCCGCCCCCGGCGGCCCAACTCCCCACCCCCCGCTCGCCGTACGGGCTCGACGTCCCACTCGACGGTACGGAGACGGCGCTGGTACGTCCGTACCTGCGGGCCGATGAGCAACGGAGCCGCCGCCTCGCGCTCGTCCTCGCCGCGGACTTCGGGATCGATCTCGACACGCACCTCGTCGGCCTCGTCGGTGCGGCCTGATGGCCGCGCGACGCCCCGCCCGGGTGCCCGCGCGGATGTGCGTCCGCTGCGAGCGGCTCACCGCGGACCCCGTGGTCGTCTCCGAGGTGCACGCGGGCTCGGGCCCGGGGTTCAACGTCTACGCCTGCCCGGGGTGCGCACCGCACATCCGGAAGCCGCCGGGCGCGCTCGACCTGCTGGAGAGCGGGCTCCTTCGCGGCATCGAGTGAAACGCGCTTCCCTCGTTGCTTCACACAGCGACAGCCAGTTCGTACCCGCCACTCGACATGTCCTCGCACAGGGCGCGGCAGGCGCCGAAGAGCTCGGCGAACTCGGGCTTGCTCTGCCACTCCTTCATCGCTGCCGGGTCTCGCCAGGAGGAGAAGGAAACGAAATGGCGCGGCTCGTTCAGATCACGGATGAGCCGCGCCGAGAGGAAGCCGTCATTGGCCTCCTTGGTCCAGGTGAGGAAGGCCCGCCAGCGGTCGACGAATTCGTCGACATCACCCTCGGAGACCTGCCAGTTTCCAGAAGCCCAGTACTTGCTGTCCTCGGACACGGCACACACCACCTCGGCAGGGGTTCCCCTCCGCTCAGGCTAGGCCCCTACCCGCCGGTTGCACGGCTGGAGCCCCTTCCGGCGCCGGCACGTGGCTGTAGGCGTCACGGCTGCTCCGAATGCGTCACGGCACTGGGCCTACCGGGCTGTTGGCTGCGTCTGGTCGGCGTAGTGATGCTCGTGGCGTGGCCGTGGGAGCTCGATCTCTGGCGAAACTCTGCGATGGCTCGACGCCCGACTGGCCAGAGACATGGCCGGGGTCTCGTGCACGAAAGGTGGAGCAACCACATGGCAGTAACCGTTGGAGCATCCCGGGAAACGACACGGCCGAGGCGGGCGAGACTCAGGGCCTCGCTGCTCTGCGTGGGCGTGGCCACGGCGCTCGCCCTCCCCTTCGCCGCCACGGCGGGCGCCCAGCCGCGGGTGGCCGGGCCCCCGAGCGGGGACGGCGAGCAGCCCGTGGAGGCAGTGGGCAACCAGAACTGTGCCCAGCTCATGCCGGGCGCCTATCTGTTCGAGCACCGGATCAACGACCCCTCGGAAGCGAACGACGAAACCCCGATCCCGCTGTCCTTCAACGGGCTGACGGGCTCGCTCACCATTGACGTCCGCAACGCCACGCAGGGGCAGGTGTTCGACTACACCTTCACTGGTGACTTCACCGCCCTCGGTGTCGCCGTCAAGGGCGGTCCGAACGTCAACTTCTACGACTACCGGCCCGGTGGCAACACGGCCGACACGGGGCTCCACTCCCCGGTCAACCCGAGCAACAACCGCTTCTACGGCCTCAGCCACATCTCGTTCTGCATCGGCGAGGTGGCCCGCCCCGGCGCGCTCAAGATCTTCAAGAAGAGCACCAAGGAGGGCAACCCCCTGGTCAACCGGACCGGCACGGTCTTCAACATCACCGGCCCCGGCGGCTACAACCAGGACGTGACCGACGACGGGTCCATGGCGGTGCCCGACGAGGACCCGACCACCGGCGAGGTCTGCGTATCGGGGCTCGCGGCCGGCACGTACACCATCAACGAGAAGACGCCTCCCCCGGGATACGGCGCCGCGACCCAGACGAACCAGCAGGTCACGGTCGTCGCCGGGTCGACCTGCGCGACCACCGCGGCCACCGCCACGTTCACGAACGCGCCGCTGGCGGACGTCCTGGTGCGCATCGACGACAAGGGGTCGGGCGAGATCGTGTCCACCATCACGTGCAACAGCCACAGCGCGGGCCCCGGGGATCCCGGGGCCTCCGTGCAGCTCAACATCAACAACCTGCCGCCGGGCGTGTACAACTGCGTCCTCGACATCGACCCGTGACCTGGGTCGCGTCTGTCCGCTGAGCAACAGAGAAAGGCCCCACCGGTCGTGCTTGAGTTCTAGCGATCGTCGCAACGCCCAAGCGATGCATGGGATGCGATGGACAGCGGAGCTGGACGAGGTCGGCCGAAGGCCGAGGAGCGACGAAGGTTTCTTGAACTCGTTCACGATGGCGTGAGCATCAGATCGGCTAGTCGGATCGTCGGCATCAACCGTCGAACCGGACAGGAATGGCTGAACGGTGGGGCAGAGCGTTCGAAGACCTCGAGGGCCGTAGGCAAGCAGCTGAGGCCCGCGGTGCAGCCCATCACGGGCGAGCGTCGCGACTTCGCCCCTCACCCTCTCCATGCGGAGAGGGTGAGGCGGCAGGCCGCCGCCTCTTGCCGCTATCTCTCCGAGGCCGAGCGCATCCAGATCGCTGACCTGCTGCGAGAGAGGTTCTCCATCCGCCAGATCGCGGCCAAGCTGGGACGAAGTCCCTCGACCATCAGCCGCGAAGTCAGGCGCAATGGCAACTCCAACGTAGGGCGGCGCCACTCGTCGTACTACCGGCCGTTCGCAGCCCACAAGCGTGCGGAAACGCGTCGGCTGCGGCCGAAGCCAAGGAAGGTCGAACAGGTCCCTGAGCTGCGGGCCTTCGTCCAGGAGCGCCTGGCGCTGCGGTGGAGTCCAGAGCAGATCGCGAACGTGCTTCGCACCCAGTTCCCCGATCGGCCCGAGAGGCACGTCGCACACGAAACGATCTACCGCGCCCTCTATGCGCGGGGCGACGAGGGCCTACAGCACGAGCTCACCCGACGCCTTCGTACCGGCCGGTCCCTGCGCAAGCCCCGGCGACAAGCCCACGAGCGCCGGCCACGCCTCGGCCGATCGATGACGGTGATCAGCGAGCGCCCGGCCGAAGCAGCAGACCGTTCCGTTCCCGGCCACTGGGAGGGCGACCTGATCGTCGGCGAGAAGAGCGGCTCAGTGATCGGCACTCTGGTCGAGCGCAGCACGCGATACACGCTGCTCGTGCACCTCCCGCACGGCTACAGCCCGCTGGGGCTGAGCACCGCTCTCACTGCAGCCTTCAAACCCTTCCTCGCCCACCTGAAACGCTCCCTGACCTGGGACCAAGGCGCCGAGATGGCACACCACCCCGTGTTCTCGGCAGCCGCCGACGTGCCCGTGTTCTTCTGTGATCCCCACGGCCCCTGGCAGCGCGGATCCAACGAGAACACCAACGGCCTGCTCCGGCAGTACTTCCCGAAAGGAACGAACCTCTCCCGGCACACACCCGAGGACCTACGCGCGGTGGCCGCGGAGCTGAACGCCAGACCCAGAAAGGCGCTCGGCTGGGAAAGCCCAGCCGAGCGCCTCTCTGAACTGCTTGGGACCGCACACAACTGATCAAGTGTTGCGACGATCGCTGGAATCCGCCGTGAGCCGGCGGGCCTTTCCCGTGCGGGCGCACGGAAGGTCAGCGGTCCGACGTCACCGTGACCTTCTCGTCGTTCTGGATCTGCGACACGAGCTGCTTCACCCTCGGCATGTCCCACTTCAGCGAGCCCTGCGGCGCGCTGCCCGCGATCGGGATGTTCATCGACTTCCCGTCGCCGCCAAGTCCGAGCGCGTGGACGGTGACCTGACCTTCTTCGGCGCCGCGGATCTACGAAGACACCAACCAGGTCCAGCGCATCATTGACCCGCAACCTCCCGTAGGGCGTGGCGTAGGCGGTACGGCTGCGGCCCCCGGCATCGTGCCGGGGGCCGCAGTGTTGCGTCGCGGTGTCAGAGGATCATCCGCGCCGCAGAACTAGCTGTCGGTGATCGTGATGTTCGTGTGCTCCGCACCGCACTGGCTGGTGACGGGGTCGTGGGTGTCGTCACCGCTGTACGCGGCCGTCCACTTGTAGTCGCCGTCGTTGTCGGCGTCCACCCGGAAGGTGGTGTTGTTGGTCGAGGCCTGGCCGTTGACCAGCTGAATCGGGGCCGTGGTGAGGAGCGGCATCGAGCAGGTGGTGTCGTTGGGGCCGTACAGCTTGAACACGACGGTTCCGGTCGGCTGCCCACCGGCCGTGGCGGTGACCGTAGTGCTGTCCTGCGGGTACACGAACTGCTCGGTCGAGATGTTCGCGGCCGCCTTGACCACCCTCAGCGGCTCGGTCTCGCAGGCGCTCGTCGCGGGGTTGTTCTTGGCGTCGCCGCTGTAGCTGGCCTGCCACCAGAAGGTGCCGGTCGTGGTGAACGTCAGCGTGTTCGAATTGGGCACGGCTCCGTTCACGACCGTCTTCGTGCCGGCGTCACGCGGGTTCTGCGTGCATGCCGCGTCGGTGTACACGGTGTACGTGACCGTGCCGCCCGCGTCGGGGGTCGCGTTGGTCAGCGTCGCTGTGTCGAACGCCGTGCCGTTGACGATGATCTCGTCGGCGGAGAGGTCTGTGGTGATCGACGGCATCGTCTTGGTCACCACGGACGACTCGTTGGCATCGCCGCAGGAGGTGGAGGACGGCGAGTTGTTCGAGTCACCGCTGTACTCGGCGGTCCAGAAGTAGGTGCCGACGGCGGTCGGGGTGAACTGCGCGGAGTTGTAGTTGCCGTTGCCGTTCACGTTGACGGTGCTGGTGAAGACCGGCGTGCCGCTGCACTGCGCGTTGTTGAAGAGCTCGAAGAGGATCGTTCCGGTCGGGCTGGCGCCCCCGCCGAGGGTGGCGGTGTCACGGATCGGGTCGCCGATCGTCACGCTCGGCGTCGCGGTGGTGATGAGCGACGTGCAGTTGGTGATGTTCACCCGCGTGGGGTC
Organism: Streptomyces sp. NPDC029169; assembly: GCF_055563935.1. Lineage (NCBI taxonomy): Bacteria > Bacillati > Actinomycetota > Actinomycetes > Kitasatosporales > Streptomycetaceae > Streptomyces > Streptomyces sp. NPDC029169. The sequence goes on from NZ_JBVHXA010000008.1 coordinate 307,470, forward strand.
GATGAAGTCCTTCAGCTCGGAGTTGAACGAGTCCGAGGCGCGGCTCTTCACGTAGGCAGAGCCGAACGTCCTGCAGTCGGAGCCGGGCGGGAAGAGCGCGTCGAAGGAGATCGCCGCCTCACCGAAGGTGAACGGGTCCAGCTGGCCGAGGCCGCCCGAATTGGCGGCGGTGATGGTGCTGGTGTTGACCGAACCCAGCGCGTCCGGGTTCGCGCCATCGCTGATGACGTTCGCAGGGCCCCAGACCGTGCCGCCCCACTCGCGGATGGAGATGGTCGGAACGGTGCCGCCCCTGGAGAGGTCGTACGTGATCAGCTTGTCGCCCACAGTGCGGACCGGGGTGGCGGTCTCGACGGGCCCGTTGTCCGCACAGTTCGTCGGCTGGCCGAACGGGTTGCAGAACTTCTGGTTCAGCTCGAAGTCCATGTTCGTGGTGCCCTGCGGACTGTTCACCCGCTGCCAGAACAGTTCGAGGAACTTCGGCGTCGTGTTCGTCTCCGTGTAGACGCCGAAGTTCCGCAGGTCGCTCTTGTTGGGCGGGACCGAGCCGGTCACGATCGTCGGGGTCGTGTCGTTCTCGTCCGTGCCCTGGCCGAACGAGTTGTCGTTGGATCCGCTCGGCCTGTCGGGCTTCACCAGCACGCCGCTGCGGAACTGGGTGCCCGTGCCACCGGCGAGCCAGTCGATGCAGGTGGCCGCCGCACCGTTGACGACCAGGTTGGCGTTCTCGTCGATCTCGAAGTGGCTGCCGTCCAGCACGTCCGCCGTCGAACACAACGGCTGGGCTGCGGCCAGCGCCAGAGCCGGCGACGCCTGCATGCCGAACACGCCGGCGAGTGATACGGCCAAGAACGCTGCCCCAAGGGGGCGCCTCAGCGGTACGGATCTGATCACTACGTACGCTCCTCATTGCTGTGAGGTCGGTATGCGCCCAACACGACACTGCACGTCAGCAACCACTGCCGAGGTCGCAGGGGGGTGGCACGCGAGCAGGAACGTAGCAGGATGATCAGGACATCTCCGGCAACACGCGTCGCTTGCCGTCACCCACCACTCTCCTGCCGACAGGCTCCGGATCTGATGGGGGTCCCAGGGGTGGGGGTCAGTACTCCGAGGGGGCGCGCGGTGCCGTCCGAGGTGGAGTCGCGGGACATCGCGAAGAGGACGTCGGCCCGGCGTCGGGCCACGCCGACGGGGGCCGACGACCGACTCGGTGACGGCGGTTCTACTCGCTCACACGGCCACAGCCAGCTCGTAACCGCCGCTCGACATGTCGTCGCACAGGGCCCGGCATGCGCCGAAGTATTCGGCGAACTCGGGCTTGCTCTGCCACTCCTTCATCGCCGCCGGGTCCCGCCAGGAGGAGAAGGACACGAAGTGGCGCGGCTCGTTCAGATCACGGATGAGCCGCGCGGAGAGGAAGCCGTCGTTGGCCTCCCTGGTCCACGTGAGGAAGGCCCTCCAGCGGTCGACGAACTCGTCGACATCGCCCTCGGAGACCTGCCAGTTTCCAGAAGCCCAGTACCTGCTCTCCTCGGACATGACACACCGCCTCGGGTGCTCGGGTAGGAAACCTCTCTCTCAGGCTAGGCCCCTACCCGCCGGTCACCCCGCCGGTCGCCCCCGCCCGTCAGCGGTCCGACGTCACCGTCACCGGCTCGTCGTTCTGGATCTGCGACACCAGCTGCTTCACCTTCGGCATGTCCCACTTCAGCGAGCCCTGCGGCGCGCTGCCCGAGATCGGGATGTTCATCGACTTCCCGTCGCCGCCGCTGATGCCCTTCATCGCGAAGAACATCTTGCCGAGGTCGTACACCGACATGTCCTTGTCCACGACCAGCGTGTCCAGGCCGGCGCCCAGCGTCGGGTACAGCTTGAACGGGTTGAGGATCGTGCCCGGCGTCGCCGCCTGGTTGGCCAGGGCGGAGAGGAACTTCTGCTGGTTCTTCGTCCGCGCGAGGTCCGACTCGGCGAACGCGTACCGGGTACGGACGAAGGCGAGGGCCTGCTCGCCGTTGAGGGTCTGCTCGCCCGCCTGGAAGTCGGCGCCGGACTTCTTGTCCTTGAAGCCCTTCTCGATGTTCAGCTCGACACCGCCGAGCGCGTCCACGATGTTCGCGAAACCGGCGAAGCCGATCTCCGCGTAGTGGTCGATGCGGAGCCCGGTGTTGAACTCGACCGTACGGACCAGGAGCTCCGGCCCGTCCATCGCGTACGCCGCGTTGAGCTTGGAGCCGCCGCGCGCCCCGTACTTCTTGCCGGACTCCGAGCCGACGAAGGACGGGATGGTGACCCACGAGTCGCGGGGGAGCGAGACCATCGTGTTCCCGCTGGAGCAGGCCGCGAGGATCATCATCGAGTCGGTCCGCTTGCCCTCGGCGGAACCGGTGTGCAGCTTCTTCTTCTCCTCGGCCGACATGCCCTCACGGCTGTCGGAGCCGACGATCAGATACGTCGTGCAGTCGCCCTCGGCCGGCCGCTCGATGACCTTGGCGAGATCGACCTCGTTACGCATCCGGGAGCTGGCCCAGGCGTAGGTGCCGACGCTCCAGCCGAGCAGGGCGACGACCAGGACGATCGAGCCGATCTTGACCCGGCGACGCCAGTCCGGGGCGGGGCGGCCGGGCTGCGGCTGGGGCGCGTACCGGGGGTCGTGCTGCGGCGGTACGGTGCCGCGGCCTCCGCCCTGCGGGCCGCCGTAGACCTGTCCGGTGTTGTAGCCGCTGTCGTACCCCGTCGCCTGCTGCTGCGTGAAGTTCGGGTTGTAGCCCTGCTGTCCCTGGCCGTACTGCTGCGGCTGCTGAGGGACCTGCGGGCGCTGCACATGGCGCATCCGGCGAGCGCCCTCGGGCTGCGAGTTCGCTCCGCCACGGCCGTATCCGCTGTCTTCGGGCCAGTCATTCATGCGGACCAGTGTGCAGGCCGCCGCCTCCGGCCCGACAGGCCGGGTGGGGAATCGGGGCGGCGCTGTTGCCAAGCTGATGCAAAGGGGACGGGTCCGGGACCCGGCATAAGGTGGAGGGCATGACAGACCAGGCCCAGCGCACGGACCGCCCGGAAGGCGATATTCCGGGCAAGCCCACCTCCGCGTCCCGCACCACCCTCAGCCACATCATGACGAGCCACGACACCAACCTCCTGGGTACGGTGCACGGCGGCGTGATCATGAAGCTGGTGGACGACGTGGCGGGCGCTGTCGCGGGCCGCCACTCCGGCGGGCCGGCCGTGACGGCGTCCATGGACGAGATGGTGTTCCTGGAGCCGGTACGGATCGGGGACCTGGTGCATGTGAAGGCGCAGGTCAACTGGACCGGCCGGTCCTCCATGGAGGTCGGCGTCCGGGTCATGGCCGAACGCTGGAACGAGTCCACCCCCGCTCAGCAGGTCGGCTCCGCCTACCTGGTCTTCGCGGCCGTCGACGCCGACGGCAAGCCGCGCTCCGTGCCGCCGGTCATCCCCGAGACGGAGCGGGACAAGCGCCGCTACCAGGAGGCCCAGATCCGCCGCACCCACCGCCTGGCCCGCCGCCGCGCAATCAAGGACCTGAGGGAACAGAGAGCGGCCGAGGGCTACGAGGACTGAGAGCCGCCCACCTCACCCCGTTGTGGGCAATCGTCCCGCTGGGGCGGGACGGGTGGGCACACGGGACGGCGCCCTGGCGGGCGCGTCCGCTCCGACTGCCCCCGCACCCCAAGACCGGTGCCTACGGACAAACCACCCGGTCCCCGGTCACCGCCTCGAACGGCCCCTTGGACGTGTCGGCCGCCCGCACGGGCGAAACCCCCTTGTAGTCCCCGCCCACAAGAACCCGCAGCATCCCGCCCAGCCCCCTCACCTCCCGCAACTCCGCCCCCGGCAACGCCGCCGCCAGCGACTTCGCCGAGCGGTCCCAGCCGGGGTCGTACTCCACGAGCGTGCGGGCCCGCTCCGGCCCGTCCCCGGTGCGCGGCGCGCGCGTCGTGTCGAAGCCCGCGGCCCGCAGCGCGTCGTCCACCTTGCGGCCCAGGCCGTCCGTCCGCGTCCCGTTGTAGACCTGCACCCGGATCGTCTTCGGCGCCACGTCCACCACGGCCGGCCCCGGGCCCTTCGCCGCCTCCCGCCGCGGCGCGAGCGGCTGGTCGTCCCGCAGGGCCTGGAAGAGCTTCTGCGCCTTGGGCGCGTCCCACTTCACCGTCGAGCCGATGCCCTTCACCGGGAAGCTCATCTCCCCGACCGGTACGGAGACGAACTCCGACGACGCCGGGGTGAAGCCCCGCATCGCCTTCGCGAGGGCCAGCAGCTGTTCCGTACCGAAGCCCCGGTCGACCCGCACCGAACTCAGCATCGTCGTGGCCACCTCCTGGAACCGCACCGGGTTCAGCAGCACCCCGCCGCTCGTCGCCCGGTCGACCAGCGCGGCGAGGAAGCGCTGCTGGCGCTGCATCCGGCCGATGTCGGCCGCCCCGTCGACATGGCGCGAGCGTACGTACTGCAGCGCCTGCCCGCCGGTCAGCTCGTGCGGCCCGGCCGCCAGGTCGAGCCCGGTGTACGGGTCCTTCATCGGCCGCGTCGTACAGATCTCCACCCCGCCGACCGCGTCGACCGTCTTCATGAAGCTGGTGAAGTCGACCTCCAGATAGTGGTCGATCTTGACGCCCGTCATGCTCTCGACGGTCCGCACCGTGAGCCCGGGCCCGCCCTCGGCGTACGCGGCGTTCAGCTTCACCGGGTGCGCCTGGTGGAGCGTCCCCGTGGTCGTGTCGACATGCTCGGGCATCTCGGCGTACGAGTCACGGGGCAGGCTCACCACGCTCGCCCGCTCCCGGTCCTGGCTGATGTGCACGATCATCACCGTGTCCGTGCAGTGGCAGGGCTCCCCGCCCAGCCGGTACGCCCTGCGCTGCTCCTCCGTGATCCCGTCGCGCCCGTCCGTGCCGACGACCAGCAGGTTCATGCCGTGCCCGGCCTGGGGGCGGTTCTTCATGTCCTTGAACGGGTCGACCCGGGTGATCCCGGTGTCCAGGCCGGTGACCAGCGCGTGGCCGATCCCGCCGGCGCCCAGGACGAGCACGGACAGCGTCGTCGCCATCCGCATGCCCCACCGGGGCCGCCCTGGCTGCCCTGGCCGCTCGGCCCGTCTGACGCGGCGGCCCGGTACGGGACGGGCGGCGGGCCGGGGACGGGGCGTGCGGGGCGGTGTGGGCACCGGGGGACACCTCCGCGGGTGTGACAAGGGGAACCGTGAGCACCGTAGGCCCATACGATCAGCGCAAGGGTGCGGCGGTCCGCGTGACGCGCTCCCTGTCCCCCATTCGCGGTAACGTGTCCGGCGATACTGCTGTCTCCCGGGGGACGACCCCCGGACCCCCGAGGAACACATGCAGCCCCCCGTCTCCGTGATCATGCCGGTCCTCAACGAGGAGCGGCACCTGCGCAACTCGGTCCGTCACATCCTCCAGCAGGAGTACGACGGCGAGATGGAGGTGGTGATCGCGCTGGGCCCCTCCACGGACCGTACCGACGAGATCGCCGCCGAACTCGTACGAGAAGACCCTCGGGTCCACACCGTGCCGAACCCCACAGGCCGGACGCCCGCCGCCCTCAACGCGGCGATCAAGGCCTCCCGCCACCCGGTCGTGGTGCGGGTCGACGGTCACGGCATGCTCTCGCCGAACTACATCGCGACCGCCGTCCGCCTCCTGGAGGAGACGGGCGCGCAGAACGTCGGCGGCATCATGCACGCCGAGGGCGAGAACGACTGGGAGCACGCGGTCGCCGCAGCGATGACCTCGAAGATCGGCGTCGGCAACGCGGCCTTCCACACCGGCGGCGAGGCGGGCCCGGCCGAGACCGTGTATCTGGGTGTCTTCCGCCGCGAGGCGCTTGAGCAGCAGGACGGCTACAACGTCGAGTTCATCCGCGCCCAGGACTGGGAGCTGAACTTCCGTATCCGCGAGGCCGGCGGCCTGATCTGGTTCTCGCCCGAGCTGCGCGTCCAGTACCGCCCGCGGCCGAGCGTGCGCGCGCTGGCGAAGCAGTACAAGGACTACGGCCGTTGGCGCCATGTCGTGGCCCGCTACCACCAGGGCTCCATCAACCTCCGCTACCTCGCCCCGCCGACCGCCGTCTGCGCGATCGCGGCCGGTGTGGTGGTGGGCGCGGTCCTCACCCCGCTGGGCTTCCTGATCCCGGCCGGCTATCTGGCCGCGATCATCGCGGGCTCGATCCCGGCGGGCAAGGGCCTCCCCTTGAAGGCCCGCCTCCAGATCCCGCTGGCCCTCGCGACGATGCACATGTCCTGGGGCTACGGCTTCCTCACCAGCCCGCGCGCCCTCGCGAAGAAGGTCATCGCGAGCCGCCGCCCGGCCGTGAAGACCGCGAAGGTCTGATCACTTCCGTACGAGGTACGAGGTACGAGGTACGAATACGGCGACGGCCGGGTCCCTGTGCGGGGGCCCGGCCGTCGCCGTAACACGTCCTACGCGGTCAGCTCTTGCCGTCCCACTTGTAGACGCTGTAGACGTCCATGCAGGCCACCTTGTCGTCCGCGCCCTCCGGCAGGTCGCCCGCCTCGGTCTTCGGCTTCTCGTACGTGGCGCCCTCGCGCCAGTCCGCGCCGATGACAAGGGTGATGCTCTCCGCCTCGGCGTCCGCGCGGACGGCCGAGTCGGGCAGTCCGAGCGCCTTGGCCACGGACAGCGCGTCCGCCTTGCCCTGATCGCCGCTCGACTTGGGGTACTTGACCACGGTGTCCTTGCGGGGCTCCGCGTTCCGCGAGGCTTCCGCCTGGGTGAACCCCTTGCCCTGCAGGGTCTCGGCCATCGTGCTGGCCCGGCCCTCCGTGGCCGTCTGACCGTCACCCGCCGTGCCGTTGACGACTGTGACGCCGAGCGTCCCGGGCGCGGCCGCCGTCGGGCCCTTCGGCTTCGCGGAGGCGGACGCGGACGGCTTGGCGCCGGCCGGGTCACCGTTCTTGTCGAAGGCGACGTCGTCGCGGAGCATCGCCCACATCTTGTCGGCGGAGCTCTGCACCATCTCCAGCTTGTCCTTGTTCCCGGACCAGGCGACCGTGGGGACCGTCGCCGTCGTGAGACGGTCGAGCTGCACGTTCTTGAGCTGCATCGACAGATCGAAGAGCTTCGACACCGAACGGATCTCGTCGGAGACCGTAAGCGCCTTCGTGGCGGTCTCCGCCAGGCCCGTGAGCCGCCCCGTGTCGGTCCAGGCGTTCTGCTCCTGGAGCTTCTTCATCATGCCGTTCATGTACATGTGCTGGGCCTTGGCGCGGTTCTGGTCGTTGCCGAACGCGTGCCGGGTGCGCAGCCACTGGAGCGCCTGCTCGCCCTTGATCTCGGTGGTTCCTGCCTTCAGCTTCAGGCCGGAACCGCCCTTCACCTGTCGGGTCGACCTGTCGTGGACGCCGGTCTTCACACAGACCGGGACGCCGCCGACCTCGTCCGCCATCGCGACCACACCCGCGAAGTCGACCATCATCCAGTGGTCGATGTAGACGCCGGTGATGCTCTCCCACGTGGTGAGGGTGCAGCCCGGACCGCCGCGGGCCAGGGTCTCGTTGATGGGGCTGGTGGTCGTGGCAGGGTACGTAGTGCCCTTCTCGTCCTTGCACTCCGGGATCCTGACGATCGTGTCGCGCGGGATCGAGATGATGTTGGCGTTCTTCCGGTCCGCCGAGATGTGCAGCAGCATCTGCACGTCGGCGAGCGGCTTGCGGTCCCGCTCGTTCTTTCCGCCGCCGAGCGCCACGTTCTTGGCGTCGGCGCGGCTGTCGGAGCCGATCAGCAGGATGTTGAGCGGGGTGTCGCCGAGCGCGTTCGGCGCGGCCTTCTTCACGCCGCTGTCGCCGCCGGCGCGGCTGCCGCCGCGGATGTTGTTGTTGAGGTGCTGGTAGTACAGGTATCCGGCGGCGGCCGTCCCAAGTATCAGGAACGACAGGGTCGCCGCGACCCAGCGCAGCACCTTGCGTTTGCCGCTCTTCTTGGCGCGTCTGCGCGGTCCCTTGCGCCGGTGGCTCGTACGGCCCCCTTCGCCTGCACTGCCGCCCTTGCCCCCGTCGCCCGAAGTCCCCTCGCCCGACGTCCGGTCGGCCGAAGCGCGGTCGGCCGAAGCGCGGTCGGCCGAAGCGCGCTCGCCCCCGTCCCCATCCCCATAGAGACTCTCGTCCCAGCCCAAATCGCGGGCGTGCGGGACGCGCTCCCGCGTCCCCTCCCTGCGCACGCTGTTCTGTCCCACCCCTGGTCCCCCTCGTCTCAGGAATGCGCCACGGCCCGGTGTTCCCGGGTCACTGGGCGCACACCTTCTTGTCGGCTTCCACCTGTCCCACATCCGGGGCCTTCACCGGAGCGGTGATGGGCACCCCCGCGCCCTTGAAGTCGGAACCGAGGACGAGCGTCATGGGCTCGCGCTCCGCGGCGTCCGTGGTGCCGGGCTTGAGCGCCGTGGCAGGCAGACCCATCAGGTCAGCGAGCTTGCGGGCCTGGTCGGCCTGGTTCGGTGCGTACGTGAGCGTGGTCTTCGCCGCCTTCTCGGGGGCGTTGGCCTTGTTCGTGGACCGCGTCACGCCCTGCTCGACCTGCAGCCAGTTGATCGTCGACTGCGCCGCGCCCTGGATGCCGCTGCCGTTGTAGACGTCGACGCGTACGTCGACGGCTTCGGCGCGCGGTCCCTGGAGCAGCTTCGCCTGGGCCTGAGCCTGCGCGTTCTTGGCGTCCTGCTGCTTCTTCTTCACCTCGGTGAAGGAGACGTCGTTCTGCACCATGCTGAACACCTGCGGCGCCTTGACCTGGTCGAGGACGACGGTCGCCCTCTTGTTCGGCGGCTCGTCCGGGTTGTCGACCACCGGAACGGTCATGAAGCTGATGTTCTTCAGGTCGACCTTGCCGAGCTCCTTGGCGAGGGTGGTCAGCTTCATGGCGGTGCCTATGCCCTTGTCCACCGTGAGCGCCTTGGTAGCTGCGTCCGCGACCTTGTAGAGCTTCGTCGGACTGTCGAGCGTGTCCTCCTTCATCTGCCGGATCATCGAGGCGAGGAACTGCTGCTGCATCTTGATCCGGTCCAGGTCGCTCTCGTTGCCGAGACCGTGCCGGTTGCGGAGGAACGCGAGCGCGTCCTCGCCCATGATCGTGTGCTCGCCCTTCGAGAGGTTGAGCTTGGAGTAGCTCTTGTCGCGGATGGGCTTGTTCAGGCAGACCTTCACGCCGCCGACCGCGGTCGACAGCGTCTTGACGGCGTTGAAGTCGACCATCATGAAGTGGTTGATCTCGATCCCGCCCGTGAGGTCCTTCACGGTGCGCATCGTGCAGCCCGGGTCGCGGCCGTTCACGCCGAACGACTCGTTGAACTTCGTGGTCGTGACCGAGCCGGGGATGACCTTGGTCGAACCGTCCGGCTGCTTCGTCGGGCAGTCCGGGATCTTGATCTTGAGGTCCCGGGGAATGCTCAGGGCCGTCGCGTTGGTGCGGTCCTCCGAGACGTGGAAGAGGAACGTCGTGTCGGCGTGGCCGGTGACGTTGTCCTTGTTTCCGTAACTCGTGTTGCCCTCGCCCGTGCGGACGTCGTTGCCGATGATCAGGATGTTCAGCGGCCCCTCCATCGTGTCGCCGCCCTTGGCGGCGTCGCCGACGTCGATGGTGCTGATGTTGCCGTTGAAGTGGTCATAGAGCGCGTACACGCCCACGCCGCCGGCCACGAGCAGGAACGCCATCGTCCCGCCGGTCCAGATCAGAGCCTTCTTCTTGCGGGACTTCGCGGGCTTGCGCTTACGACGGCTCGGGTGCGGCTGCCCGCCACCGGGGCCCTCGGGGGCGCGGCGCCGGCGCTGGCCGGGTACGGGAGCCTCGGTCGGAGTTCCGGTCGTACGGGAGCGCTGGGCGGAGCGGGAACCCTCGGCGGATCTCGGACCCGGAGTGGTGGCGCCGCGGGGGCGGGACGGTGCCGACTGCCCAGCGGAGTGGTTCAGTCGCAGTTCGTAGTTGCCCGTCTGCGGGTTGAGGACCCACTGGTCGGCGGGGTCGATCTCATCCGCCTGTCCACGGCTGTGCGCGTCCACGGTTACTTGAATCCTCCGTCGGTGCCACGCGAGGCGCCTCCCCCGACTGGCGCTCGGTCGTTCGATCCGTTGAGTGCGCGACCAGGAGGTCGTGAGCACCGGATCGCGTCACACTATCCGCCCAGTTCAGCGTGCGACGACGTCCGTGACAAATTCCACGCCCCTTACAACTGGGCAATTTGCCCAAACTCATCCACCGCGCCCTCCCCTTGGAATCCCCTTTACTCACCCGCCCCTAGGAGCACGCGCCCTCCGCCGCGCTGCGCCCCGCGAAGGTCGGATTCGGCGTCGGGCCCGGGGAACTCCCGTCGTCCGGCTTCCCGTCGCTGTCCGTGACCCCGCCCCCACGCGCGCGGGGAGACGGCGAGGGCGCGCCGCCCGGCGTGACCGTGACGGGCGCGTCCTCGCGCAGCCGCTTGAAGAGTTGACCCGCCTCGGGTTGTACGAGTTCGTCCCGGTTCGGGTTGTACGAGTACGGCCGCCGCGGCACCGTGAGGAACTGCACCTTCTCCGTGGGGATCGCCCGCATCGACCGGGCCAGGTTGTACAGGTCGCGCAGCGAGTCGAGGCCGGGATCCGTCGTGATCGACTTCGTCGCCGCGTCCAGGACCGGGTAGAGCCGGGTCGGATTCAGCAGGACGCCGTTGCTCTGCACCTTGCTGACCAGGGCGCCGAGGAACTGCTGCTGGCGGTCCATGCGTTCGGTGTCGCTGCCGTCGCCGAGCGTCTTGCGGGCCCGCACGAAGCCGAGCGCCTGCTCGCCGCGGAGTGTCTGGCGCCCGGCCGGCAGCTTCAGCTTGGCGTCCTTGTCGTCGATCGGCTCCTTCAGGCAGATCTCCACCCCGTCGACGGCCTCGACCATCTTCTTGAAGCCCCGGAAGTCGATCACCATGTGGTGGTCGATCCGGACCGCGGTCAGCCGCTCCACGGTCCGGATCGTGCACGCCGTGCCGCCGATCTCGAAGGCCGAGTTGAACTGGATGAACTGTTCCCGTGTGCGCGTTCCGTCCGGTGTGCGGCAACTTGGCATCGTCACCATCAGGTCGCGCGGGATGGACACGGCCGTCGCGCTCGACCGCCCCGCCGAGATGTGCAGCAGGATCGTGGTGTCGGAGCGCTGGGTGCCCTTGTCCTTCCCGTACGTGGTGTTCCCCGCGCCCGACCGCGTGTCGGAGCCGATCAGCAGGATGTTCTGGCCGCCCATCGGGACCGCGGTGGGCCGCTCCTTCTCGTACCTGAGCAGCTCGGCGGCGGCATCGGTGTCGGTGGTGATGTTGCTGTCGAGCTTGCGGTAGACCCACCAGCCGGCACCCGCCCCGGCGAGGAGGACGACCGAGACCCCGAGCGCCGTCCAGCGCAGCCAGTGACGCTTGCGCGGGGCCTCCGGTTCGGCGGGCGTGCCGGCACTGTCCGTCACGTCTGAGTCCATCCGCCGATCATGTACCGGAGTTGACGCACGGACCCGGGGACTCGGCGAGTCGGTGCGCCATACGGGTGGAACCTCAGCGGGTTGTCATATGACGGCGCGCGTCATGCAGCGGCGGGTCGTCATGCGGCGGCGCGCGTCATACGGCGGCAGCGCGCGTCATACCGCCGCGGGCGTCATACGGCGGTCACGGTGACCCGCTCGCTCTCCACCCGCTTCTCGAGCCCGTCGGGCGCCAGCCGGTCCAGGTTCCGGCACAGGACGACGGACGCGCCGGCCGCCAGCGGCGCGTAAAGCCCGGCGGAGACCCCGTCCCAGGTGTCGTACGGACGCCCGGAGAGGAGACGCGCCCCGGGGGCGAGGCCGAGCGCCTCGGCGTCCGCGCGGGCCCGCTCGACGAGCTGGGCGCCCGTCAGTTCCGTACCGTCGATGAGGAGCGCCGGGGAGTCCGCGTCGACCGGGATGAACGGGGCGAACCGGTCACCCTGGCTCGGCACCTCGACCGCGTAGTCCGCGTACCCGGCGGGCGCGGAGGGGAAGCGGCGGCCCAGCGGGGCGAGGGAGAGCGCGATCCGGTCCCCGGAGCAGGCGAGCCCCGCGTCGAGCGTGTCGGGTCCGGCGACGACGTAGTCGGCGTCCGCCGGGTCGCCGCCGAGCTCCGCGGTCACCCCGACGGAGGAGCATGCCAGCAGCCAGACGGCGGTCTGCCAGTGCGCGGGCAGCAGCAGCGCGAGCCGGTCGCCGGGGGAGGCGGAGAGCTCGCCCTGGAGCAGATTGGCCGTCTTCGCCACCCAATTGGCGAAGGTGGCCACCGACAATTCGACGCGCTCACCGGTGGCGTCGTCGTAGAAGGTGACCAAGGGGCGGGCGGGGTCCGCGGCGAGCGCGGATCGCAGCAGGTCGGCGGGGGTGCGGTCGCTGGCGTTCACGCGGGCAAGGGTACGCGGGGAGGGGTGCGGGGACCCGCCGTACCGGTGACACCGTCCTCCGGTCGGACCGACGGGCCGTCAGTTTCCGGGCGGAATCCCGCCGAGCGGAACGGGCCTGGGGTACGGACGATCGCCTCATGCGTGCCAACCTCGTCTCCTCGATCGCCATCACGTGCGCGGCAGCGCTCGCCCTGCCGCTCTCCCTCGCGACCCCGGCGGCATCGCTACAGCCGGGCGACCCGGCGGCGCCGAACTCGGCGCCGTCGGCAGCGCCATCGGCGCCGACCGCGTTGCCGCCCGCCGCGCCGAACGCGGTGCCGGCCGCGGTACCGAACGCGGTGTCGCCCGCCGGGCAGTCCGCCGTCGAGTCCGCCGTGTCGCCCGCCGCGAAATCAGCCGCGTCAGCCGCTGCGCCGCCCGCCGTGTCGCCCGCCTCGAAGTCAGCCTCATCAGCCGCGCAGTCCGCCGCGCAGTCCGCCGCGCAGTCCGCCGCGCAGTCCGCGGCGGGGTCCGCCGTGGAACTCGCCCCGCAGGCGGACGTCGTCGCCGGGTCCACCCAGTCCCTGCCGCTCGCGCCGCTCGCCCCGCTCGGCGACGGCCGCCGGGCCATCGGGCCCGCCGGTTCGGCAGGGGCGGCGCAAGGCCTGACCCGACGGGACGTCAGACCCTTCTCCCTCGTGGGGGTCGTCTGGGACGACGCCCGCGCGCACCTGCACGGCACGGTCCAGGTCCGCACCCGACCGAACGGGGGCGCGGACTGGTCGGAGTGGCAGGACGTGGAGGTCCACAACGACGAGCACGGGGCCGACCCCGGCACCGCCGAGGCCGCGTCGGCCGCGGCTCGCGGGTCCACCGCGCCGCTGTGGGTCGGCGACTCGGACGGCGTCGAGATCCGCGTACAGCCGGAACGGCCCGAGGGCCACGCGGCCGCCGCCGATCCGCTCCCCGCCGGGCTCCGCCTCGAACTGGTCGACCCGGGCCCGGAGACGGGCGGGGACCCGGAGCTGGACCCGGCCACCGACCAGGACCAGGACCAGGACCAGGACCAGGACCAGGAGCCGGCCACCGACCAGGACCCCCAGACGCGCACGGCGCTCGCCCCCGCCGCGATCCCGGCCGCCGCCGCGGCCAAGCCGTACATCGGACCCCGCCCGAAGATCATCACGCGCAAGGGCTGGGGGGCCGACGAGAAGCTGCGCGAGAAGGGCTTCATCTACACCAAGTCGGTCAAGGCGGCCTTCGTGCACCACACCGCGACCGGCAACAACTACACCTGCAAGCAGGCGCCCTCCGTCCTCCGCAGTATCTACCGCTACCACACCCTGAGCAGTGGCTGGCGTGACTTCGGCTACAACTTCGCCGTCGACAAGTGCGGAAACATCTACGAAGGCCGCGCCGGGGGCGTGGCCAAGCCGGTGCGGGGCGCGCACACGCTCGGTTTCAACACCAACAGCATGGGCATCGCGGTCCTCGGCACCTACAGTTCGACGACCCCGCCGGCCGCCGTGACGAACGCGATCGCGAAGCTGACGGCATGGAAGCTGGGGCTGCACGGGGGAAATCCGAAGGGGAAGACGACGCTGACCTCGGCGGGCGGGAAGTACAAGAAAGGCAAGAAGGTCACGTTCCACACCATCGCGGGACACCGTGACGGCTACGCCACGGCCTGCCCCGGAGCGCGCCTCTACGGGAAGCTCGGCACCACCCGGAGCACGTCGGCGAAGTACCAGGGGCGACGGTGATGGGGTCGCCGGTCCGACCATCTGCATAAACTGACCGGTCATATCGCCCGGACGAGCGACAGACGAGCGAACAGACGAGCGTGACGGGCGATGAGACCGGCCCCGGACAGGAAGCAGAGACGACAGGTGACAGAAGCGATCCTCCTGGTCGGTGGCAAGGGCACACGGCTGCGGCCCCTGACGGTCAACACGCCGAAGCCGATGGTCCCGGCGGCGGGTGTGCCGTTCCTGACGCACCAGCTGGCGCGGGCGAGGGCGGCGGGCGTAGAGCACGTGGTGCTGGCCACGTCCTACCTGGCCGAGGTCTTCGAGCCGCACTTCGGGGACGGTTCGTCGCTGGGGCTCAGCCTGGAGTACGTCACCGAGGAGGAGCCGCTCGGCACGGGCGGCGCGATCCGGAACGTCGCCTCGCGCCTGCACTCGGGCCCGGACGAGCCGGTCCTGGTCTTCAACGGCGACATCCTGACCGGCCTGGACATCGGGGCGCTGGTCGCCACGCACGACGCCTCGGGGGCGGACGTCTCGCTGCACCTGACCCGGGTCGAGGACCCCAGGGCGTTCGGCCTGGTGCCGACGGACCCGACGGGCCGGGTGACGGCGTTTCTGGAGAAGCCGCAGACGCCCGAGGAGATCGTCACCGACCAGATCAACGCGGGGGCCTACGTCTTCCGCCGCTCGGTCATCGACACGATCCCGACGGGGCGCCCGGTCTCAGTGGAGCGGGAGACGTTCCCCGAGCTGCTCGCCACGGGTGCGCATCTCCAGGGCCTGGTGGACTCGACATACTGGCTAGACCTCGGCACGCCCCAGGCCTTCGTCCGCGGCTCCGCCGACCTGGTCCTGGGCCGCGCTCCGTCCCCGGCCGTCCCGGGCCGCTGCGGCGACCGCCTGATCCTGCCGACGGCCCGGGTTGCCCCGGACGCCAAGCTAACGGGCGGCACGGTCGTCGGCGCGGGCGCGGTGGTCGGCGAGGGCGCCCGCATCACGGGCTCGACGCTCCACGCGGGCGCGGTGGTCGAATCGGGCGCGGTGATCACCGACTCCCTGATCGGCGCGGGCGCCCACATCGGCGCGCGTACGGTCCTGACGGGCGCGGTCATCGGCGACGGCGCGCACGTGGGCCCGGACAACGAACTCCGCGACGGCATCCGCATCTGGTGCGACACGCACCTCCCAGCGGGCGCCATCCGCTTCTCCTCGGACCAGTAGCCGACCCCGTTGCGGGCACCCGTTCCGCCCCACCCCACCCGGTTGTGGGGGCATTCGTTCCGCCTCCCACCCCCGTTGTGGGCATTCGTTCCGCTGGGGCGGAACGGGTGGGCACAACGGAACGGCGCCCTGGCGGGCGCGTCCGCCCCCTGCGCCCGCCGCCCACGGGGCCGACGCCCGTTCCGGGCCGGTCCACCCCGAGGACCGGGGCCGCACACCCACCGCCCTGCACCCGCCCGGCTACGCTCATACCCATGGCCGGCCGCTTCGCCCCCCGCACCCCCACGACCCGCACCACCGTGCGCGGCGGCCACATCCCCATACCCGCCTCCCGGCAACCCACCCCCGTCTCGGGGGCGACCCGCCGCTGGACCCCCGCCGCCCCCACGGACCTCGGCCTCACCCTCGGCCCCCTCCGCCGCGGCCCCGCCGACCCCACGTTCCGTACGACCCCGGACGGCTCCGTCTGGCGCGCGGTCCGCACGCCGGAAGGCCCCGGCACGCTCAGGGTCGCCCTCCGGCAGGCCGACGGCACGGCGGAGGCCGAGGCCTGGGGCCCGGGCGCGGACTGGCTCCTGGACCGGCTGCCGCAGCTCCTCGGCGCCGAGGACGACCCGGACGCCTTCACCCCCCGCCACCGCCTCCTCGCCGCCACGCACCGCCGCCGCCCCGGCCTCCGGCTGACCCGCACGGGCCTGGTGATGGAGTCGCTGATCCCCTCGATCCTGGAGCAGAAGGTCACCACGGACGAGGCCTACCGAGCCTGGCGGCTGCTGGTACGGAAGTACGGCGAGCCGGCCCCCGGCCCCGACGGCCACCGCCTCCATGTGATGCCCGACGCGCGCACCTGGTCGCTGATCCCGTCCTGGGAGTGGCACCGCGCGGGCGTCGACAACAAGCGCGCCGCGACGATCCTGCGCGCGGCCAAGGTGGCCCGCCGCATGGAGGAGGCCGCGGCGATGGACCCCGAACAGGCCCAGAAGCGGCTGGAGTTGATCCCCGGCATCGGCCCCTGGACCTCGGCGGAGACGATCCAGCGGAGCAACGGCGCCCCGGACGCGGTGAGCGTCGGCGATTACCACCTTCCGAGCATCGTCGGCTACGCCCTCGCGGGCGACCGGACCACCGACGACGCGGCGATGCTCGAACTCCTCGCCCCTTACGCGGGCCAACGCCACCGCGCGGCCCGCCTGATCCTGCTCAGCGGCCAGACGCCACCGCGCCGAGCACCGCGCATGACCCCGGGCAACATCGCGGCGCTCTGAGAACGGGCAACGGGAGCCGCAAAGCCAAGCCCCGACGGCCCTCCGGGCCTCGCGGGACCGGTCTGCGGGCCTCAACCCCGACGGCCGTGCGGGCCTCACCGGACCGTCCTCCGGGCCTCAACCCCGACGCTTCAGGCCTCGCCGGACCGGCCTGCGGGCCTCAACCCCGACGGCCCTGCGGGCATCACCAGACCGCCCTCCGGGCCTCAACCACGACCCTCCGGGCCGCACCCGACCGGCCTGCCGGCCTCAACCCCGACGACCTCCGGGCCTCACCCGAGACCGCCCTCCGGGCCTCGCCCAGACGGCCCTCCGGGCCTCGCCCAGACGGCCCTCCGGGCCTCGCCCAGACGGCCCTCCGGGCCTCACCCCGACCTCCCAGGCCTCACCCGGGCGCCACCCTGGCCTCACCCCAGCCTCACCCCCAACCCCCTCACCGCACCTCGATGAACCGCCCCGCCTGCCGCGCCGGCCGTTCCTTCGGGGGCGCCGCCGCGCGACCCACGGCCACCGCGCCCATCGGGTCCCAGTCGTCCGGGAGCCCGAGGACGTCCCGTACGACCTCGCGGCAGAACATCGTCGAGGACACCCACGCCGAGCCCAGCCGCTCGCCCGCCAGCGCCACCAGGAAGTTCTGGACGCCCGCGCCCGCCGCGACCACGAACATCTCGCGTTCGGCGGCGTCCCGGCGCGGGTCGCCGTAGTGGTGCGAGCCGTCTGTCACGAGACACGGCACCACCAGATACGGCGCGTTGCGCAGCACGTCCCCACGCCGCACCCGCTGGGCGATGGACTCCTCCGACCTGCCGTCCCGCCGCAGGTCTGCGATCCACGCGTCCCGCATCGCGTCGAGCAGCCGCAGCCGTGACTCCGCCGACTCCAGGAGCACGAACCGCCACGGCGTGGTGTGGTGCGGCGCCGGGGCCGTGAGGGCCGCGGCGACGGCCCGCCGTACGGCGCCCGGGTCCACCGGATCGTCGGTGAACTCCCGGACGGTACGCCGCAGGGACATCGCCTCGCGCACGGCCTCCGAGGTCCCGAGCCGGAACATGTCGTCGGCGGCGCCGCGCACCAGCGCCCGCGCGCCCTCCTCGGCGGAGGCGTCCACGACGTGCGGCAGACCGCGCACGACGGCGACCGGCAGCCCGCTCGCCTTGCCCTTCACCAGGTCGCCGGCGGCGGCGAGTTCGTCGGCGGTGGCGACGACGGTCGCGCTGAGCGGATTGCCGTACGCATCGGTCCCGCCGCGCAGGTCGTCGAGCACGCGCACACCGGCCGCGCCGATGGCCACGTCGGTCAGTCCGCTGCGCCAGGGCCGCCCGAAGGTGTCCGTGACGACGACACCGACGTCGACGCCGAGCGCGTCGCGCAGCCCGTCCCGTATCGCACGGGCGGAGGCATCCGGGTCGACGGGCAGCAACAGGACGGTCCCGGCGGGGGTGTTGGAGGCGTCGACCCCGGCCGCGGCCATGACGAGGCCCTGCCGGTTCTCGACGATCCGCAGGGTGCCGCGCCGCGCCACCACCCGTACCGTCTCGGCGTCGATCGCCTCCTCCCGGTCGTCGGCGGCGATCACCCGCCCCTCCGCCTTGCTCACGATCTTGGACGTGACGACCAGGACGTCACCGTCCTCGAGACCGGGGGAGACGGAAGCGATCAGCTTGGCGAGATCGTCCCCGGCCTTGACCTCAGGCAACCCACCGAGCGCCCACACCCGATACCCGTCACCCCCCACCGCGTCGCCGGCAACCGCGCTGCCCGTCACCGCGCCCCCGGTCGCCGCGAGGCCCATCGCCGCGCCCCCGGTAACCGCGCCACCGCTCGCCGCGCGGCCCGCCACCGCCCTGCCGGTCACCGCGGCGCCGGCCACCGCGGCACCGGCCACCGCGCCACCGGCCACCGCCCCGCCCGGCACCGCACCGTCCGCCCCGCCGTCCGCAGGACCCCTCATCCCCGGACCTCCTCCGCCAGCTCCTCCGCCAGCGTCAGCGCCTCGCGTGCCATCGCCGTCGTCGCGTCCAGGTCCGTCATCATCAGCGGGATCGCCCGGCAGCGGATCCCCGCCGACTCGACGTCCTCGACCGCGCCCGCGTCGACCGTGTCGACCAGCCAGCCGTCCAGCAGCCCCGAGCCGTAGTGCCGCGCCACCGCCGCGGCCGTGGACTCCACGCCCACCGCCGCCAGGACCTTGTCCGCCATGCCCCGCACGGGCGCGTCGCCGACGATGGGGGAGAGGCCGACCACCGGCACGTCCGCAGAGGCGATCGCCTCGCGGATGCCCGGCACGGACAGGATCGTGCCGATCGACACGACCGGGTTGGACGGCGGGAAGAGGATGACGTCCGCCTCCGCGATGGCCTCCAGGACACCGGGCGCCGGCTTCGACGCCTCCGCGCCGACCGCCACCACGGCCTGGGCGTCCACGGACGCCCGAAGCCTCACCCAGTACTCCTGGAAGTGCACCGCCCGCGACTCGCCGTCGATCTCGATCGCGACATGCGTCTCGACGCGGTCGTCGGACATCGGCAGCAGCCGCACGCCCGGCTGCCAGCGCGCGCACAGCGCCTCCGTGACCGCGCTGAGCGGATAGCCGGCGCCCAGCATCTGCGTACGGACGATGTGCGTCGCGAAGTCGCGGTCGCCGAGGCCGAACCACTCCGGCCCCACCCCGTACGCCGCGAGCTCCTCCTTCACCGTGAAGGACTCGTCCTCACGGCCCCAGCCCTGCTCCTCGTTGATGCCACCGCCGAGGGTGTACATCACCG
Organism: Streptomyces sp. NPDC029169; assembly: GCF_055563935.1. Lineage (NCBI taxonomy): Bacteria > Bacillati > Actinomycetota > Actinomycetes > Kitasatosporales > Streptomycetaceae > Streptomyces > Streptomyces sp. NPDC029169. Next base: position 326,851 of record NZ_JBVHXA010000008.1, read on the forward strand.
TGTCGAGGTCCGGGCAGACCTTCAGCCCGAAGAGATGGATGTCGTCACCGGTGTTGCCGACGACCGTGATCTCCGCGTCCGGAGCCGCCTGCTTGAGGCCGCGAAGGAAGCGGGCACCACCGATGCCACCGGCCAGAACCACAATGCGCATGTGGATCAGTCTGTCAGGCCGGTACGACACCCGGGGTCGACGGGGCGGAATGGGCCGGGGCGGCCGGGGCGCACTGAGCCTGGCGGGACTCGTGCATGGGCATCTCCGTCAGCCCCGGGTAGTAGACGTGCAGGCTGACCGCCGGTTCGAGGGAGTCGTTCACGACCTCGTGCACGTACCCCGGCGCGAACACCCGCTGCGCGCCCCCTGACAGCGTCCGTACGCCCCTCTCCGTACGCTCCGTCAGTTCGCCCTCCAGGACGGTCAGTACGCCGGATGACGGGCCGTGGTCGTGCAGTCCGCTGCCCTGGCCGGGGACCCAGGAGAGCAGCCACACCTCGTAGCCCGGGCCGGTGCGGAGCCGGTGGTACCAGCGGGTGGTGGCGTCGTACTCGACGTGGGGGGCCCACTGCGCGCGGTCGGCGGCGATGGAGCGGGCGAGGCCGACGAACTCGGCCACGCTGGCGGGGTGCTCGCGGGCGGGCTGCAGGAGGTGCTGGACCTCGAGGATGTCGCCGGCGATCTGAAGGTCACTGTCGCTGTTCATGGGTGCGGGGTTCCTCGGCAGAAACAGAAGTCGTGCAGGGGGGTCACGCGGGAAACGCTGCTGGCGCAGCACATACGGAGAAGGCGCTGGAGCTCGGGGGCATCAACAGCTGGAACAGCAACAGCAACAGCGGGCCTGGACAGCGCGGCGGAACCCACGGGCGTGGGTCGCGGCGGGCGCTGAGGTCGCTGGCATGCCACCAAAGGTGACGGGCGGGCCACCCGACTGTCAACTCAATGCCCGTTTTGGGGGTAATGTTTCACCTCATCCGGTTACCGTGCCTGGAGAAAGGTTTGTTCAGGCGCCGACCGGGAGACATGGCGCAACATCCGTGCCCGTAAACGCGGCTGAGGTCCCGTGATCAGACTGTGATCCGGATCGCTTCCGTGGCTGGATCGCAACAAGATCCACGCTCCGGGCGTCTCTCTCCTCGAGAGGGAACGGTGCGGCCAGGCCCGTGGCATGTGTCAGGTTTTTGGTGATTTGAACACTTTCCGCATAGCCTTGGTTCCGCAGAGTGAATACCGGGCCCAATAGCAGATTCCGGCTTGACTCGCACAGAGCACGAACTTGTAATTTCACTCGTGTCGTTCGGCCGGAATCGGTAGCGGCAACATCACGGGGACGCGAAGACAGACGAGGGGCGCACATGACCGAGTTGTTCCAGGAACTGCTGGTCGAGGACGCGGACGAGGAACTCGGCTGGCAGGAGCGCGCGCTGTGCGCCCAGACCGATCCCGAGTCCTTCTTCCCCGAGAAGGGCGGCTCGACCCGCGAGGCCAAGAAGGTCTGCCTCGCCTGTGAGGTCCGCTCCGAATGCCTGGAGTACGCCCTGCAGAACGACGAACGATTCGGAATCTGGGGCGGTCTGTCGGAGCGCGAACGCCGCCGCCTCAAGAAGGCCGCCGTCTGAAGTACACGGCTCCCACGCCTTCGGCATCCGCACCCGCCGAACCACCCACACCCGTACACAACGAACGGTCCGCCTCCTGTGCTCTGTCCACAGGAGGCGGACCGTCTTGTTGACAGCCGTTAGTGTGGGGCCCCGTCCGAGACGTACCCACGCCCCCCGCGGGCGACCCCCGGCCGGAGGGCCCGTACCTCGATGTCCTCAACTCCTGAGTTTCCGCGACACGTCGTCACCGCCGTGCTCGTCGCCCACGACGGCGCCCGCTGGCTGCCGGACGCCCTCGCCGGGCTGCTCTCCCAGGAACGCCCCGTGCAGAACGTCGTCGCCGCCGACACCGGCAGCGCCGACGACTCCGCACAGCTGCTCGCCGACGCGATCGGCGTCGACCGCGTGCTGCACCTCGCGCGCCGTACGGGCTTCGGTGCCGCCGTCGAGGAGGCCGCCCGCACCGCGCCCGTGCTCGGACCTGAGGAGCTCACCTATCTGAAGCGCCCCAGCGGCTGGGACCCGGTCAGCAGAACCTGGAGCGACGAGGCCTACGACCTGCCCGAACTGCCGCACGGCGAGCCCGTGCAGTGGCTCTGGCTGCTCCACGACGACTGCGCCCCGGAGCCGGACGCCCTCGCCGAACTCCTGCGCGTCGCCGACTCGGACGCGTACGCCGCCGTCGTCGGCCCCAAGCTCCGCGGCTGGTACGACCGCAGGCAGCTGCTCGAAACCGGTGTCTCCATCGCCCGCAGCGGCCGCCGCTGGACCGGCCTCGACCGCCGCGAACAGGACCAGGGCCAGCACGACCAGGTCCGCTCCGTCCTCTCCGTCTCCAGCGCCGGCATGCTCATCCGCCGCGACGTCTTCGAGGAACTCGGCGGCTTCGACCGGCGCCTGCCCCTGATGCGCGACGACGTCGACCTGTGCTGGCGCGCCCACGCCGCCGGCCACCGCGTTCTCGTCGCCCCCGACGCCGTCCTGCGGCACGCCGAGGCCTCCGCCCGCGAACGCCGCACCGTCGACTGCGCCGGCCGCTCCGTGGCCAACCCGCACCGCGTCGACAAGGCCGGCGCGGTCTACACGCTCCTCGCCAACAGCCGCGGCGCCGCCCTGCCCTACGTACTGATCCGGCTGATCGTCGGCACGCTGCTGCGCACCCTCGCCTACCTCGTCGGCAAGGTCCCCGGCCAGGCCGTCGACGAGGTCATGGGCCTCTTCGCCACCCTGCTGCGCCCCGAGAAGATCCTCGCCGCCCGCAGACGCCGCAAGAACCCCGCCGTCCCGGCGAGCGAACTCCGCCCGCTCTTCCCGCCGCCCGGCGCCACCGTCCGCGCCACCGCCGAACAGATCGTCGCGAACTTCGGTGGCTCCGACGCCGATTCCGGCGGCTCGCGCCACGGCGCCGTCGAATCCGGCCCCGGCGGCGACGACGCCGACTTCATGGAGATCGAGCAGTTCGCCCGGCTGAAGAAGATCGCCCGCAAGCCCGGGCCCGTCCTCTTCGCCCTCCTCCTGCTCGTCTCCGTCGTCGCCTGCCGCGGCCTCTTCGGCGGCGGCTCGCTCGCCGGCGGCGCCCTGCTGCCCGCCCCCGACTCCGTCTCCGAGCTGTGGGGACGGTACGCGGACAGCTGGCACGCCCTCGGCACCGGCGGCACCCAGACCGCACCGCCGTACCTCGCCGTCCTCGCCGGGCTCTCCGCGCTCTTCCTCGGCTCCACCTCCTTCGCGCTCACCGTGCTGCTCGTCTGCTCGGTCCCGCTGGCCGGCTTCACCGCCTACTTCGCCGCCCGGCCGATCGTCGAGTCCCCGCTGCTGCGCGCCTGGGGCGCCATCGCGTACGCCTTCCTGCCCGCCGCCACCGGCGCGCTCGCCGCCGGCCGCCTCGGCACCGCGGTCCTCGCGATCCTGCTTCCCCTCATCGCCCGCGCGGCCGTCGCCGCCCACGGCTTCACCGCCCAGGGACAGGGCCGCGGAAGCTGGCGCGCCACCTGGGCGTACACCTTCCTGCTGACGTTCACGATGGCGTTCACGCCGATCGTCTGGCCGCTCGCCGTCGTCCTCGGTATCGCCGTGCTCGTCCTGCGCCGCGACGACATCACCGCCTACGGCCTGCGCTTCCTCGCCACCGTCGGCACCCCGGTCCTCGTCCTCGCCCCCTGGTCGCTCTCCCTGCTGACCAGCCCCTCCGCCTTCCTGCGCGAGGCGGGACTCGACATCCGTACGGGTACGGCCTCCGCCCTCGACCTGCTCGGGATCAGCCCCGGCGGCCCCGGCACCACCGGCGGCCTCCTCCTCATCGGCATCGTGCTCGCCGCCCTGGCCGGACTGCTGCGCGAGGAGCGGCGGTTCGCCGTCGGCGTCGCCTGGACCGCCGCCCTTGTCGGGTTCCTCTTCGCCGTGCTCTCCAACGGCGCGGGCGGCACCGGCTGGGCCGGTCCCGCCACCCTCGTCTACGGCACGGCGCTGATCGCCGCCGGCATGATCGGCGCCGAGCGCGGACGCACCCGCGTCGCCGCGCACGGCTTCGGCTGGCGCCAGCCGGTCGCCGCGCTCATCGCGCTCGCCGCCGCCCTCGGCCCGGTCGTGGCCGCCGCCGGCTGGATGATCGGCGGCGCCGACGGCCCGCTGACCCGGCGCGACCCGGTCCAGGTCCCGGCGTTCGTCGCCGAAGAGAGCGGCAACCCCGACCAGCCCCGCACCCTCATCCTCGGCGGCACCTCGCCCGGCGAGGTCGCGTACACCCTGGTCCGCGGCTCCGGCGGCCGCCTCGGCGACGCCGAACTGACCGAGGCCGGCGGCAGCGACCCGCGCCTGGACAAGGTCGTCGCGCACCTGGTCGCCGGCTCCGGCGCCGACCAGACCGAGGAGCTCAGCGGGTTCGCGATCCGCTACGTCCTCGTACGGGACGGGGCGCCGCGCCAGATGAGCCGCGTCCTCGACGCCACCCCCGGCCTGAGCCGGCTCAGCCAGCTCGACGGCAGCGCGCTCTGGAGCGTCGACCGCGAGCGCGTGGTCGCCCGCGCGACCATCGTCCCCGCGCCCGCCGACGCGGCGAAGACCGCCGACCCGGCCGCCGCGCCGGTCGCCGTCGCCGCCGGACCCGTCGAGGCGCACACCGAGATCCCCGCGGGCCCCGCCGGCCGCGTCCTGCGCATCGCCGACCGCGCCGACGAGGGCTGGACCGCCACCCTCGACGGCAAGGAACTGAAGAAGACCACCGTCGACGGCTGGGCCCAGGGCTTCGAGCTCGACGCCGAGGGCGGCCGGCTCGACCTCACGTACGACCAGCCGTTCACCCACACCCTGTGGATCTGGGCCCAGGTCGGCCTCGCCGTCGTGCTTCTCGTCCTCGCCCTGCCCGGGCGGCGCCGCGAGATCGACGACGACCTGCCGGAGGAGGAGGTCGTCATCCCCGCCCAGGCGATGGAGGGCGACGGCCGCCGCGCCCGCCGCCTGCGTGCCGCCGCGGAGGCGGAGGCCGCCCAGGGGCAGGGGCAGGGGCAGGAGCCCGAGCCCGTTCCCGTACCGCAGGAGCAGGCGTACGCGGCTGAGGACTGGCCGCAGCAGCACCAGGACCAGCAGCAGGAGCAGTACGGCCAGCAGGGCTACTACGCGCAGCCCCAGCAGTACGCCGAGTACGGCACCGACCCGTACCAGCAGCAGTACGAGCAGTACCCCCAGCAGGCCTACGACCCGCAGCAGCAGTACGAGCAGTACCAGCAGCAGGGTTACGACCAGCAGGGCTACGACCCGCAGCAGCAGGCGGCGTACGACCCGTACACGTACGGCTACGAGACCGAGCAGCGTCCCGACGGGAGCAGCAACCAGTGAAGCGCACCACCCTCTCCCTGATCGCGGTCGCCACCGCCCTCGCCGCCCTCACCGGCTTCGCCGCCCTGACCGCGCCCGACGGCACCACCCCGGTCGCGGCGATCGCCACGGAGCCGATGCCGGTCGAGCGCTCCAGCCTGCTGTGCCCGGCGCCGAGCACGTCCGAGGTGGCCGAGACGGACTACACCTCGTACACCCCGCCCGGAAAGAGCACCACCGCCAAGGCAGGCACCGTCGCCAAGGCCGAGCTGAAGGCCGCCCCGACCGCCGCCACCCCCGGCGGCACGGCGGCCAAGAAGCCCGGCGCCGCCAAGGCCCCGGCCACCGTCACCCAGCCCGGCAAGCCCGTCGCCGCCGAGGCGAACGGCGGCGCCGCCCCCGCCCTGGCCGGTTCGGCCACGGGCGGCCTCGCCCCCGGCTGGACGGTCCAGCAGACCACCGTCGTCCCGGCCGGCGGAGCGCGCGGCCTGCTCGGCGTCACCTGCACCGCCCCCGACACGGACTTCTGGTTCCCGGCCGCCTCCACGGCCAAGCAGCGCCAGGACTACGTCCACCTCACCAACCCCGACGCCACCGCCGCCGTCGCCGACATCGAGCTCTACGGCCCCGAGGGCGAGCTCAAGTCGCAGCTGACCGAGGGCATCCCCGTCCCGGCCCACTCCAGCGTCCCCGTCCTGCTCTCCACGCTCACCGGAGAGGCCCCCACAGCCGACGTGACCGTCCACGTCACGACCCGCAGCGGCCGGGTCGGCGCGGTGATCGGCTCCGCCGACGACAAGCTCGGCAGCGACTGGCTCGCCGCCTCCGCCGACCCGGCCGGCACCGCCGTCCTGCCCGGCATCCCCGCGGACGCCACCTCGGTGCGCCTGGTGGCGTACGCACCCGGCGAGGACGACGCCGAGCTGAAGATCCAGCTGGTCGGCGAGAACGGCACGATCGTCCCGGCCAGCGCGCAGGCCCTGCACGTGAAGTCGGGCATGACCGCGGCCGTCGACCTCGCGGACGTCACCCGCGGCGAGGCCGGCTCCCTGCTGCTCACCCCCTCGGACGCCAAGAAGTCGGCGCCGTTCGTCGCCGCCCTGCGCGTCGTGCGCGGCAAGGGCGACAAGCAGGAGGTCGCGTTCATCCCGGCCACCGCGGCGATCAGCGCCCGGGCCACCGTCGCCGACAACCGCGCGACCGGCTCCACGCTCACCCTGACCGCGCCGGGCGCCGCGGCCCAGGTCAAGGTGACCGCCTCGGCCGGTACGCAGGGCGGCACGCCCGTCTCCAAGACGGTCTCGGTCAAGGCGGGGACGACGGTGAAGGTGACGGACGTGGTCCCGGCCGGCCTGAAGGGCTCCTACGCCCTGACGGTCGAACCGGTCTCGGGCGGCCCGATCCACGCGGCCCGCATGCTGGCGGTCCCGGACGACGGCATTCCCATGTTCACGGTCCAGACCCTCGCGGACGACCGCGGCACGGTCCAGGTCCCGACGGCCAAGCAGAACCTCTCGGTCCTGGACAACTGACCACGCGCGCGTACGCGGGTCAGTGCGCGCGTACGAGTGTCAGCGCGGCCGTACGCAGGCCAGCGGCCGTACACGGGTCAGTGCGCCGGTGTACGCGGATCGCCGGTGTACGCGGATCAGTGCGCCGTACGCGGATCAGTCCTGCCCGTACCGGGGGTCCACGGACTCGGGGGAGAGGCCCAGCAGCTCCGCCACCTGTTCCACCACGACCTCGTGGACGAGCAGGGCCCGTTCGTCGCGGCTCTTCGAGCGGATCTCGACGGGCCGCCGGTAGACGACGACACGGGCCGGCCCGTCCTTCGCCGCCGGCGCCGAGCCGCCCAGCGGTACGGCCTCGCCGGGCGCCGACGGCGGCACGTCGAGCACCATGAACTCGACGTCCGCCAGCTGCGGCCAGCGCCGCTCCAGACGCTCCACCGAGTCGAGGACCAGATCGCGGAACGTGTCCGCCCGGCTCGCGGACAACGGCACCTGCGGCGGGGCGACCGGCCCCCGCATCCCGCGGCCGTGCCGGTCGCGGCGACGCGTCCGGGGCTCCACCGGAGCCGGGCGCACCTCGCCGGGGCGAACCTCGGCGTAGCCCGACTCGCCAGGGCGGGCCTCGGCGGAGCCGGACGCGCCCGCGTGGGGCTCGCCGGCGGGGTGCTCACCCGCGTGGGACTCGGCCGGACGGGACGAGGGGCGCGGCGGCACAGGACTGTCCATCACTGACGCAGCGTAACTCTCCTCGGTGCCCGGCGACCGTGGTGCACACGTGCCACCTCCATGTCGCCCGCACCCCGGCTGTCGATAGTTGAGCATTCCGGCCAAGCACGGGCTCGATTCCATAGGTTCCCGCGATCGGCCATCTGGCGGTGGTTGACCGGATTCCTGTCGGACGTTGTCCGGATCGACCGCCGTCCCCGCCCCCGTTCCCCTCCTTACGCGCAGGTCAGGACGGCCGCCCGGAGAGGGTCCGTGGTCGAGGTCACACCGCGACACGGTGGAGTGACCTGGTGGAGAGTCGTCGCGGCCCGCTCAAGAGTGCGGTACCGTCCAACGTCGTGAGCCCTGTACGTCGCTGTTCGCGCACCGCGTGCGGCCGCCCTGCCGTCGCGACACTGACGTACGTCTATGCCGACTCGACTGCGGTCCTCGGCCCGCTCGCCACCTACGCCGAGCCCCACTGCTACGACCTGTGCGCCGAGCACAGCGAGCGCCTCACCGCGCCGCGCGGCTGGGAGGTCGTACGGCTCTCCGATCCCTCCGCTCCGTCCCGCCCCAGCGGCGACGACCTCGAAGCCCTCGCCAACGCGGTACGGGAGGCGGCCCGCCCCCAGGAACGCGCGGCCGAGGCCGGCGGCAAGGGCGGCGGCGGTCGAGGCGGGGACCCCATGGAGGTCGGACGCCGCGGCCACCTGCGGGTCCTGCGCTCCCCGGACAACTGACGGCCACGTCCCCGACCAGGGCGCTCTGCCGTCCCGGGAGCGGCCCCCGGTAGGTTGGGCCTCCTACACGCGCCGCACACGCGTGCCGGAGATGGCGTATTCAGGAGGGTTGTTCCGTGGCTGCTGATCTGTCGCAGATCGTGAAGGCGTACGACGTCCGCGGGGTGGTGCCTGATCAGTGGGACGAGACGCTCGCCGAGCTGTTCGGAGCCGCGTTCGTCCGTGTGACGGGTGCGGACGCGATCGTGGTCGGCCACGACATGCGGCCCTCATCACCTGGCCTGTCGGGCGCCTTCGCCCGTGGCGCGGCCCGCGTCGGCGCCGACGTCACCCTGATCGGGCTCTGCTCCACGGACCAGCTGTACTTCGCCTCGGGCAGCCTCGACCTGCCGGGCGCGATGTTCACCGCCTCGCACAACCCCGCCCAGTACAACGGCATCAAGATGTGCCGCGCGGGCGCCGCCCCCGTCGGCCAGGACACCGGTCTCTCCGAGATCCGTTTGCTCGTCGAGCGCTGGTCGGAGGAGGGCGCCCCCGCGGCCGCGCCCACGACCGGCATGATCACCGAGCGCGACACGCTGAAGGACTACTCCGCCCACCTGAAGGCGCTGGTGGACCTGACCGCGATCCGGCCCCTGAAGGTCGTCGTGGACGCGGGCAACGGCATGGGCGGCCACACCGTCCCCACCGTCTTCGCGGGCCTCCCGCTGGACCTCGTACCGATGTACTTCGAGCTCGACGGCACCTTCCCGAACCACGAGGCCAACCCGCTCGACCCGGCGAACATCGTCGACCTCCAGGCCCGCGTCCGGGCCGAGGGCGCCGACCTCGGCCTCGCCTTCGACGGGGACGCCGACCGCTGCTTCGTCGTCGACGAGCGCGGCGAGGCGGTCTCCCCGTCCGCGATCACAGCACTGGTCGCCGCCCGCGAGCTGGCCAAGACCCCCGGCGGCACGATCATCCACAACCTGATCACCTCCTGGTCGGTCCCCGAGGTCGTGCGCGAGAACGGCGGCACGCCGGTCCGCACCCGCGTCGGCCACTCCTTCATCAAGGAGGAGATGGCGAAGACGGGCGCGATCTTCGGCGGCGAGCACTCCGCGCACTACTACTTCAAGGACTTCTGGAACGCCGATACGGGCATGCTCGCCGCGCTCCACGTCCTGGCCGCCCTCGGTGGCCAGGACGGCCCGCTGTCGCAGCTGGTCTCCTCGTACGACCGTTACGTCGGCTCGGGCGAGATCAACTCCACGGTCGCCGACCAGGCCGGCCGTACGGCGGCGGTCAAGGCGACGTACGCAGGTCAGGACGGCATCACCCTCGACGAGCTCGACGGTCTGACGGTGGCGTCGGCCGACTGGTGGTTCAACCTGCGCCCGTCGAACACCGAGCCGCTGCTGCGCCTGAACGTGGAGGCCCGCGACGAGGCCACCATGGCCAAGATCCGCGACGAGGTCCTGGCGCTGGTCCGCGCGGCGGACTGACACCCTTCTGCGGCCGGGGGCGCGCCCCGTCCCCCGGCGGTAGGCTGACCTGGCCCAAAGGGCAGCACCATCACCGCTTGTTCGAAGGGGAAACCTCATGCCGCTCGAAGCCGGCCTCCTGGAGATCCTGGCCTGCCCGGCGTGCCACGCGCCACTGAACGACCGCACGGCGGCCGAGACCCCCGAACTCCTCTGCACGAGCCCCGACTGCGGCCTCGCCTACCCGGTCCGCGACGGCATCCCGGTCCTCCTGGTGGACGAGGCCCGCCACCCGCAGTAGCCCGGCCCGCCCGCCCCACGGCCGACTCGCCGCCGACGGCGTGACCCGACCATGGCCCGGCCGTCCTACGGACGGATCGCCGCCGAGGGCGGGGTTCCGACCACTGGCCGACCGGAGTAGCGCGGCTCGGCCGTCCTGCGGACGGATCTCCGCCGACGGCGCGTTCCGACCACGGACGACCGGCCCGGCCCGCAGTGGCGCGGCCCGGCCGCCCGGCGGACGGATCACCGCCGACGGCGGGTTCCGACCACAGGGCGACCGGCCCGGCGCCCGCAGAAGCCGCGGCTCGGCCGCCCGGCGGACGGATGACCGCCGACGGTGGGATCCGCCCACGGGACGACCGTCCCGCCGCCCGCAGCGGCGCGGCCCGGCCGCCCCACGGACGGATCGCCGCCGACGGCGGGTTCCGACCACGGGAGGACCGTCAGCCGACGTCTCAGTTGTACGGGTGGTGCGGGTGGGAACCCCAAGCCCGGCCGAAGGCCGGGCGCACCACCACGAACCCGCACCGGCCCCGCACCCCACGAACCCGCACCGGCCCCGCACCCCACGAGCCCGCACCAAACCGCACCGGCCCCGCACCCCCCCCACGAGCCCGCATCCGCCCCGCCAACCCGGAGGCACCGCCCCATGCTCGACGAGACCCTCCTCGACGCCCCGGACGCCCTCGCCCTCGCCGACCGCCGCGGCCTCCTCCGCGGCGCCGCCGAGGCAGGCGCACGGGTGCGGACCGCCGCGCGCCACGCCGCCGAAGCCGGAATCTCGGAGCTGAGCCCGGACGGCCGCCCCCGCTCCGTCCTCGTCGCAGGCCCCGGCACGGCCGCCGCGGGCGTCGCCGACCTGGTCGGCGCCCTCGCCGGCGCCGCCGCCCCCGTCATCCGCCTCCAGCCCACCGGCGTCGCCCCCGCCGCCGGGGCCCTGCGCTGGGCCCTCCCCGGCTGGGCCGGCTCCGTGGACCTGCTCCTGATCCCGACCATCGACGGCTCCGAACCCGGCCTCGCGCTCCTCGCCGAGCAGGCGTACCGCCGCGGCATCACGGTCGTCGCCGTCGCGCCGAAGACCTCCCCGCTCGCCGACACCGTCAGCGCCCCCCGAGGCCTCCTCGTCCCGATGGCGATGGCCCCGAACGAGAGCGCCGAGGAGTACGAGGAGACCCTCGCCGCCGGCCCCGGCGCCCTGTGGGCCCTGTTCACCCCGCTCCTCGCGCTGCTCGACCGCGTCGGCCTCCTCGAAGCGCCGCCCGAGACGCTGGAGAAGGTCGCCGACCGCCTCGACCGGATGGCCGAACGCTGCGGCCCGGCCATCGCCACGTACAACAACCCGGCGAAGACGCTCGCCGCCGAGCTCGCCGACACGCTGCCGCTGATCTGGACCGAGGGCGACGCCGCCGGCCCCGTGGGCCGCCGCTTCGCCGCCGTACTGGCCGAGCTGGCCGGCCTGCCCGCGCTCGCCGCCGAACTGCCCGAGGCCCTGCCCGCCCACGGCGTCCTGCTCGCCGGCGACTACGCGGCCGGCGCCGACCCCGACGACTTCTTCCGCGACCGCGTCGAGGAGCAGCAGGCCCTGCGCGCCCGGGTCGTCCTGCTGCGCGACCGCCCGTCCGCCACCGGCGGACTGACCGCCGCCCCCGCCGCCCGCGAGCTGGCCCTCAGCCACGGCACCGCGATCAGCGAACTGGAACCGCTGGCGCCGGAGGAGGCACCGGGCGAGAACGCCGAACTCCTCGAAACCCTCGCCGAACTGCTCGCGGTCACCGACTTCGCCGCGATCTACCTCTCCCTGGCCTCGGCCGGCATCGCCCCACCAACGGCACCACCCGCGTAACCGGCACGCCCGTCCCACGACGCCGCCACGTCCCACGACGCCCCCACCTCCATCACCGCATCACCGCATCACCGCACTGAGGAAAGCTGGAAGGCTCCATGGACCGCCTCGTCAACACCGTCCGCCCCTACGCCTGGGGTTCCACCACGGCCATCCCGGAACTGCTGGGCGTCGTCCCCACCGGTGAGCCCCAGGCCGAGATGTGGATGGGCGCCCACCCCGGCGCCCCCTCCCGCACGGACCGCGGACCCCTCAACGAGGTCATCGACGCCGATCCCGTACGTGAACTGGGCGCGCCGGCCGTCGGGAAGTTCGGCCCGCACCTGCCCTTCCTCCTCAAGCTGCTCGCCGCCGGCGCCCCGCTCTCCCTCCAGGTCCACCCCGACCTCGCGCAGGCGAAGGCCGGCTTCGCCGCCGAGGAGGCGGCCGGCGTCCCGATCGACGCGCCGCACCGCAACTACAAGGACGCCAACCACAAGCCCGAGCTGATCTGCGCCCTCACGCCGTTCAACGGCCTGTGCGGCTTCCGTAACCCGGTCGAGGCCGCCGACGCCCTCTCCGCGCTCGGCGTCGACTCCCTCAAGCCGTACGTCGACCTGCTCCACGCCCACCCTGAAGAGGCCGCGCTGCGCGAGGTCCTGACGGCCCTGCTGATCGCCGACCACGAGGAGATGGCGCACACCGTCGCCGAGGCCGCGGCCGCCGCCGAACGCCTGGGCGGCGCCCACGCCCCGTACGCCACACTCGCCCACCACTACCCGAACGACCCCGGCGTCATCGCGGCCATGCTGCTCAACTTCGTCCAACTCCAGCCCGGCGAGGCCCTCTTCCTCGGCGCGGGCGTGCCGCACGCCTACCTCGACGGCCTCGGCGTCGAGATCATGGCCAACTCCGACAACGTCCTGCGCTGCGGGCTCACCCCCAAGCATGTCGACGTCCCGGAACTCCTGAAGATCGTCCGCTTCGAGCCGACCGAGCCGGCCGTCCTGCGCCCCGAGGCCTCCCCGTCGGGCGAGGAGGTCTACGACACGCCCATCGACGAGTTCCGCCTCTCCCGTTTCGTACGGGCCGAGGGCGCGGCGCCCACCGACGTCACCACCGCCACCCCGCAGATCCTCCTCGCGGTCGCGGGCCGCCCGAAGGCGGGCGAGGTAACGCTCGCGCCCGGCGAGTCGGTGTTCGTCCCGGCGGGCGAAACGACCGAACTGTCCGGTACGGGAGCGGTCTTCCGCGCCACCGTCGTGGCCTGATACGACCCTGATGCAACAATGACCGGCCGAATGGCGGCAACAGTGCCGGAGTACCGACGAAGGGAACACGTACACCCATGAGCGCGTCAGGCGGAACCAAGGCGATCGTGGCGGCACTCGCCGCGAACCTCGCGATCGCGGTAGCCAAGTTCGTGGCGTTCCTCTTCAGTGGTTCGTCCTCGATGCTGGCCGAGAGCGTCCACTCGGTCGCCGACTCCGGCAATCAGGGACTCCTGCTCCTCGGCGGCAAGAAGGCCAAGCGCGAGGCGACCCCGCAGCACCCCTTCGGCTACGGCCGCGAACGCTACATCTACGCCTTCCTCGTCTCCATCGTGCTCTTCTCCGTCGGTGGCATGTTCGCCATCTACGAGGGTTACGAGAAGATCAAGGACCCGCACGAGATCGAGGCCTGGTACTGGCCGGTCGGCGTCCTGGTTTTCGCGATCATCGCCGAGACGTTCTCGTTCCGTACGGCCATCAAGGAGTCGAACGAGATCCGAGGCAAGAAGTCCTGGAAGGAGTTCGTCCGCCACGCCAAGGCCCCGGAGCTGCCGGTCGTACTCCTGGAGGACCTCGGCGCCCTCGTCGGCCTGGTCCTCGCCCTCGGCGGCGTCGGCATCGCGCTCCTGACCGGCAACGGCGTCTGGGACGGCATCGGCACCCTCTGCATCGGTGTCCTCCTCATCGCCATCGCGATCGTGCTCGCCGCGGAGACCAAGTCGCTGCTGCTCGGCGAGGCCGCCGGCGCCGACCAGGTGAAGATGATCGAGGACGCGGTCGTCGACGGCGAGACCGTCACGCGCCTGATCCACATGCGCACGCTCCACCTCGGCCCGGAGGAGCTCCTCGTCGCCGCCAAGGTCGCGGTCCGGCACGATGACACGGCCACGCAGATCGCGGCCGCCATCAACGCGGCGGAGGAGCGCATCCGCGCCGCCGTCCCGATCGCCCGGGTCATCTACCTGGAGCCGGACGTCTACAGCGAGGCGGCGGCAGCCGCAGGCGCCGACCCCGCAAAGACCCCGGGCGGCCCGGGGCACTGACGGCCCCGCCCGGTTGTGGGGCGGGCGGGCTGCTGGCGGACACCGTTGTGGGCATTCGTTCCTCCCCCAGACTCCGTCCGGGGGACCCCCAGGCGGAACGGGTGGGACAACACCACGACGAGCGGCGCCGACGACAGGGCCCGCACCACAGGGGCCCGGGGTCACCACGACCCCGGGCCCCTGTGCGCTGGGCGGACTGTGGGTCGCCGCTTGATCGGTGTAGATTCGTGACCAGCCAGACGTCGCTGCTGATGGCGGTCGGGCGGTCCGCGAGGACCGGCCGAGGGAGAGAGGGCCTCCGACGACTGCACCGCGGGAGTACCCCGGGCATTCGTGTGCCCGCGCTACCCGAAGTCGCGGTGTCAGGCGCCCCGACCACCCTCGAACCCGATCCACGAGGAGCAGCCCAGTCATGACGACTGCCGCCACCCAGCAGGACTTCAAGGTCGCCGACCTGTCCCTGGCCGCCTTCGGCCGCAAGGAGATCACCCTCGCCGAGCACGAGATGCCCGGCCTGATGTCGATCCGCCGCGAGTACGCGGAGACGCAGCCGCTCGCCGGCGCCCGGATCACCGGCTCCCTGCACATGACCGTGCAGACGGCCGTCCTCATCGAGACCCTGGTCGCCCTCGGCGCCGAGGTCCGCTGGGCCTCCTGCAACATCTTCTCCACCCAGGACCATGCGGCGGCGGCGATCGCGGCGGCGGGGATTCCGGTGTTCGCCTGGAAGGGCGAGACGCTGGAGGAGTACTGGTGGTGCACGGAGCAGGCCCTGACCTGGCCGAACTCGCCCACCGGCGGCCCGAACATGATCCTGGACGACGGCGGCGACGCCACCCTCCTCGTCCACAAGGGCGTCGAGTTCGAGAAGGCCGGCTCCGCCCCGGACCCGTCGACCGCGGACAGCGAGGAGTACGGCCACATCCTCCGTCTCCTCAACCGCACCCTCGGCGAGAACCCGCAGAAGTGGACCCACCTCGCCTCCGAGATCCGCGGTGTGACGGAGGAGACCACGACGGGTGTCCACCGCCTGTACGAGATGCACCAGGCGGGCTCCCTCCTGTTCCCCGCGATCAATGTGAATGACGCGGTGACGAAGTCGAAGTTCGACAACAAGTACGGCTGCCGGCACTCGCTGATCGACGGCATCAACCGCGCCACGGACGTCCTGATCGGCGGCAAGACTGCCGTCGTCTGCGGTTACGGTGATGTGGGCAAGGGCTGCGCGGAGTCCCTGCGGGGTCAGGGCGCCCGGGTGATCGTCACCGAGATCGACCCGATCTGCGCGCTGCAGGCGGCGATGGACGGCTACCAGGTCACCACACTCGAGGACGTGGTGGAGACGGCCGACATCTTCATCACCACGACGGGCAACAAGGACATCATCATGGCGTCCGACATCGCCCGGATGAAGCACCAGGCGATCGTCGGGAACATCGGTCACTTCGACAACGAGATCGACATGGCAGGCCTGGCCGCCACCCCCGGCATCGTCAAGGACGAGGTCAAGCCGCAGGTCCACACCTGGACCTACCCGGACGGCAAGGTCGTCATCGTCCTGTCGGAGGGCCGTCTGCTGAACCTGGGCAACGCGACCGGCCACCCGTCCTTCGTGATGTCGAACTCGTTCGCGGACCAGACCCTGGCCCAGATCGAGCTGTTCACGAAGCCCGAGCAGTACCCGACCGACGTCTACGTGCTGCCCAAGCACCTGGACGAGAAGGTCGCCCGCCTCCACCTCGCCGCCCTGGGCGTCAAGCTCACCGAGCTGCGCCCCGAGCAGGCCGCCTACATCGGCGTCCAGGTCGAGGGGCCGTACAAGCCGGACCACTACCGCTACTGATGCCGGTACGGACGGCGCCCGTGCACTGACGCACGCCCGTCCCCCGCACCCGTAGAGGAATCAGGCAGGCCCCCGCACCCCCGTGCCGGGGGCCTGCCTCGTCCAACGGGCCCGCACCCGGGCCTACCGCCCCACGAAGCACCCCGAGGACCCATGCCCCGCGGCCGCTATTCGCTCCATGATCCGCACGATCACACCCCCCTCGGTGAAGAGCACTTCAACTGCGCGCCCGGCCCCTCCGGCTGGCGCTACGTCTCACAGATCACCACCCCCTCCGGCGAGCACGCCGGCTCCGTCGACCTGGCCATCGACGAACTCGGCCGCCCCATCCGACTCGAACTCCACGCCGCGAGCTGGCAGGTCCGCGGCGCCGCCCTCGAGGGCGTCACCTGGGTCCGCACGGACCCCACCGGAACCCACGCCACCGAAGGCAATGTGCGCGCCCACGCCTTCACCGGCAGGTCCCCGGCGTTCCTCGTCGCGATCACGCGACTCCTGCGCCTCACCCCCGCTTCCCCCGCGACCCGCGTCCGGCTCGTCGCCTTCACGGATCCCGTCCTCGCCCCCCTCACGATCGACCAGTCCTGGGCCCTGGTGAACAGTGAAGCGCACCCCACTGACAACGGCCGTCTGATCGTGGACGAGTACCAGGTCAACGCCCTGGACACGGGCGAACAGCACACCGTTCACATCGCCGGCGACGTGGTCCTCTCCGCCCCCGGCATCGAACTCGAGTCCCTCGACACCCCGCCGAACGTCTTCCCCGACACGGGGCGCTAGGCGGGCGGGGCGAACCCGGTACGACGCTCCGGCTCCGCCGCCTGGACAGGCGCCGTCGCCTGACCGCCCGGCGCCACGCCCCCGGCCGCAACGGCACCCGCGCCCGCCCCCGCGCCGGAACCCACCCCCACCCCCGTCCCCGTCACCGCTCCCGCAATCGGCGCGGACGAACGGGCGAAAGCCCGCCGGGCGTCCCGCGCCTGCCGCTCGCCGACGACCCCTGCCAGATACGCCGCCGCAGGCACACCCGCCGGCGGAGGCGTCCCCGTCCGCGCGACCAGCTCATCGGCCAGCCGCTCCGCGATCCGCCGCCCCACCGCCGGGTCCAGCTGCCCCATCCGCGTCAGGTACTGCCGTATCTCCAGCCACAGCGCGTCGGGCACAGCCGAGAGATCCAGTCCCGCGAACCGCCCCACGAGCCACGGCGGGGGAGGAGGCACGACCGTGGTCCGAGCCGCCGGCATCCGCTCCCGTACGACCAGCGTCCCGGCGAAGACATCCCCGATCCGCCGCCCCCGCGCGGAAACGAGCGACGCGATACAGGCGACGACCCCGAACGTCATCAGGATCTCCACGACCCCCATCGCCCCCCGCACCAGCGCGTGCCGGAACCGGATCGGCCCGCCGTCGTCCCGCACCACCCGCAGCCCACAGGCCAGCTTCCCCAGCGACCGCCCGTGCGACAGCGTCTCCACAGCGATCGGCGCCCCCACCAACACAAGCAGGAACGACGCGATCGAGACAGCGGTCTGCGCGGCTTCGTCAAGCGAAGCCGTCGCCAGCGCGAGCCCGATCGAGACCAGCAGATAGGCCGTCCACACCACCACCATGTCGAGGAGCAGCGCCAGAGCCCGGCTCGGCAGCCGCGCCGGCTGCATCCCCAGGACGACGGCGTCCCCCGTCACCACCCCACTCACAGCGCCCACCCTTCTCCGACCTACCCCGACCCATCG
The DNA here is from genome assembly GCF_055563935.1 of Streptomyces sp. NPDC029169. Lineage (NCBI taxonomy): Bacteria > Bacillati > Actinomycetota > Actinomycetes > Kitasatosporales > Streptomycetaceae > Streptomyces > Streptomyces sp. NPDC029169. The sequence continues at coordinate 344,673 of NZ_JBVHXA010000008.1, forward strand.
GTACGACAGTCTGCCAAGCTGACCCGCAGCGCGCCGCAGTAGTACGGACCCGTACGCACCCAGTGCCTGGAGCAGCAGCCGATCATGGACCTCGACGTCTACGTCACCGCCCACCGCGCCGAGTGGGACCGCCTCGACCACCTCCTGCGCCGCGGCGGCAAGCTCAGCGGCGCCGAGGCCGACGAACTCGTAGCCCTGTACCAGCGGACGGCCACCCACCTGTCCCTGATCCAGTCCAGCGCCCCGGACCCCATGCTTACGGCCCGGCTGACCCAGCTCGTCGCCCGCGCCCGCGCCACGGTCACCGGCACCCGCCGCTCCACCTGGCGCGACGCGGCCTACTTCCTGACGGCCGGCTTCCCGGCCGCCGTCTACCGCTCACGGCACTGGTGGGTCCCCACGGCCGTCCTCTCCACCCTCCTCGCGGTGATCATCGGCTGGTGGATCGGTACGCACCCCGAGGTGCAGTCCGCCATCGGCGCCCCGGCGGAACTGCGCGAGATGACCCGCCCGGGTGGCCAGTACGAGACGTACTACTCGAGCCACCCGGCGGCCTCCTTCGCCGCCCAGGTCTGGACGAACAACGCCCAGGCCGCCGCCATGTGCCTGGTCCTCGGCGCGTTCCTCTGCTTCCCGGTGCTGTGGATCCTCTTCCTCAACATGCTGAACCTCGGCGTCGCCATCGGCCTGATGTCCTCGGCCGGCCGCCTCGACGTCATGCTCGGCCTGCTTCTCCCGCACGGCCTCCTCGAACTGACCGCCGTCTTCGTCGCCGCCGGCACCGGCCTCCGCCTCGGCTGGACCCTCATCGAACTGGGCCCCATGACCCGCCGAGCCGCCCTGGCCAAGGAGGGCCGCGCGGCCGTGGGCATGGCGATCGGCCTGGCCCTCGTCCTGTTCCTCTCGGGCCTCATCGAAGGCTTCGTCACCCCGTCGGGCCTCCCGACCTGGGCGCGCATCACCATCGGCGTCGCCGCGGAGCTGGCATTCCTCGCCTACGTCTACGTCCTGGGCGGCCGCGCCGCCCGCGCGGGTGACACGGGCGACGTCGACGAACCGGACCGCAGCGCCGAGCTCCCCACCGCCGCCTGATGTGCGTACGACCCCGCTGACCTGCTAGTCTCCTCTTCGCCCACAGGACTGTTGACACGGTTCGCGTGGGGAGGTAGATTCAAACGGTTGCCCGGGCTAGACAAGTCCAGCGGCGACGAGTTAGTGTCTGTCTCGCTCCGGTTGGGAAGCTGATTTCCACGGAGCCACCCGATTCCTTATTCGAATCACGAAAGCCACCGATTAGGTCGGCCGGAATGGATCTGATAAAGTCGGAATCGCCGGAAAGGGAAACGCGAAAGCGAAGAACAGTCCGGCCGACCCGCCCAGCGGGTGGCAGAAACGGAAAACGGATCTGCTAAGCTGGAAACACGAAAGACCGAAGGGAAGCCCGGAGGAAAGCCCGAGAGGGTGAGTACGAAGGAAGCGTCCGTTCCTTGAGAACTCAACAGCGTGCCAAAAATCAACGC
>NZ_JBVHXA010000009.1:0-56004 GCF_055563935.1 Streptomyces sp. NPDC029169
TTGTGCCCGGTGTCGACGTGCAGCAGCGTGAACGGCACCGGCGCGGGCGCGAACGCCTTCAGCGCCAGGTGCAGCATGACGATGGAGTCCTTGCCACCGGAGAAGAGGATCACCGGCCGCTCGAACTCGCCCGCCACCTCACGGAAGATGTGGACAGCCTCGGACTCGAGCGAGTCCAGGTGCGACAGCGCGAACGGGCTGTCGGTCTCCTCATGAACATGGGCAACGGTCGTCATGCCAGGCCCCTCTCGCTGAGCAGCGCGTACAGCTGCGCCGCGGACTCCTGCACGGTCTGGTTCTGGGACTCGATCCGCAGATCCGGGTTCCGCGGCTCGTCGTACGGGTCGTCGACCCCGGTGAGACCGCTGATCACGCCGGCGGCCTGCTTGGCGTAGAGCCCCTTCACATCGCGTACGGAGCACACGTCCACCGGAGTGGCGACGTGCACCTCGACGTAGGGGGTGCCCTCGGACTGGTGGCGCTTGCGGACGGCCTCGCGGCTGTCCTCGTACGGGGCGATGACCGGGACCAGGACCTTCACGCCGTTCGAGGCGAGCAGCTCGGCGACGAAGCCGATCCGCTGCACGTTGGTGTGCCGGTCCTCGCGGCTGAAGCCGAGGCCCGCGGAGAGGAACTCGCGGATCTCGTCGCCGTCGAGCACCTCGACCCGGTGGCCCGCGCCGCGCAGCGTGCCGGCGAGCTCGTACGCGATGGTCGTCTTGCCGGCGCTGGGCAGGCCCGTGAGCCAGATGGTGGCACCGGTCACGTGATTCTCCTGGGAGGTCTCTGTGGTGGTCATCAGCCGTGCAGCCCGCATTCGGTCTTGGCCCGGCCGGCCCAGCGGCCGGCCCGGGCGTCCTCGCCCTCCGCGACGCGGCGGGTGCAGGGCGCGCAGCCGACGGAGGCGTAACCGTCCATGAGGAGCGGGTTGGTGAGGACGCCGTGCTGGGCGACGTACGCGTCGACGTCGTCCTGCGTCCAGCGGGCGATGGGGGAGATCTTGACCTTCTGCCGCTTCTCGTCCCAGCCGACGACCGGGGTGTTCGCCCGGGTCGGGGACTCGTCGCGGCGCAGCCCCGTCGCCCATGCGCGGTACGCGGTCAGGCCCTCTTCGAGCGGCTTGACCTTGCGCAGCGCGCAGCACAGGTCCGGGTCGCGGTCGTGCAGCTTCGGGCCGTACTCGGCGTCCTGCTCGGCGACCGTCTGGCGCGGGGTCAGGGTGATGACGTTGACGTCCATCACCGCGTCGACCGCGTCGCGGGTGCCGATGGTCTCGGGGAAGTGGTAGCCGGTGTCGAGGAAGACGACGTCGACCCCGGGCATGGCGCGCGAGGCGAGGTGGGCGACCACCGCGTCCTCCATGGAGGACGTGACGCAGAACTGCTTGCCGAAGGTCTCGGCGGCCCACTGGAGGATCTCCAGCGCGGAGGCGTCCTCCAGGTCGCGACCGGCCTGCTCGGCGAGCGCCTTCAGGTCGGTGTCCTCGGTGATGGTCTGAGCGGTCGTCATATCTCTTCCCTTCCAGCGGAGTTGCTCGAAGTGCCCGGGGCGAGGAGCCCCAGGAACTTCAGCTGGAAGGCTCGACTGCATGCCCGGCATTCCCAGGCGCCGTGACCTGTCTCATGCGGGAACAGGTCCTCGTCGCCGCAGTACGGGCAGTGGAACGGTGCGGCGCGCTCGCTCATGAGAGGGCCTCTTCCGAGGCCCGCGACGCCCAGGTGGCGAAGCGCTCGCCGTCCTCGCGCTCCTCCTGGAAGCGCTTGAGGACCCGCTCGACGTAGTCCGGCAGCTCGGCCGAGGTGACCTTCAGGCCACGGACCTTGCGTCCGAAACCGGCCTCCAGGCCGAGGGCGCCGCCCAGGTGGACCTGGTAACCCTCGACACGGTTGCCGGCGTCGTCCAGGACCAGCTGGCCCTTGAGACCGATGTCCGCGACCTGGATACGGGCGCAGGCGTTCGGGCAGCCGTTGATGTTGATGGTGATCGGCTCGTCGAACTCGGGGATGCGGCGCTCGAGCTCGTCGATGAGCGAGGCGCCGCGCGCCTTGGTCTCGACGATCGCCAGCTTGCAGAACTCGATGCCCGTGCAGGCCATCGTGCCGCGCCGGAACGGCGAGGGGCTGACCCGCAGGTCCAGGGACTCCAGGGCGGAGACGATCGACTCGACCTGCGCCTCCTCGATGTCCAGGACGATCATCTTCTGCTCGGCGGTGGTACGGACCCGGCCCGAGCCGTGCGCCTCGGCGATCTCCGCGATCTTGGTGAGCGTGGTGCCGTCGACCCGGCCGACGCGCGGGGCGAAGCCGACGTAGAAGCGGCCGTCCTTCTGCCGGTGGACGCCCACGTGGTCGCGCCACTGGCCGGCCGGCTGCTCGGGGGCGGGGCCGTCGGTCAGCTTGCGCTTGAGGTACTCGTCCTCCAGGACCTGGCGGAACTTCTCCGGGCCCCAGTCGGCGACGAGGAACTTCAGCCGGGCGCGGGTGCGCAGCCGGCGGTAGCCGTAGTCGCGGAAGATCGAGATGACGCCCTCGTAGACGTCCGGGACCTCGTCGAGCGAGACCCAGGTGCCCAGGCGGACGCCCAGCTTGGGGTTGGTGGAGAGGCCGCCGCCGACCCAGACGTCGAAGCCGGGGCCGTGCTCGGGGTGGTTCACGCCGACGAAGGCGATGTCGTTGATCTCGTGCGCCACGTCGAGGAGCGGCGAGCCGGAGACGGCCGACTTGAACTTGCGGGGCAGGTTGGAGAAGTCCTTGTTGCCCACGATCCGGCGGTAGATCTCGTCGATGGCCGGGGTGCCGTCGATGATCTCGTCCTCGGCGATCCCGGCGACCGGGGAGCCGAGGATGACACGCGGGGTGTCACCGCAGGCCTCGGTGGTCGACAGGCCGACGGCCTCCAGACGGTTCCAGATCTCGGGGACGTCCTCGATCCGGATCCAGTGGTACTGGACGTTCTGCCGGTCCGTGAGGTCGGCGGTGCCGCGCGCGAACTCCTGGGAGATCTCGCCGATGACCCGCAGCTGCTCGGTCGTCAGCCGGCCGCCGTCGATGCGGACCCGGAGCATGAAGTACTCCGCGTCCAGCTCCTCCGGCTCCAGGACACCCGTCTTGGTGCCGTCGAGGCCCTCCTTGCGCTGGGTGTAGAGACCCCACCAGCGCATCCGGCCCCGCAGGTCGTTGGGGTCGATCGAGTCGAATCCACGCTTGGAGTAGATCGTCTCAATGCGTGTCCGCACATTGAGACCGTCATCGTCCTTCTTGAACTGCTCATTGCCGTTCAGCGGGGTGAAGTGCCCCACGGCCCACTGGCCCTCGCCACGGTGACGGCTCACCTTGCGGCGGGGCGTAGCGGGTGCGGGGTTTTCCGGGGTGGCGGCCATGGCGTTTTGTCCTTCGGGACTGCGGGAGGGCGGCTCTGACCTGCACACTCGTACGTGGGTCAGGGGATGGCGCGACGGTGCGCAGCAGGGGCGGTCTGAAAGGTGCTCGGGGCGGTGCTGGTTCTCTCAGCGCGCCGAACACATGGCGCTGGACATGCGGCCGAGGTCGACGTGCCGCCGACTCACCAAGGCAATTCCAGTTCCAGACATGACGGAAGCGTGTCACGGGACTTTGGACCCAGTCCAGCTTCGTCCGAAATGTGGACACGACTGTCCCGGATGGCGAGACGCTGTGTCGTGGGTCACGTTCCCGGGCCCTCCCGCGGGCCCGGGAACGTGAGGTGCCGTTCGAGGATCAGGCGTGCGCGCCGGGCCAGGGGCCGGGGGCCTCGGACTCCTCGATCTCCTCCACCTTGGTGTCGAAGAGCCGGAAGCCCCGGCGCAGATAGTTGTCCATCGCGTGCGGCCCGTCCAGCGAGCACGTGTGCAGCCACACCCGCCGCGTCGCCTCCCGCTCCGGCCAGCGCTCGGCCAGGTCCCAGGCGCGCTGGACTCCGTACGAGAGTAGATGCCCACCGATCCGGCGGCCCCGGAAGGCGGGGATCAGCCCGAAGTAGACGATCTCCACGACACCGTCGTCCTGCGGGTCCAGCTCCACGTACCCGGCCGGCGTCCCCTTCTCGTACGCCACCCAGATCTCGGCCCCGGGCTTCTCGACGATCTCCTGCCACTGCTTGTACGTGAGCGACAGCCGGTCGTTCCAGCGGATGTCGCCGCCGACCGCCGTATAGAGGAAGCGGCTGTACTCGGGCGAGGGCACCTCGGCGCGCCGGATCGTGACGTCCTCGCCCTCCGGCGGGGTCGCGGGCCGCAGATCGGACGGCGAGGTCTGCTCGAGGGACCAGGTGGTGAGAGTGATGCGCATGCCCCCATGCCATCACGCGCCCCCACCGACCGCCCAGGGGCCCCACCCGCCCGCCCAGGACCCCCGGGCGCCCCTGTCGCAGCTCGCACAGGAGCGTGCCCGGTATGTGGACAGGTGCTCAGTCCGTGGACGCCGCCGGTGGGAGTTCGCCCGAGCCGCGTTCGATCAGGGTGACCGGGACCGTGTGCGTCGTCGCGCGGGAGCGGTCGCCGCCGAGGCGGGCGAGGATCTGCTCCGCCGCCGCGCGGCCGATCGCCGCCGGGTCCTGGGCCACGACCGTCAGGCCCGGCTCCAGGACCGCCGCGAGCGGCAGGTCGTCGAAGCCGACCAGGGCGACATCGCGCCGGCCCGCCTCGGCCAGCGCGGGCACCACCCCGAGCGAGGCGAAGTTGTTCGCCGCGAACACGGCCGTCGGGGGGTCCGCGAGGGCGAGCAGCCGCCGTACGGCGACACCGGCGGCGTACGGGTCGTGGGCCGTGACGACGAGCGCCGGGTCGTGGCCGATCCCGGCCGCCTCCAGCGCCGACCGGTACCCCCGCTGTCGCGTCTTGCGCGTGTAGAGGGTGGCCGGCCGGTCGCCGATGAAGGCGATACGGCGATGGCCGTGCGCGATCAGATGGGCCACGCCCAGCCGTGTCCCCTCCTCGTTCGCGCTGACGACCGCGTCCGCCGCGAGCCCCGTGCCCGGCCGGTCCACGAACACCACCGGAAGACCGCTCTCGCGCTCCCGGCGCAGGAAACGGTGGTCGCTGCCCGCTGCCGGGACGACGAGCAGCCCGCTGATCCGGCGCGCCAGGAACGTGGTGATGAGCGCGTGCTCCATCGGCTCGCGCTCGCCCGACGACCCCATGAGGAGCGTGAGCCCCCGGTCCCGTACGACGTCCTCGACGCCGCCCGCGACCGTGCCGAAGAAGGGGTTGCCCATGTCCGGCACGACCAGGCCGACCGTCGAGTCCCGCGAACCGACGCGCATGTTGCGGGCCATGAGATTGGGGCGGAAGCCCAGCTCCTCGACGACCGCGAGGACCTTCTCGCGGGTCGCCGCGGAGACCGGACCGTCCTCGTTGAGCACCCGGGACACGGTCTTCGGGGTCACACCGACCCGCTCCGCCACATCGGCCAGCGTGGGCCGCCGGCTGCTCCCCATGGTCACCGTTTCTCCGTCGTTCTCCGTCGTCGCCTCAGCCTCGTTCGCTCACGACGGTACCGCCGTCCGCGCCCTCCACGGTGAGAGCCCCGGTCATGATCGCCACCACCTCCGCCATCGAGTGGTCCGAGGGCCGGATCTGCGCCACGCGGCGGCCCAGCCGCTGGACGTGGATCCGGTCCGCGATCTCGAAGACGTGCGGCATGTTGTGGCTGATGAGGACGACCGGCAGGCCACGGTCCCTGACCCGTCGGATCATGTCCAGGACCTGCCCCGACTCCTTCACGCCGAGCGCGGCCGTCGGCTCGTCCATCACCACCACGTGCCGCGCCCAGGCGACCGCGCGGGCCACTGCCACGCCCTGCCGCTGACCGCCCGAGAGCGTCTCCACGGCCTGGGTCAGCGACCGGAGCCCGATCTTCAGATCGGCCATGTGGGCGGCGGACTCCTCCCGCATCCGCTTGTTGTCCAGCATCCGCAGCACCGAGCCGAGCGGGCCGCGCCGCCGGACCTCGCGGCCCAGGAACATGTTGCTCGCGATGTCGAGCGAGGCCGCGACCGCCAGATCCTGGTAGACGGTCTCGATGCCGTGCCGGCGCGCGTCCACCGGATCCCGGAACCGTACGGGCTCCCCGTCGAGCTCGATGGTTCCCTCGTCGGGCTGGAGTGCCCCGGTGAGCGCCTTGATCAGGCTGGACTTCCCGGCGCCGTTGTCCCCGATGACGGCGAGCACCTCACCGGGCATCAGATCGAAGTCGGCGCCGTCGAGCGCGGTGACCTGGCCGTAGCGCTTGACGAGCCCGCGGGCCTTCAGCACGGGTACGGGAGTGGTCATCGGCGGACCTTCCTGCGGGAGAACTGGTCGACGGTCACGGCGAGGATGACGAGGCCGCCGGTGATCAGGGTCTGGTAGATCGAGCCGACGCCCATCAGCTGGAGCCCGTTGCGGAACACGCCCACGATGAGCGCCCCGACGAGCGTGCCGAGGACGGCCCCGCGCCCGCCGAACAGGCTCGTGCCGCCGAGGACGACGGCCGTGATCGCGTCCAGGTTGTCGGTCTGGCCGGCCTTCGGGTCGCCGACGCCGGTACGGGAGACGAGGAGCAGCGCGGCGACCCCGTAGATCACCCCGGCGAGGGTGTAGATGCCGAGCTGGAGGCGGGTGGTGCGGATGCCGGTGAGCCGGGCGACCTCGGGGCTGTTGCCGAGTGCGTAGGTGTGCTTGCCCCAGGCCGTCTGACCGAGGAGGTACGCGAAGCAGAGGAAGAGCGCGATCGTGAGCACCGAGCCGTACGTGATGTCGGTGCGGCCGAGCGGGAAGGTCTCGCCCAACCCCGTGAGCATGCCGGGGAGTTGGGTGATCGTCTGCTCGTCCGAGTAGATGTGGGTGAGCGCGAAGGCGACGTTGAGCATGCCGAGCGTCACGATGAACGGCGGCAGCCTGACGAAGGTGACGAGTGCGCCGTTGGCGAGTCCGAAGAGGGCGCAGACGCCGATGCCGGCGGTGATCGCGAGGAGGGGCGGGAGGGTCCCGTCGGCGGCGAGCTTGGCCATCACGATCGTGCCGAAGGCCATCACGGCGCCGCAGGACAGGTCGATGCCGGCGGTGAGGATGATCAGGGTCTGGCCGAGGGCGAGGGTGCCGACGACCATCACCTGCTGGACGACGAGCGAGAGGTTGCCGCCGGAGAGGAACTGCTCGCTCTGGAAGGAGAAGAACGCGCAGGCGACGAGCAGCGCGACGAGCGGCCCGGTGGTGGGGTGGGTGAGCAGACGGCCCGCTGTGCGGCGGGTCCCGGGCGCTACCGGCGGTGCGGCGGCGGGCGGTGCGGTGGTCGTGGTCAACGGTGCGTGCTCCTTGTGCGGAGGGCGGATGAGGTATGCGGCAGGCGCGGCCCGGGGGGGGGGGGGGGGGGGGGGGGGGGGGGGGGGGGGGGGGGGGGGGGGGGGGGGGGGGGGGGGGGGGGGGGGGGGGGGGGTGGCGGGGTGGTGTGTGGTGTTGGTGGTGTCTGCTTTTTTTTTTTGGGGGGGGGGGGGGCGCCCCCCCCCCCCCCCCCCCCCCCCCCCCCCCCCCCCCCCCGGCCCCGGTCCGGTGGGCGAGGGCGGTGGGTGTCGTCGGGTCTGCCTGCGGCCGGTGGGCGTGGGCGGTGGGTGTCGTCGGGTCTGCCTGCGGCCGGTTGGCGTGGGCGGTTCATGGCGTCCGGTCGGGCCGCGGGCCGGTTCGTGCGGTCTCGCGGCGCCGGAGGGCCGCCGCGTCAGCCCCAGCAGTTCTCCAGGCCGTACACCGTGTCCTTGGCCGGGACCGCCGAGGTGGGCGTGTCGGTGATGAGCGTGACGCCCGTGTCGACGTACCCCGTCGCCTTCGTGCCGTCCTTGGCGTACGCGAGGACCGCGTCGACGCCCTTGGCGGCCATGAGCAGCGGGTACTGCTGCGACGTGGCCGCGATCCGCCCGGACTTGACGGCCTCCGTGCCGGTGCAGCCGCCGTCCACCGAGACGATCAGGACGTCCTTCTCGCGGCCCTTGGCCTTCAGCGCGGTGTACGCGCCCAGCGCGGCGGGCTCGTTGATCGTGTAGACGATGTTGATGTCGGGGGCCTTCTGCAGGCAGTTCTCCATGGCCGTCTGGCCCTTGGCCTGGTCGCCGCCGGTGTCCTGGGAGCAGACCACCGCCGGGTCGCCCGCCGTGATGCCGAAGCCCTTGAGGAAGCCGTCGTGGCGCAGCTGTCCGACGGCGACACCGGGCGCGAGGTCGAGCGTGGCGATCTTCGCCGGCTTCCCGGCCGTCGCGGCCTTGGCGTACCGGCCGATCAGCTCACCGGCCTTGAGGTTGTCGGTGGCGAAGAGCGCGTCGGCCGCGTCCTGCGGATCGGTCGGGCTGTCGAGCGCGATGACGAGCACGCCCTTCTTCCGGGCCTGCTCGATCGCCGGGACGATCGCCTTCGAGTCGTTCGGGGTGATCAGGATGCCCTTGACCCCGGAGGCGACCATGTTCTCGATCGCGGTGACCTGGCCCTCGTTGTCGCCGTCGAACTTGCCTGCCGCCGTGGAGAGTTCGGCGCCGGACTTCTTCGCCGCCTGCTCGGCGCCCTCCTTCATCTTCACGAAGAACGGGTTGGTGTCGGTCTTGGTGATCAGCCCTACCTTCACCGGGCCGCCGCTGCCGCCGGCGCCGGCGGAGCCCTTGGCCCCCTCGCCGCAGGCGGTGAGCAGCAGCGCTCCGGAGACGACGGTGACAGCGAGCGGGAGTGCGGTGCGGAAGGTGCGGAAGGTGCGCTTCATGGCGCGGCTCCTCGAGGACGCAGGGGGTGTCATCGTTGACTTATGTCAACGTTGACATCGACTGGCCAGGATGATGGACTCCGCCGCGAGAAACGTCAATGCCCCCTACTCGTCACGAGTTGGCAACGGAGGCTTCCGGATGAGCCGCTGGAAAGCACCGCAACTGACCGTCATCGCGGCCCTGCTCGTCGCCGCGACCACCCCGTTCGGCGCGGTCGTCACCGCCCACGCCGCACCCCACCACCGCCTGGCCACCGGCCCGGTCAACCCCGGTTTCGACACCGGGGATCTCACCGGCTGGACGGTCACCGAGGGCACCGCCTTCGGACCCGCCGCCGTCACGACCACCGACACCTACTGGGGCGGCCCCTTCCACCACCGGGGCAGCCACCACCTCTGGGGCTTCGCCGCCGCCGGCGACGACGCCACGGGCACCCTCGACTCCTCGACCTTCGCCGCCCCTTCACGGATAAGCTTCCTCGTCGGCGGCGGCTGGGACCCCGAACGCCTCTACGTCGCCCTGGTCAGGGACAGCGACGACCGGGTGCTGCTCAAGCAGACCGGCCCCGAGGACGAGGCGTACGTCAGGATCGTCTGGGACACCTCCGCCTGGCGCGGCCAGGCCGTCCACCTTGAAGTCGTCGACCGGAAGACCGGCGGCTGGGGACACCTCAACCTCGACGACGTACGCACCGGTGACGCCGCCGTCCGGGACGACAACGGCCTCTCCTTCCGCGTCCTCGGCCAGGCCAACCAGCCAACCTCGACCTGGGACTTCGGCGCCGACCCCCTTCGGCCGCAGTTCCACTACACGCCCTACCAGGGCTGGATCAACGACCCCAACGGCGTGATCCAGTGGCGTGGCCGTCACCACCTCTTCAGCCAGCATTACCCCGATGCCCCCAAGTGGGGCCCCATGCACTGGGCCCATGCCGACGGACCCGACGCCGTCCACTGGCGCGAGCTGCCCGTCGCCTTCACCCCGCCGCCCCGCGCGACCCCCACGGACAACAGCGGGATCTTCAGCGGCAGCGCGGTCGACGACGAGGGCACGCTGACCGTCGCGTACACGAAGTTCACCGACACCGGCGCGCACCCCGGCGCGACCCCCGAGACGGTCGCGATCGCCACCAGCACCGACGGCGTGACCTTCACCTCCGGTACCGAGGTCATTTCCCAGGCCCCGCCCGGCTCGTCCGCCGGATTCCGCGACCCCAAGCTCTTCCGCGACCCGGTCGACGGCCGCTGGAAGATGGTCGTCGGATCCGGCGACGGCGGACGCGGGAAGGTGCAGCTGTACGCCTCCGACGACCTGCGCAGCTGGACGTACACCGGGGTCCTCGCCGAGGGTGACGGTACGACCGGCGCGATGTGGGAGTGCCCGGACCTGTTCCCGCTCGACGGGAAGTGGGTCCTGCTCTACTCCACCAACGAGGGCGGGCAGTCGCTCCAGCGGTACGCCGTCGGCACGTACGACGGCAGCGGCTTCCGCGCGGAGCGGCACGGGGTCCTCGACGGCGGCGGCGACGTCTACGCGGCGCAGAGCTACCGCGACGACGCCGGGCGGCGGCTGATGACCGCCTGGATGAGCGACTGGAACGTCAAGGAGCCCACCAGGGTGGGTGGTTGGGCCGGGGCCCAGTCCCTCCACCGCGAGCTGTTCCTGGGACCCGACGGGCGCCTCGGTCAACGCCCTGTCGCGGAGGCCGCCTCGCTGGCCGAGGGTAAGCCCGTCACCGTCACCGACAAGACGGTGAGCGGCGGTTGGCGACTGGGGCGGGGCGAGACGGCGCGCGTCAAGGCCGTGCTCGACCTGGGGAGGACCACCGCCGACACGGTCACCCTGCGCCTCAAGTCCTCCCCCGCGGAGGCGACCGTCCTGCGCTACGAGAAGTCGAGCGGCACGCTCTCCCTCGACACGACCGCCGCCGGTTACGGCACGCGCGCGACGTACCGCACCCATGCCGAGCCGCGCGCGGACGGCACGCTGGCCCTCGACATCTTCGTCGACCGCTCGTCGGTGGAGGTCTTCACCGGAGACGGCGCGGCCCTCACCGCCCGGGTATACCCGCGCTACCGCGAGTCCGACGCGATCGAGTTCACGACGGAGGCCGGCGAGTTGCACCTGAAGAGCGCCTCCTTGACCCCGCTGGGTTCCGCCGTCCTGCCCGACTGACGGGCAAGCACCCCCCTGGCCGCAAGGCCCCTACCGAAAGGTCTTCCGCATGACCGCGACCCGCCGCCCCGTGGCCGTACTCGGCGAATGCGTCGCCGACGCCTTCCTCGCACCCGGCGCTGCCGACGCCGCCGAGGGGCCGGGCCTCCGGCTCGACGTGCTGCCCGGCGGCGGGCCGGCGAACACCGCCGTCGCGCTCGCCCGCCTCGGCACCCCCACCCACTTCCTCACCCGGCTCTCCGGCGACGTCTTCGGCGGTCTCTTCCGCCGCCGGCTCAGCGAGTCCGGCGTACGCATCGACCTCTGCCCCGACGCCGCCGAGCCCAGCACCCTCGCGATCGCGGGCCTCGGCCCCGACGGCGCGGCCGAGTACTCCTTCCACGCCGAGGCCACCGCCGACTGGCAGTGGACGCGTCAGGAACTCGCGCCCGTACGCGGCCTCGACCCCGCCTGCCTGCATACCGGTTCGCTGGCCCTGGTACGCGAGCCGGGCGCCGCCGCCGTCGAAGACCTCCTGGCCGAGCTGCGCCCCACCACCACGATCTCCCTCGACCCCAACGTGCGCCCCCTGCTCGTCGCCCCCGAGCGCTACCGCGCCCGGCTGCCGCACTGGTGCGCCCTGGCGGACATCCTCCGCCTCAGCGAGGACGACCTGGCGCACCTCCACCCCGGCACCACCCCCGAGGCGGCCTGCGACACCTGGCACCGGGCGGGCGTCCCGCTCGTGGTCGTCACCCTCGGCGCGGCCGGCGCGCTCGTCTCGTACGACGGCGTCCGCGGCCGCCTCCCGGGCCCGCCGGTCGACGTCGTCGACACGGTCGGCGCGGGCGACGCCTTCACGGCCGGTCTCCTCCACCGCCTCCACACGGCCGGCGCGCTCGGCGGCCGACTCGACACCCTCGATCGCCGGACCCTGGACGAGGCCGTCGCCTTCGGCACCCACGTCGCCGCGGCCACCTGCGCCGTACGCGGCGCGAACCCACCGCGTGCGGAGGACCTAGCGACCGCGGTCTAACATCCCATCAGGGGGATGTGATGCGCATCACTGGAACGCCTCGGGTCCGGCGGACAAGACCGGGTGTGGATTCTTCCCTGCACGACCGCATCCGGGCGGGAGACCCCGAGGCATTCCGTGAACTGTTCGGCGATCACGCCCAACTGGTCCACCGCCATGCCGTACGGGTGACAGGCGACTGGGCCCTCGCCCAGGACATCGTCTCGCTGACCTTCCTGGAGGCCTGGCGGCTGCGGCACAGGTTGCGCGACGAAGCGGGCGGTCCGAGACCCTGGTTGATGGGCATCGCGACGAACGTACTGCGCAACACGGCCCGCGCCGCGCGCCGGCACGAGCGCGCGCTGTCCCGCGTGCCGGTACGGGACACCGTTCCGGACTTCGCCGAGGAACTGGTCGACCGCATGGCGGACGCCGAGCGGCTGGCGGCCGCCCGGCGCTCGCTCGCCCGCCTGAGACGGTCCGAGCGCGAGGTCTTCACCCTCTGCGTCTGGGCCGGGCTCGGCTACGCGGAAGCCGCCGAGGCCCTGGGCGTTCCCGTCGGCACGGTCCGGTCACGGCTCTCCCGTGCCCGCACCCGGCTGCGCAAGCTCGTCGCGGTGGAGCTGAGGGAAGCGGGCCGGGGCGGGACCGGAGCGGACACGGAACCCGTGGCCGGGAGCGGACAAGTACGGGGTGGCCGCACCGATGCGGCCCGGTCGACCGAGGAGTGGAACCGATGACGCTCAATCCCTGGCGGCGGCAGGAGCCGCTCGACCACGAGGAGTTGGCCCGGCTGCTGCCGGCCCCGGGCGACCCGGTGCTGTCGGACGACCGCCGATCCACGCTCGAGGAGCATCTGATGCGAGAGATCCAGCAGCAACAGGCCCCCCGCTCACGGCGACGCCCGGTCCTCGTCGCCGCTTCCGTCGCGCTCGTCGTCCTGACCGGCGGCGCCCTGGCCGCCACCGTCCTCCTGGAGGACGAGCCCGCCTCGGTGCGCGACAGCGTCCGCTGCTACAGCGCGGCGAAACTGGGCGACACCCCGCACACGACCACGGCGATGGCCGACCGCCCCGGCGGAGCCCCGGCCACGGACATCAGCGCCACGGTCGCCGCCGCGATCGGCGCCTGTGCCGGGCTCTGGGAGGCGGGCCTCATCCAGCACGGGAAGCTCGGCGAACCGACGGTCGCTCCGGGGGAGCCCCTCGTCATCCCCTCCGCCACACCAGGGGAGGGGAAGGTGCCGCCGCTGACGGCCTGTGTCCTGGACAACGGTGAGGCCGCCGTCCTGCCGGGCGACGACCGTACCTGCCAGAACCTGGGACTCCCGCGCCTCGCCGACCAGCGGCCCTGAGGTTCGTGTCCGGAAAGTCTGGCTAGCCGGCTAGCCGGCTAGCCGTCCGCCTGCCGCGCGCGGGTCGCGCGCACCGCGGGGGCCGTCGAGTGGGGGAGGAGGTCGGCGGGGTGGGGAGGGCGGACGAGTTCGACGGCGACCTCCTCGCTGAAGCGGTACGGGCGGTGGGCCAGCACGCTTGCCAGGTTCCGGCGGATCCGGGACATCTCCGCCCGTACCGTCACCGTCCGCGTCCGGTCGCCGAACACGTCCTCCGCCAGCTCCGCCGCCGTCCGGCCGTCGCGGTGCAGGGCCAGGACATACAGCAGTTCGGCGTGGCGCGGGCTCAACTCGTGGGTCCAGCTGCCCGCCGCCCCCGACACCGTCAGCGACCAGCGGCGCGGCCGGCTCAGGTCGAGGACCACCCGGCTCGCCGCCTCCGCGCCCGCCCGGTCCTCCTCCACCCGCAGCAGCCAGCCCCCCGGCAGCGGCTCCACCGCGCACATGCCGAGCGACGGCAGCCACACGCGCCCGGCGCGGAAGGACTTCGGCAGCGCGATCCGGTCCACCGGCGCCATCCCCGTCACCGCCGCCATCCAGCCGTGCGCGTCCACCGCGACCGCGCGTCCGCCCACCCGGCACAGGATCGGCGCGGCCACCGAGCGCAGCCGTTCGATCGACCGCCGATGGCGGTCGCGCATCTCCGCCTCCGCGAGCTGGGCCACCGAACCGACCAGCGCGAGCGTCGACGGATGGAAGCTGGACGCCGGTCCGCTCACGTCCACGATCCCGAGCAGCCGCTGGTCGCGCGGATCGTGGACCGGCGCCGCGGCGCAGGTCCAGTTGTGCAGTGTGTGGACGTAGTGCTCGGCCGAGTGGACCTGGACGGCCCGCCTCATCGCCAGCGCCGTCCCCACCGCGTTCGTCCCGGTGGTGTGCTCGGTCCAGGCCGCGCCCTCCTCCAGACAGATGCCGTTGGCCTGCCGCAGCACCGAGAGGTTGCCCTCGCGCCACAGCACCCGGCCCTGCTCGTCGGTCACCACCATGATCTGCATCGAGGCGTCCGCGATCCCCGTCAGCATCGTGCTCAGCGTGCGCATCACCTCGCCGAGGACCGTCGTGCGCCGCCGCTGCTCCAGCTCGTCCCGCTGGAGCAGCACACTGCTGGTGCCCTGGTCCGGGTCCAGGCCGAGCCGGAACATCCGCTGCCAGGAGGCGTCGATCACCGGCCGGGGCGCGATCGGCGGCGTGCGGCCGGCGAGTGTCTCCTCCCGTACGCGGTGCAGCAGCCGGGTCGCCTGGGCGGCGTCCATGGCGGCGAGCCGCTTCATGTCGAGCCGAGTGTTGTTCAGCTGAGTGTTCTTCATCGGTCTCTCCCAGCCACCCGCGGTGCTGTATCGGTTCAGCGCATCTCGGAGTCCTGGTGCACCATCGTGCCGTCCGGTGCGCCCCGGCAGAGCCCGATTCCGCTAATCCTGCAACCCTTTGCAACTCTGGAAGCAACCGCTGTCATGCGTGAGGGTGGTGCGAGCGGCGGGTGGTGCCGTGTCGGCGCAGCACCACCCTCCGCTTCAGCGCTTCAAACGCTTCAAACGCTTCAGCGCTTCAACGCGCGCGGCCCGGCTCAGACCTCCGCCCGCGCCCGCTCCACCACCGCGCCCAGATCGAGCGTCGACGGCAGCGTCCCGAACGCCGTGCCCCAGTCGCCGCCGAGCCGCGAGGCGCAGAACGCGTCCGCCACCTCCGCCGGCGCCCACCGCACCAGCAGCGACCCCTGCAGCACCAGCGCCATCCGCTCCACAAGGCGTCGCGCGCGCCCCTCGATCCCGTCCAGATCGGCCAGCTCGGTCAGCATCCCCTTGATCGCCCCGTCCAGCCGGTGATCCGCGCCCCGCGCCTTCCCGACCTCCGTCAGGAACGCGTTCAGCGCCATCGGCTCCCTCTGCAGCGCCCGCAGCACGTCCAGCGCCTGGACATTGCCGGCGCCCTCCCAGATCGAGTTGAGCCCCGACTCGCGCAGCAGCCGCGGCATCCCCGACTCCTCCACATAGCCGTTGCCGCCCAGGCACTCCAGCGCCTCCGCCACCAGCGGCGTGCACCGTTTCGTCACCCAGTACTTCGCCGTCGGCACCGCGATCCGCGCGAACGCCCGCTCCGCCTCCGTATCGGCGTCGTACGCCGCCGCAAGGCGCATCCCGAGGACCGTCGCCGCCTCCGACTCCAGCGCCAGATCGGCCAGCACATTGCGCATCAGCGGCTTCTCGATCAGCACCCCGCCGAACGCTCGGCGGTACGCGGCGTGGTGCACGGCCTGCGCGACCGCCTGCCGCATCAGCGCCGCCGAGCCCAGCACGCAGTCGAGCCGCGTCGCCGCGACCATCCCGATGATCGTGCGGACCCCGCGCCCCTCGTCCCCGACGCGGCGCGCCCAGGTCGTCCCGTCGAACTCGACCTCGGCGGAGGCGTTCGACCGGTTGCCGAGCTTGTCCTTGAGCCGCTGGATCGCGAACGCGTTGCGCGTACCGTCCTCCAGGACCCGCGGCACCAGGAAGCAGGTCAGCCCTTCGGGAGCCTGCGCGAGGACCAGGAAGCCGTCCGACATCGGCGCCGAGCAGAACCACTTGTGCCCGGTGAGCGCGTACGCGCCGTCCTCGGCCAGCGGCCGCGCCTCCGTCGTGTTCGCCCGCACGTCGCTGCCGCCCTGCTTCTCCGTCATCCCCATCCCGAAGAGCACCCCGGACTTCTCCGCCGGCGGCCGCAGCCCCTGCTCGTAGACGTGCGAGGTCAGCAGCGGCTCCCACACGGCGGCCAGCTCCGGGTCCGTACGCAGCGCGGGCACCGCGGCGTGCGTCATCGACAGCGGGCAGCCGTGTCCCGCCTCGACCTGCGTCGTGAGGACGAAGCCCGCCGCGCGCACCACATGACCACCCGGACGGCCCCACGCGTCCGTCAACCCGGCGCCCACCGCCCGGCCGAGCAGCCGGTGCCAGGCGGGATGGAACTCGACCTCGTCGATCCGGTGGCCGTACCGGTCGTGCGTCCGCAGCCGCGGCGGGTACGCGTTCGCCAGCTCACCCCACTCCTGCGCCTGCGCCGATCCGGCGGACCGGCCGAAGTCCGCCAGTTCCTCGCGTACGGCCGTGAAGACCTCCGGCGCCAGATGGCGCTCCACCGCCTCCGCGAGGGCCCGGTCCGCCGAGAACACGTCGTATCCCACCAGGGGCGGAGGCTGGTTGGTCACGGTGTGGGTGCTGGCTGCCATGCCGATACGGTAAGGAGGTGCAGGCAGCAAACGAAACACCCGAGCCTCGGCCCGGGGGCAGACTCCACCGGGCGCGAGTCCTCTACCGCAACGTCTCGAAGCGGAAGATGGTCTGGCTGCTCCTGAAGGACACCGTCAACTCGTGCATCGAGTACCGCATCCTCGGCCTCGCCGCCGAGGCCGCGTTCTTCACCCTGCTGTCCCTGCCCCCGCTGCTGCTCGGAATGATCGCCCTCCTCGGCTACGCCGACGACTGGACCAACACCGACACGGTCGCCAGCATCGAGGAGAACATCCTCAACGCCGCCCGGACGGTCCTCTCCGACCGGGGCGTCCGCGAGATCGCCAAGCCGCTCTTGGACGACGTCACTCAGGGCACCCGGCCGGAACTGGTCTCGCTCGGCTTCGCCATCGCCCTGTGGTCCGGCTCGCGCGCCGTGAACGTCTTCATCGACACCATCACGGTGATGTACGGGCTCGACGGGATCCGCGGCATCGTCAAGACCCGGCTCCTCGCCTTCCTCCTCTACATCGTGGCGCTGCTCATCGGCGCGGTCGTGCTGCCGCTCGCGGTGGTCGGGCCCGACCGGGTGGTGGAGCTGATCCCCTGGGGCACGGAGGTCGTCTCCGTCCTGTACTGGCCGGTCGTCATCCTGCTCTCGATCGCGTTCCTGACCACGCTGTACCACGTGTCCGTGCCGGTCAGGTCGCCGTGGATCGAGGACATCCCGGGCGCGCTGGTGGCCCTGGGGATGTGGGTGCTCGGCAGCTTCCTGCTGCGGATCTACCTCACCAGCCAGGTCGAGGGCCCGACGATCTACGGCTCCCTGGCCGCGCCCATCGCCGTCCTTCTGTGGATCGGCATCTCAGCCTTCGCCGTGCTCGTCGGCGCGGCGGTGAACGCGGCGATCGACCGCGTCTGGCCCTCGGTCGCCACGGCCGCGGCCCGCGAGGCCACCGACCGCGCCCGCGCCGCCCAGGCCGCCGACCTCGTCGCCCGCGTCCGCGCGGAGGCGGACGAGGTGGACGAGGACGACCCGGACATGCCGTCCGAGTTCCCCGAACGCTGGTCCCGCTTCCTCCCCCCGGACGACGTGAAGGCCCGCCTGCACTCGGGGTGGGAGAAGGACTGACCGCGGGCGCGTAGAACCGGCACGGGATCTGCGCGGGGGCGGGGAGGGGCGTCGGCGCAGGACCCCGCGCGGAGGCGGCGCCCCGGCCCCTCTGCCGCCGGTTGCTTGCCGCCGGGCAGCCCGGGGGCGAGACGGCCGGAGCCATGTGTCTCGGCGCGCGGCAGCCGCACCGTAGGGCGCTGGACACGTTCGGCTACGGGCCCAGGACCCTGGCCCGGATCCTCCGGCTCCAGCGCGCCCTCGCCTGCGCATCGGGCGCGGTCGTCGGGGGCGGACGTACGCTGAGAACGGACCGTCCCCCGACGGAGGTGCCGGCATGACCGCATCGGCCATTCCCCCGGGGCCCGGGGCCACCGCCTGGGCACCCGAGACGGTGACCACCGAGCCGTACAACGCCCAGACGCCGATGGCCGCGCTCGCCGATCCGCTGACGCCCGCGGACGCCCTCTTCGTACGCGATCACTTCGGCGTCCCGACCACGGACGTCGCCCGCTGGCGGCTGCGCGTCGACGGCGCCGTGACCGCGCCGCTCACGATCGGCTACGAGGAGCTGATCGCCCTCGGCCGCCCCGGACGCAAGGAGTTCGACGTCGTCCTGGAGTGCGCGGGCAACGGGCGCGCCCTGATGAACCCCCGCCCGCCGGGCCTGCCCTGGCGAGAGGGCGCGGTCGGCTGCGCCCGGTTCGCGGGCGTGCCCTTCCACGTCGTCGCCGAACAGGCCGGCGTCGACCCGGCCGCGGTCGAGTTCGTCTTCACGGGAGCCGACGCCGGCACCGTCCACGGGCGCCGGGCGGCCTTCGAGCGCGCGCTCCCGCTCGCCGAGGCCCTGCACCCCGACACCCTCCTCGCCACGCACATGAACGGCGAGCCGCTCGCACCCGGGCACGGCGCCCCGGTCCGGCTCGTGGTCCCCGGCCGGTACGCGGTCGCCGACGTGAAGTGGCTGGTCGGGGCGCGAGCCGTCACCGAACCCTTCACCGGCGTCTTCCAGACCGAGGAGTACGTCTACATCGCCTCCGACGGCACCCCCGACGGGCCCGTCGAGGCCATCCGCGTCAAGTCGCTGATCACCGCGCCCGAACCGGACGAGGACCTGCGCCGCGGTGCGGAGACCGTCGTACGCGGCCGGGCCTGGTCCGGCGCCGGACGGACCGTCGGCCGGGTCGAGGTCCGGGCCGAGGACCAGGACGCCATCGGGCCGGACGGGCGCGCCCCCGACGCGGAGTGGCACGACGCCGAACTCGAGCCGCCCACCGGCCCGTACGCCTGGACGGGCTGGTCGTACCGGTGGACGCCGCGCCGCCCCGGCCGCTACCGGCTGCTGGCCCGCGCGACCGACTCCCACGGTGCCACCCAGCCGGAGCGCGCCCCGTGGAACGCCCAGGGCTACGGCTGCAACCCGGTCGCCTCGGTCGAGGTGGTCGTCGTCTGAGTTCCTGTCCGCCCCAGGGGAACACCATGGACACCACGCACACGATGGACATCGAGATCACGACCACGGCCTCGCTCGGAGACACCAGTTACCTCCTCGTCAGCGGCGACGAGGCCGCCCTCGTCGACCCGCAGCGCGACAGCTGGGACCTCGTCGAGTCCTGTACGTCCAGGGGGGTACGGATCCGGTACGTCCTGGAGACGCACGTGCACAACGACTACGTCTCCGGCGCCCTGGAGGTCCGCGCCGCCACCGGCGCCACCGTGGCCGGACCCGCCCGCGCCTCGTACGCCTTCGACCACCTTCCGCTGGCGGAGGACGACGAGATCACCGTCGGGGACGTCGTCGTACGGGCCATGGAGACGCCCGGGCACACGGCGGAGCACACCGCGTACCTGATCGTCGAGAACGGCCGCGACACCCCGGCCGCCGTGTTCACCGGAGGCAGCCTCCTCGTCGGCGGATCCGGACGCACCGACCTGTCCGGCGCCGACCGCGCCCGCGACCTCACCCTGGCCCAGTTCCGCTCGCTGCGCCGCCTCTCGCTGCTGCCGGACACCACCCGCGTCCTGCCGACGCACGGCGCGGGCAGCTCGTGCGCGGCCGGGCCCGTGTCCCAGGGCCGGACGACCACGATGGGCGCCGAGCGGCGCACCAACCCCGCGCTCGGTGCGAGCGACGAGGAGGAGTTCGTACGGGACCGGCTCACGGGCCTGCCGCCGTACCCCGCGTACTACCACCACATGGCGCCGATCAACCGGTCAGGACCCGCGGTGCTCGGCGGCGTGCCCGCCGTCCGCCCGCTCTCGGTGAACGAGGTGGAGGGCCTGGTCGGGGGCGGCGCGCAGCTCGTCGACGGGCGCGACCGCCGGACGTTCGCCGAGGCCCATCTGCCGGACTCCCTCTGCGACGAGCTGGACGAGCGGTTCGCGAGCCTGGTCGGCGAGATCGTGCCGTTCGGCACGCGGCTCGTCCTCGTCCTGCCCGAACCCGCCGAGGAGGCCGCCGAGGAGGCGATGGTCCAGCTCCTGCGGATCGGCTACGAGAACGTCGCGGGTCATCTGTCCGGTGGCGTCGAGGCGTGGCGGGAGGCGGGCCGGCCGGTGCGCTCCTTCCGTACCGCCGCCGCGGCCGAGCTCGCCGGACGGCTCGACGACCGCTGGGTGCTCGACGTACGGCCGCAGCGCCCGGAGGGCGGAGTCCCCGGCACGCACGCCGTGCCGCTGGCCGAACTGCCCCGACGGCTGGGCGAGATACCCCGGGACCGCGAGGTCTGGACGGTCTGCGGGAGCGGCCGCCGGGCGACCATCGCGGCGAGCCTGCTCGACCGGGCGGGCGTTCCCGTCACGGCGGTGGTCCGGGGAGGTGCACGGGACCTGATGACGCACACGTGAGACGCACCGGCGAAGGGAACAGACGATGGGCACCAACGGCTACGCGCATCCCGAGACCCTGGTGGACACCGAGTGGCTGGCCGCCCACCTCGACGATCCGACCGTCCGCGTCATCGACGTGGACGAGGACACCACCGCCTTCGAAATCGCCCACATACCGGGGGCCGTGGGCTGGAACTGGTCCACCGACCTGCACACCCCGGTGGGCCGCGACTACGTGGACCGGGACGCGCTGGGCGAGCTCCTCGCCGCGGCGGGCGTCGAGGACGACACGACGGTGGTCCTGTACGGCGGCAACAACAACTGGTTCGCGGCGTATGCCTACTGGATCCTGCGGCTGCGCGGCTTCACCAGGGTGAAGCTGCTCGACGGCGGACGGAAGAAGTGGGAGCTGGAGAGCCGGGGCATGACCCGGATGGTCACCGAATACCGGAACACCGGCTTCACGGTGAAGGGCCAGGAGAACCCGCAGTTCCGGGCCCTGCGCGCCGAGGTCCTCGAACGCGCCGGGTCCTCGGCCGGGATGGTCGACGTACGGTCCCCGGAGGAGTACCGGGGTGAGAGGCTGGCGCCGCCCCACCTGCCGCAGGAACAGGCACAGGTGCCCGGCCACATCCCGGGCGCGGCCAACGTCCCCTGGTCGCAGGCGGCCAACGACGACGGCACGTTCAAGTCGGCGGACGAACTGAGGGAGTTGTACGCGGGGAAGGGCATCACGCCCGACCGCGAGATCATCGCCTACTGCCGTATCGGCGAACGCTCCTCGCACACCTGGTTCGCCCTCCACGAACTGCTCGGCTACCCGGACGTCAAGAACTACGACGGCTCCTGGACCGAGTACGGCTCGCTGGTACGGGCCCCGGTCGAGATGGGGTGACGTCGAGCAGCTCGGCCAGTCCGCGTCGGGTCGCGGCGACGACGACGCGGTCCTCGGGACGGAGTACGTGACCGGGGCGGAGGTCCCACAGCAGCTTGGGGCGTTCCCCGTCGTCGTGTGCCGAGGCGAGGTCGGGGCGGCGGGTCTGCGGCGTGGCGGTGTCCAGGGCGATCACGCGCCAGGCGCCGGGGCGGAACGCGTCGGCGACGGTGCGGCCCGCGAACTGGGGGTGTCCGGCCACGAGGAGAGCGGCGAAGAGGAGGACCTTGCGCTCGACGGGGATCGCGCCGAGGATCTGGCGGCCCATCATGGCGCCGGCGAAGGCGGGCGCGGCCAGATGGGTGACGCTGCGGCTCCGGGTGAGGGCGTCGGGGTGCGCGGTGCGCAGGGTCCGGTAGACGGCGGTGGCGAAGTCGTCGTCGTACAGCCGGAGCGCGACGCGCAGGTCCGGCTTGACGGCGCGCGCCGAGAGCGTGGCTTCCAGGTTGGTGGTGTCGGCGCTGGTCAGGGCGAGCAGGGCGTGGGCCCGGTGGATACGGGCGGCCTCCAGGACGCCCTCCTCGGTGACATCGCCGAGGACCACCGGCACGCCCAGTCCACGGGCGAGGGGAATGCCACGCGCGTCGGGGTCCTCCTCGACGCACACCACCGGGATGTCGAGTTCCCGCAGCCGGGCGAGGACGCGGGCGCCGACCTTGCCCAGGCCGAGCAGCACGACGTGGCCGGACAGCCCCCGGGGCGGCCGGCGCAGCGCGCCCACTCCCCGGAACGTACCCAGTGCCTCCAGCGCGCCCGCCACGAGCAGGGGCAGCAGAGCGAGGCCGGCCAGACCGGAGAGGAGCTGGAGGATCTGGCGGGAGGTGGGTTCGCCGACGGCCGGGTCGCCGATGGAGAACAGGTCGAGCAGGGTGAGGTACGCGGCGTGCAAGGGGTCCGCCTCGGTGGCGACCGTCGCCGCCACGGTCAGCGCGAGTACGGAGGCGACGATCCCGGCCAGGGACCAGCGCAGCCGCCTGGAGAAGAGCTCACCGAGAGACGCGCCCGGGCGGGAGAGGCGTCGCGCCGGCAGGGTGGGACCCGCGTGCCGGACCGTCTCCAGGACGACGCTGCCGCGCCCCGACGAGGCCCGCACCGTGCGGTCGTCCGGGAGGAGCTGGGGGCCCTGCGTGCCGCTGGAGTCCGCGCCCTCGGCGCCGGCGGGGTCGGTGGTGGTCGACGACAGCAGGGCAAGAGTGCACAGCCCGGACTCCGTCACCTCTCCTCGCCCGGGTGGTGTGCGCTCGGCGGCGCGCAGCAGTAGCCCGTCGGCCTGGACCACCTTGCTGGTGCCGGCCACGGCCGTGGCGGCGAGCGCAGGAGCGGCGGTGTCCGCGTCCGACAGGACGGTCGTGGAGGCCTCGAGAAGCGACCGCTCCATGCCCGGTGCGGCGACGAGCGCCGCCTGGTCGAGGAGTTCTTCCAGATGCTGCCCGAGCTTGCGGTTGTACATGCGGACCACGAGCCGCAGACCGGGGCTCAGCCGGCGGGCGGCGAGTGCGGCGCGGAGGTTCGTCTCGTCGTCCTCGTACAGCAGGGCCAGGGCGGCCGCACGATCCACCCCGGCCCGCAGGAGCGCCTCGTCCGTGGGTGCGCCGGGCGCCACGAGGACGACCCGCTGACGGTAGACGTCCCGTAACTCCGCCGCGAGGCGGTGTGCGAGCCCGTCGTCCCCGCACACCACCATCAGAGTCACTGTCTACTTGCTGATCTCGACGGGTTCGCCGGCCGAGGCCGCGGGCGTCTTCCGTGTGAAGTCCTGGAGCAGCTGGGCGAGGTCGACTCCCGTGGTGGAGCTGAGCAGTTCCATCCCCTGGGCGACGTTGTCGGTGACCGTACGGGTGAGCCGGCTCGCGCCGTCCGTGGAGATGACGGTCATCTTGTCGACGGCCGCGAGCGGTTCGGACGCCTTCGCGACGACCTGGGGCAGCACCTCCACGAGCATCTGGAGGACGGCCGCGTCGCCGTACCGCGCGAACGCGTCGGCCTTCTGCCGCATCGCCTCGGCCTCCGCCGCGCCCCTGGCGGCGATCGCCGCGGCCTGCGCCTCGCCCTCGATGCGTACGGCGTCGGCGAGGGCCGCACGGTGGGCCTTCTCGCCCTCGCCGGTGAGGCGTGCGCGCTCGGCGTCGGCCTCGGCCTCCTTGACCAGGGCGATCCTGCGGGCCTCGGCCTCCTGCTCGGCCTGGTAGCGCGCGGCGTCGGCCGGCTTGCGGACCTGGGTGTCGAGCTGGCGGTCGGTCAGCGCCGCCTGACGGGCGGCGACCTTCTCCTGCGCGGTGAGGATGTCCTGACCGCGGGCGGCCTCGGCCAGCGGACCGGCGGCGTTCGCCTGGGCCGCTGCCTCGTCGGTCTGCGCCTTGATCTCGGCCTGCTTGAGGTACAGCGTCCGCTGGGCGATCGCGATCTCCTCCTCCGCCTTGAGGCGGGCCTGCTCGGCGGCGCGGCGCGCGACGGCCTCGGCGATGTCCGCCTCCTGCTTGGCACGGGCGGCCTCGGGACGGCCCAGGTCCTCCAGATAGGAGCCCTCGGTGGTGATGTCCTGGATCTGGAAGGCGTCCAGGACCAGGCCCTGGCCGGAGAGGCTCGCCTCGGCCTCCTCGGCGACCTGCCCGGCGAACGCGGCCCGGTCGCGGATGATGTCCTCCACCGACATCCGGCCCACGATCGAGCGCAGCGCGCCGGAGAGCACCTCCTGCGTGAAGCCGACGATCCCGTTCTGCTGCATCAGGAACCGCTGGGCGGCGGCCCGGATCGAGTCCTCGGTCCCGCCGACCTTGACGATCGCGACGCCCTCCAGGTTCGCCTTCACACCGCGCAGCGTGACCGCTCCGCGCACGGCGACCGGAATGTGCCGGCTGGACAGGTCGAGCGTGAACTTCTGCTGGACGAAGGGGACGACGAAGACGCCGCCGCCGACCACGACCTTCTGCCCGCTGTTGTCGGTGAACACCCGACCGGTGGCCGGGTCGGTGGCCTGCTTGCCGCGCCGGCCGGTGATGATGAACGCCTCGCTCGGCCCGGCGACCTTGTAGCGAGTGATGACGACGAAGGCGAGCAGCACGACGAGTACGCCGATGCCCACCACAGCCGTGAGTACAGCTCCCATGACCGACTCCCCTTGATGGTGCGAAGTGATGTGAGGCGAATGAGACAGACAGAGCCCGGTGGCCGGGAGGTCAGTTGTCGACCGGGCGTACGGCGACCGACGTCGGCGAGAGCACCGACTCGACCCACACCTCGGCGCCGCGTGGCACGGGGGCGGCCGACCTGGCCGCGTACTTCACGGGCTGACCGGCGAGGAAGAGCAGCACCTCGCCGTAGCCGTCGGCAGGGATCGCGGTGACCACCGAGCCCGAGCTGCCCGTCAGGTCCTCGCCACACGGTGCGGCCGCGGCGTCGTCGCGCATCAGCACCCGGCTGAACCGCCAGGTGAGCCAGGCCACGACGCCCCCCGTCAGCACGCCCGCACCCGTGGCGACCCCTGCCCCCGTGCCGGTGACCTCCCAGGTGATCGCGCCCGAGAATCCCAGCGCGGACACGAACCCGGTGATCACCGGCAACGACAGAAACCCGTCCAGTCCTCCGTCGACACCGTCGAGGACCCCCTCCAGCACCCCGTCGAGGGCCAGGGACAGGACGAGCAACGCGAGGCCGACGATGCCGAGACCCGGAAACCAGGCCATGCCCCCGCCTCCCTCGTACCGCGTTGTTTCCGCCGTCCGGGGGATGGTTCCACGCGACCGCTCATCGGTTCATTGCCGGATGTCGGCAATCTTTACGCGTTGTTGATGCCGTCCCTACGCGGCTTCGCGCCCGCACCGGTCCGCAGGGGCCCGGACGTGGCACTCTTGCTGCGGCGCACGACCTGGGACGTAAGAAACGCGTCATGGGGGTGTCAGGACCGGGGGAGGCGGCATGGGCCGGCAGACGGCGGACGAGTATGTGGCGGGGTACGCCGAGATCCTGCTGGACGCCTGCGCGACCGGGCGCCGGCTGACGCGCGCCGAGCTCGAGTCCCGCCGGGCGCACGGCGAACGGGCCGCCGAGGCGGGGCTCGGCCTGCGGCCGCTGATCCGCGAGCACCTGGCCGCGGCCCAGGACGTCCTTCCCCGGCTCTCGCCCGCCGACGCCCGGCTGTTGCTCGCGGTGGTCGAGCAGGTGGTGGACGCGTTCGCCGAGGGCTACGAGCGGGCCCAGCACCAGGCGGTGCGTCAGGAGGAGGCGGCGCGCCGCGAGTTCATCGACGATCTGCTGTACGGGCGCAGTGACCTGGGCCGGCTCGCCGAGCGGGCCGAGCGGTTCGGCCTGCGCCTCTCGCAGGCCCACGCGGTCGCGGTGGCCCAGGGCCCGGAGCCGTACGGGGACGGCTATCCGGTGGCCCGCGGGATAGAGGAGTCGATGCTGGCCCGGTTCGGCAACCGGCGGATCCTGCTCACCACGAAGGACGGCCGGCTGATCTGCGTCGCGCCGGGCGACGAGCCGGACGTCCTGGAGTACTTCGCCAAGCAGGCGTACGCGGTCACCGACGGCGGCCGGGTGGCCATCGGCCGGTCGCACCAGGGCGCCGGGGGAGTGGTCCACTCCTACGAGGAGGCCCTCAACGCCCTCGACCTGGCCGGGCGCATGGGCCTGGAGGGACCGGTGCTGTACGCGGCCGACCTGCTGGTCTACCCCGTCCTCACCCGGGACCGGCAGGCGATGGCCGACCTGGTGGAGAGCGTCCTCGGCCCGCTGCGCCAGGCCCGCGGCGGCGCGCAGCCGCTCATCGACACCCTCGCCGCATACTTCGACAGCGGGTGCGTGGCCACCGAGGCGGCGCGCCGACTCGCGCTGAGCGTCCGGGCCCTGACGTACCGACTGGAACGCATCCACGCCCTGACCCACGCCGACCCCGCGGACCCCGGCCACCGCTACACCCTGCAGACCGCGGTGATCGGTGCCCGCCTCCTGGACTGGCCGGGCACCCAGGCCTGAGCGGGCGGCCTCCGGGAGCGCTCAGCGGCGATGGGCACGCTCGAAGTAGGCGGGTGGGAGCGGTGATCGGGAGCATCGGATTCGGACAGCTGCGCCACTGGCAGCCCGACCGAAGGAGGGATCCATGGCCGGTTCATGGCGCGCGCTCCGGCGCCGCATCCTGACACCGAGTCATTCGGCCACGCGGCTCTCGACGCGAGGCTTTCACGAGAAGAGCCCCGCCGCGCGAGAGCTCCTCGAAACCGTGGGCGGAACGTTTCTCACCGGCTACGCGTACGCCGTGGAGGCTCGCACCAAAGCCGAGGCCGAACAGCGACTGGAGCAGATACCACGGCAGTTCCGCGGCTTCGCCTACGAAGGCGCCGGAATGGGCTGCGCGATGCTCGACGGACTGCCGTTCGGCACGGGCCGCAAGGTCGAGGAGCTCCTCAGCGGCCGGGGCGTCCACCACAGTTACATGGTGCACGTGGGCGTCGGCTGGGCCATGGCCCGGCTGCCCCGGTTCCGCTGGAAGGCGATCGCCCCCGCGGACCCGCTGCTGCGCTGGCTGGCGCTCGACGGCTACGGCTTCCACCAGGCGTACTTCCAGACCCAGAAGTACGTCCACCAGCAGTACCAGGAGCCGAACTTCCCCTGGCCCGTCGACGGACCCTCCTGGTACTCCTCTCGCGTCATCGACCAGGGAATCGGCCGCGCCACGTGGTTCGTCGGAGGCGCGGCACCGGATGTGGTGGCCGACCTGCTCGACCGCTTTCCCGAATCCCGGAGGCCCGATCTCTATGCCGGTGCGGGGCTCGCCGCGTCGTATGCGGGCGGCGGGGACGAGTCGGAGCTCGAGGTGTTCTGGAAGCGCGCAGAGAAGTACCGCCCGCAGGTGGCGCAGGGCGCCGCGTTCGCCGTGACCGCACGGGTGGAGGCCGATCTGGTCGTCCCCCACACCGCGCTGGCGGCGCAGTTCTTCTGCGGCATGGAGCCCGAGCAGGTGGCACAGCTGTGCGACGAGGCGTGGCCGGATCCGGTTGTCGACGGCGAGGTGCCCGCGTACGAGGTGTGGCGCCGGCGCATCTCCGAGCAGGTCATGGAAGAGCGTGGGGCGCAGACATGACCGGCGCGCCGGCGACAGACACTGTGCCCACACCGGGCACCCGGCCCCGGCGGCTCCCGCCGGGGCCCTCCCGTGCGCTGACCGCACAACTCCTCGCCAGGATGGCCCGGGACCGGCTCGCCGTCATGACCTCGGTCGCCGGCACCTACGGGGACGCGGTACGGCTGCCGCTCGGGCCCAAGACGCTGTTCTTCTTCAACCACCCGGATCACGCCAAGCATGTCCTGACCGACAACCACACCAACTACCACAAGGGAATCGGCCTCGTGCACGCCCGGCGGGCGCTCGGCGACGGCCTGCTGACCAGCGAGGGCGAGCTGTGGCGCAGCCAGCGCAAGACGATCCAGCCGGTCTTCCAGGCCAGGCGGATCGCCCGGCAGGCGGGCGTGATCGGGGAGGAGGCCGTCAAGCTGGTGGCCCGCCTGCGGGCGCGGGAGGACGGCGGCGGCCTCGTCGACATCCGGGAGGCGATGACCGGTCTCACCCTGGGTGTGCTCGGCCGTACTCTCCTGGACGCCGACCTGGATGCCTTCGACTCGATCGGGCAGTCCTTCGAGGCCGTCCAGGACCAGGCCATCTTCGAGATGATGTCGCTGAGCACGGTCCC
Organism: Streptomyces sp. NPDC029169; assembly: GCF_055563935.1. Classification (NCBI taxonomy): domain Bacteria; kingdom Bacillati; phylum Actinomycetota; class Actinomycetes; order Kitasatosporales; family Streptomycetaceae; genus Streptomyces; species Streptomyces sp. NPDC029169. Next base: position 28,059 of record NZ_JBVHXA010000009.1, read on the forward strand.
GGCCTGGCTGCCACTGGCCCGGCAACGGCGTTTCCGGCAGGCGCGGGCGGACCTGGACCGGATCGTCGCCCACCTGGCCGCGGAGCGTGCCGCGCACCCGAGCGCGGACGGCGACGACGTCCTGTCCCGGCTGATCGAATCGACCCGGCAGGACAGGGATCCGGCCGTCGGCCGGCGGCGGATGCGGGACGAGCTCGTGACCCTGCTGCTCGCCGGCCACGAGACGACCGCCTCGACCCTGAGCTGGGCCTTCCATCTGCTCGATGACCACCCGCTCGTCTGGGAGCGGGTGCACAAGGAAGTGGTCGAGGTGCTCGGCGACCGGTCGCCCACGATCGAGGACCTGCACCGCCTCACGTACACGACCATGGTCATCGAGGAGGTCATGCGGCTCTATCCGCCCGTCTGGATCCTGCCGCGGGCAGCCCAGGAGGCGGACGAGATCGGCGGCTATCGGGTGCCCGCCGGGGCCGATGTGCTGATCTGCCCGTACACGCTCCACCGGCATCCCGCGTTCTGGGACGCGCCGGACCGTTTCGACCCCGAGCGCTTCGCCCCGGACCGCGCGGGCGGGCGCCACCGTTACGCGTACGTTCCCTTCGGCGCGGGACCGCGTTTCTGCGTCGGCCAGAGCCTGGGCATGCTGGAGGCCACCATCGTGCTGGCCACCGTGGTGCGCGAGCTCAGACTGACCAAGGCCCCCGGGTATGTGGTGCGGCCCGAGCCGATGCTGACGCTGCGGGTGCGCGACGGGCTGCCGATGACGGTGCGATCGGTCGCCTGAGCCTGACGGACGCGAAGGAGCCCCCGGCCGGTCGGCCGGGGGCTCCTTCGTCGTACGGGTCAGGCGTAGGGGTCAGGCCGACAGGCGGTGGAAGCCGCCGCCGAAGTACAGCAGCGGATCGTCCGTCTCCTCCCGCCCGACGTCGAGCACCGAGCCCAGGAAGATCGAGTGGTCGCCCCCGTCGTAGACCGCCGCGAGGCGGCACTCCAGCCACGCCTGCGCGCCGCTGAGGACGGGAGTCCCGGTGTGCTTGCCCGGCACGGTGTCGACGGCCTCGAACTCGCGTCGGCCGCGCGGCCTGCTGTGGTCCGCGAAGTACCTGGCCACGCTCTCCTGGTTGCCGGCGAGGACCGAGACCGCGAAGGCCCCTTCCTCCAGGATGACGTCGTGAATGGCCGCCGTACGGATCACGCACGCCAGGATCAGCGGCGGCTCCAGCGAGACCGAGGTGAAGGAGTTGGCCGTCATGCCCCGAGGGGCCTCCTGGCCGGCCGTGAGCACGGTGACGCCGGTGGCGAAGCGGCCCAGTACGCCGCGCAGTTCACGTGTGTCGTACGTCGTCACCCGATCGGTGGCGGCCATCTCTCAGCCCCCGCTCGTCACGTCGGCGAGCTGCCCCGCCGCCGGCTGCTGCCGCGTCACGTACGGCGCCAGCGCCTTGCGCAGCGATTCGGGCACCTTCGCCGGACGGGTGTCGGTGTTCGGACCGCGCATGCACGCGATCCGCTGCCGCCCCCGCGCCACCAGTGCCTCGGATCCGTCCTTGCCGACCCGTACGTAGTCGAAGCTGAAGCCGATCTGAGTCTGCGTCAGATCATCCAGCCGCATCCGGATCGACAGCTCGTCGAAGGCCGTGATCTCCGCGAAGAACTCGCAGTCCACCTTCAGGGTGAAGAGCTTCAGGTCCTCGCGGATGTCGGCGAGCACCTCCGGCGCCCGCTCCAGCAGGAACATCTCCCGGCAACGCCCCTGCCAGCGCAGGTAGTTGACGTAGTAGACATTGCCGACCAGGTTCGTCTCCTCGAAGCCGACCAGGTGGCGGTATTCGTAGTACGGCGGCATGGTCAGTCGTTCCTCTCCGTCGTCCGGGCCATCAGGGCGAACACCACGGGCTCGTCGACGCCGTGCAGAGCCGTCGGGAAGGTGGCGATCCGTGCGTCTCCGGAGCGGAGCATCACCCAGCGCTCCGCCGTGCCGGGCACGCTGTCGGCCGTGAGCCCGGTCAGCGCCCGGCCGTCCTTGCGCAGACACTCGACCGCGCTCCAGACCCGGGTGGCCGCGAGGGACAGCTCCTCCCCGTGCTCGGCGGAGAGCAGCCGGGCGAGGGCGACACCCTCCGGGCCCAGCAAGCCCGCCCACTCCTCGTCCGAACGGGCCTCGGCCGGCTGCACATCGCAGGCCACCGGCACCGCGCCGGCCACCGCGAGCGTCACACCCGCGCCGTGCGAGGCGGAGATGTACGGTCCGCCCTCGACCTCGGGCCTGCCGTCCGGGCGGTAGGTCACCGAGGTCTCCCGGCCCAGCGCCCAGCCGACCGCCTTCGCGGTCTGCGCCCGCCGTGCCGCCACGCCTTCGGCGGAGCCCTCGTCGTCGGGCCGGACGACGCAGCGTACAGCGGTGGACAGCGCCTGCTCGGCCCGGCGCTCCAGGTAGGGGCCGAGCAGAGACGGCTCCCACGGACCCGTACCGTCCTGCTTGCGTACGGCCTGCAGGCGCAGCCCCTCCCAGCGTTCGACCAACCGGCCGGCCTGGTCACGGACATCGAGGTCGTAGACGTACGTGTCGCCGTCCCGTGAGCGTTCGGCGGCGTGCAGCGTCACCTTCTTCTCGCCCCGCACGGACTCGGGGTCGGCCAGATGGAGCCGCTCGACACTCACCGGGAGCAGGGTGGCGTCCGGGACGCAGCACTGGATCGAGTGCATCAGCGCGTCGCGGGTTCCCGGGTCGGCGAGCACCAGATCGGCGGGCAGGTGCCGCGCGAACCAGGGGGCGACGGCGTTGTTCGAGATCTCGCCGACGCACTCCTTCGCCGCCAACTGCCGGTAGCCGGTGAGGCGTTGGAAGCGCAGACCCTGGAAGAGAACCGGTCCGTACAGGTCACGAGCCGGATCCAGCGAAATCCGCGGCGCGTCCTCGGCGATCGGCGAGGGCCCGTCGTCCTCGGCCTCCGGCCGGTCGTAGCGGAGCACGGCACGGAAGTGATCGGCCTGGAATCCGGTGTCACTGCTGCGGATCACCGCCTCCACGGTGCCGACACTCCGGGCCAGGACGGCGACCCGGATCGTGGTCTGTCCCTCCTTCGGTACGACGATCGGCCGCAGGAACTCCACGTCCTCCAGCGTGGGGGCACCGTCGAATCCGGTGAGCGCCGACGCGGCCTGGGCCATCGCCTCCATGCCGAGGACGGCGGGGAACAGCAGATCCCCGTCGAGCTCATGGTCGGCGAGATACAGGTCGCCGGTGGCCGAGAGATCCGAGTCGACGACCAGCTCGATCCCCGGATAGTGCGCTTGGGGCCGGTCCACGAAGCGCAGCAGCGGTAGCTCGGAGTCTTCGAGGGTGAGCGTCGGCAGACCACCGGCGCGCCCCATCACGACCAGGGCCGTCGGCGCCTGCGGATCCGCGATCAGCTCCTTGAGCAGGGCCACGCCCTCCTCGGTGGGGATCGGTTCGATGCCCTCGCGGATCAGCGACTCGAGCACGCCGAGCCGCTCGCCCATGCCGGCCCCGGACCACACCGACCACTCAAGGGCCAGGCACCGGCAGTCCGGATAGTCCTCCTGGACCCGGTACGTCAGGTCCGTGAGCCAGTCGTTGGCCGTGGCGTAGTCGGCCTCACCGCGCAGCCCGGCCCGCCCGATGATGCTGCCGAAGGTGACGAGAAGACGCAGCGAAGCCGGGTCGGTCGCGGCGAGCACCGTCTCCAGGCCGGTGATCTTCGGGGCCAGGGTGCGGCGGAAGGACGACTCGTCCAGGTTGGCGAGGGCGTGCGGTTCGTTGCGGCCCGCGCCGTGCAGCACGGCGGTGACCGGGCCGAGGGCGTCGCGGATCTCGTCGACGGCCGCCTTCACCTCGTCGGCGGAGGTGACATCGGCCCGTACGTAGCGGAAGTTCACCCCCGCGGTGGACATCCGCTGCAGGTTCGCGGCGAGTTCGGCATCGTCCGCCGGGTCCGACCGGCCGAGCAGGCCGACCCCCGCTCCGGTGTCCCGGGCGAGCGCGAGGGCGCACTCGGCGGTGATGCCCTTGCCGCCGCCCGTGACGAGCAGGACGTCCTGGGCGTCGAGGGTCGACGGGCTGCCGACAGTGGAACCCGGGCCGTCGGGTGTCGCGGCGACGGGCAGCGGGCGCAGTACCGGCACGGTGCGGCGGTCGTCCGTCCCGTACACGATCTCGCCGAATCCGCTGGTCACCGCCACATCGGCGACGATGCGGGCGGTCAGCTCCCGCACCCGCTCCTCCGGCAGCCGGTCCGGCAGCGGCAGGGTCACCACGGTGGTCGCGATGCCGGGTGCCTCCAGATGGAGGGTCTTGGCCAGGCCCGCCGCGCCGCGCCGGTCACCGACGGCGACGAAGCGGGACGCGCCCGTGTGGGACAGCGAGGCGCGGGCGGCGGCGATCATCAGCGCCGCGTGCTCCTCGGAGCAGTCCCGGGGGAGGCAGAGCAGCACGCCGTCGCCGAGACCGGCCGTGGTCAGCGCGTCGCGCAACGGCGCCGCGAGCGGGTGCCGTTCGGGTGCGAAGAGCTGCCAGTCCCCGCCGCCGGCGGTGGCGACCGCCGCGCCTCGCTCGGTCGGTACGAGGTCGACGGCGAAGGCACGCACCCAGGGACCGACACCCTGGACCGCTCGCGCCGGCTCGGCGCGGCCGTCCTCGGTCTCGGCCAACTCATCGAGCAGCTGGGCGAGTTCGGCGAGCGTGGAGGTGGCGAACGCCGTGGTGACCAGCGGCGCCGTGAGTCCCAGCTCCTGGGAGGCCTGGTTCATGATCTGCCCCACCGTGATGGAGCTCAGATGCAGTTCGTCCAGGGGATTGCTGTCCGGGTTCACCGCCTCGATCGGCAGCTCGGCCCGCTCGGCGGCGAGCCGGAGGAGCACCTCGAGGCTGCTCTCGGCGCCCGTCGCCACCGCGTCGGAGGAAGGGCTCGGGCCGGTCGTGGCCTCACCCTGCGCGGCTGCCGCCGAGGGCAGCGTGTCCCTGCGTACGCCCGCGAAGGAGAAGTCGCCCTCCGGAGTCGACTCGCACGGGCTGGCGAAGAACTGGAACTCCTTGTCCAGCGGCAACGGGCGGGTGAAGCGGTCCTGGAACAGCTCCGCGTGCCGTACGGGCGCGCCCAGCGTGTACGCCGCCGCGACAGCCGTGAGGAGGCCGGACAGCGAGCCGCTGTCCGCGTCGAGCGAGACGACGGGCACGGCAGGAGCGATCTCCGAGGCCAGGCCACGGAGGATCCGCCCGGGACCGACCTCGAGCAGCAGGTCCGTGTGCGCCGCCAGCGTCCGTACGGCCTCGCTGAACCGCACCGGATCCAGCACCTGGCGCGTCAGCAGAGCCGGTACGTCGGTGTCCGCCGGGAGGACGTCCGCGGTCACCGTGGACACCATCCGGCGCTCCAGCGGCGCGAACGACTCGGTCGCCAGGTACGCGCCGAACGCCTCCGCCGCCGGGGCCACCGCCTCGGAGTGGAAGGCGTGCGAGACGTTGATGGCGGCCGTGCCGATGCCCTGCGCCGTCGCCGCGGCGCAGACCCGCCGCACCGCGTCGGCCGGGCCGGAAATCACGGTCTGCTGGGGGCTGTTGTACCCGGCGATCACGACCGGCTCGCCGCTGAGCAGGGGCTCGACGCGGGCCGCGTCCGCGGCGATCCCGGCCATCGTCCCGTTGCCGTCGCTCGCCTCAGCCATGACCCGGCCACGCTCACCGGCGATCCGAAGCAGCGACGACTCGTCCATCGCACCGGCCCAGTGCAGCGCCGTGAGCTCGCCGAGGCTGTGCCCGGCCGCGCCCACCGCCTCGACGCCCAGCGCGGAGAGCACCCGGAGCCCGGCGATCGAGGAGGTCACGATGCGCGGCTGCGCCACGGCAGTGGCGACCAGATCGCCGTCGGTGGGCAGCGGGTGCGTACGGTACAGCTCGTCCACCGCGGCGAAACGCCGCCGTACGGCCCCGCCGTCGCCCCGGCGGCCCGCCCCCTGACCGGGGAACAGGAAACCGATGCGCGGGCTCGTCGCAGCGCTGCCGAGGAACACCCCGCCGGCCGTGTCGAGGACCGAGCGCACGCCGCTGTCGAGGTGGCTGAGCAGCTTGGTGAAGCGCTGTTCCGTCTGCTCCGGGTCGGCCGCGACGATCGCCGCCCTGATCGGCCGGTCGGCGAGTTCGCGCTGCATAGCGGCGGCGAGGTCGCCGACCTCGGCGAACGACAGCTTCGAGCTGAGCGCAGCCGCCTGGGCCACCTTGCCGCGCAGCTCGGCCATGCTGTCGGCGTCGAGGAGCAGCAGCTCCACGTCCTGGCGCGACCGGACCAGCTTCCGGGTGACCCGGCCGACATCGGACTTGCGCACCCCGTCCGCGTGCTCCACCACGATGTGCGCGTTGATGCCGCCGAAGCCCATGGAGGAGACACCGGCGCGGATCGGCGCGCCCTGCGGCCACATCTCCGCCTCGTGGGGGACACGCAGCGCCGGACGCTCACCGGTCAGTTCGGGGTGCGGGTCGACGTGACTGGTGCCGGGCGGGATGACCTGGTGACGTACCGCGAGAATGGCCTTGAGCAGGCCCGCGACGCCGGCGGCCGCCTTGGTGTGGCCGATGTTGCCCTTCACCGTACTGATCGCGGCGGGCGCCGCGTCCGGGTCGGCGGCGCGGCGGGCCTCCGAGAAGGCGCGCAGCTCGGTGGCGTCGCCGACCTGGGTGCCGGTGCCGTGGCCCTCCAGGTAGGACACCGTCTCGATGCCGAATCCGGCGGCGGCGTAGGCGCGTTGCAGCGCGAGCCGGTGGCCGCTCGCCTCGGGGCGCGTGATGCCGCCCTTGCCGTCCGAGGAGTAGCCCCAGCCCTGGATGCTCGCGTACCGGAACCTGCGCTGCTCCAGGGCGTCCTGATCACGCATCAGCACGAGCATGCCGCAGCCTTCGCCGGGCCAGAAGCCGTTGGAGCCGCGGTCGTAGACGCGCATCTCGCCCGTGGCGAGTGCCCCGGTCTTGGCGAAGCCGATCACTTCGAAGGGGTCGATACTGAGGTCCACGCCACCGACGACGGCGACATCGAGCCGTCCGTCGGCCAGCGCGTCGCACGCGGTGGCGACCGAGAGCAGGGAGGAGGAGCAGGCTCCGTCGACGGTGAACCCGCCGCCCTTGAAGTCGAAGTGGTTGCAGATCCGCCCGGCGATGGTGTTGGCGAGACCGCCGGCCAGGGTGTCCTCGCCGATCGGCGGGAACGGGCTCTTGTAGCGCTCTTCGAGCTGGTCCAGGAACCCCGCGAGGGCGGTGTCGTCCCAGCCCTGCTCGCGCAGCGCGGCGCCGACGGTGCGGCGTACGTACGGCCAGCGCAGCCGCATCAGGTTGGCCCGGCTGAACTCGCCGGTGAGGGTGTTGCCGATGATGACACCGGTGTTGACCCCGCCGAGACCCTCGCCGAGCGGGAAGCCCGCGTCTTCGAGCGCCCGCGCGGCGGTGTCGAGCGCGAGCCAGTGCGTCATGTCGGTGGAGCGGAACGTGCTGCCCGCGACCCGGTACTTGACCCGGTCGAACTCGAAGCCGTCGATCACCGCGGCCTTGGCGGAGTAGAAGCGGTCGGGCGCGGAGGGGTCGGGGGAGTAGTAGTCCTCCGCGCGCATCCGTTCGTCGGGCAGGCGGCGGAAGGCCCGCCGTCCGGCGAGGACGTTCTGCCACAGATGGCTGGGGGATTCCGCATCGGGGTAGCGGCAGGAGATGCCGACAACGGCGATCTTGGATGAGGTCACGCGGCCACCGCCTCGCTCGGGGTGCTCTCACCGAGCGCCGTGGACCGGCCCTCGGTCCTGTCTCGTCCGGATGCCTCCGGGGCGCGCCGCTTCTGGACCAGGTGGGCGACCCACCAGCCGATGCCGCGCACCGCGCAGACCACCGTGACCGCGAAGAACAGCGTGTAGACGACGTTGAACAGCATCAGGACGCCGTACACGATGGCCACCGAGGCGCCGAAAATGAACTGGTTGCGGGGCTTGAACGGGGTGGTGCCCGGGTCGCTGATCATGTAGTTGGTGAACAGTACGAAGGCGACACCGCTCATCGGTCCGAGAGCGGAGGCCAGGGCGACGTCCCAGAACTCGTGCCGGATCAGCGCCTGGATCACGAAGCCCCCGACCCAGCCGACGATGAGCGGGATCTTCTTGGTGAGCATGGAGTTGATCACCGTGCCGGCCATGACGATGATCAGCGGGATCGCGACGCGGAAGAAAGTGTCCGCGTTCTCGGTGAACTCGTACGGCGGGGCGATGCTCACCCAGGAGCCGAAGCACACCAGCGCGAGCGTGATCCCGAAGTTGGACGGGTTCATGTAGTGCCGCATACGGCCGGCGATGGGGGCCTGGAGCACGTGCTTGCCCGCGACGCCCGCGAACACCCCGAAGAGCACCGGCAGGATCTGGTTGTTCGCGTACAGCAGCATGTTCACGGCCATGGCCGTGATGTGCGAGGGCAGCAGGAACTCGTAGACGCCACGTACTCCGTTGCCCAGGAAACGCGGGGTGCGCCGCTGGGCCCACGCGCTGAGCATCTCCAGGGCGATCTCCGTGCCGTAGGCGGCGAGGGCGGCGATGATGGGCCAGAGCCAGGGCTGTTCGAAGCCCAGCACGGTATATCCGAGGATGTTGAACACGCTGATGGAGATCGCGAAGTTGCGCAGCGCGAGATAGCGCGGGTCGCGCTTGGCCTCCGCCTTGGCCTCCGGCGTGGGCTTGGCGCGGGTAGCGGTGATGGCGGTCATCGGCTCGCAACCTCCTGGGCGTCGTCGGTCAGCATGAGCGAGTGAGTGCCGGGGCTGAGCTTCTTGGTCGTCCGGTGCCGTTCGCCGTTCGCGTCCCGCCACGACACCTCCACGGTCACCGGCTCCTGCTGTTCGCCGAGCCCGAAGTGCACCTCGAAGCTGCGGAATCCACTGTGACCGCCACCGCCGTCGAGCTGCGAGACCTGGGTGCCCGCGGCCGAAGTGACCTTCACCGTGGCGCCGTACGCGGGCGAGCCGGTGTTCATGAGGCCCTTGCCCGCCTCCTGGCCGCCGTCGGTGGACGGGCGGTACAGCTTCAGCTCCAGGTGGTTGCCCCGCTGGGGCGACTTGTTGGCGTAGAAGGCCGGCGGGCCCCACTGCCGGGCGACGGCGAAGTCGAGCACGCCCGTTCCGGTGGTGTCGCCGGTGGCGATCGCCCGGGTGGGGATCTTCACGTCGAGCCCCAGCTGCTTGCCGACGTTGGCGTACACACCGCTCGCGGTCTTCGCGTAGAAGGCGAGCGAATCGTCGCCCGCGATGTCGTCACCAGGCTGGGCGTTGGGCCACATGGCCGGGTTGGAGAGCAGGTTGTCGTTGGTCATGGCCATCTCCTGGAGCCAGGGCCAACGGTCGATCTCGCCCTTGACGAATCCGCTGGTCTGGAGGATCGACAGCTCGCCGGAGTTGAGGAAGTCGGCCATCTTGGTGTCCCAGCCCCAGCCGGTCCACGCGACGCCGTGCTCCTGCGCCTCCTGCGTGAACGGGGCCTCGCCGGCGTCCAGCTTCCGGCGCATCTCCTCGGTGTCCTTGGCCTTGTTGATCCAGAGGAAGTTGCTCTCCTCCAGGCCCCACGCGGCGGTGATGTTGCTGACCATCATGTCGAAGCTGCCGTTGTGGTCGATGTCGGCGAAGTCGACGCCCATGCCCTTGAAGGAGCCGTTGCCGAGCACGAAGGACTTGGGGGTGGTCGGAGTGCGCTTGCCGACGGCCGCGGTGAACCTGATCTGCCCCGGCTTCGAGCGGTTGTACAGCAGGTGGTCGTGGCCGAAGTCGTTGGCGATGTACAGCTCGGGCAGGTCGTCGCCGGTCAGATCGGCCCCGGAGATCGCGAGGGTCCATCCGGTGGAGAGCTCGTACGGGATGGCGCCCTTCTCCTCCACGAAGGAGACGTTCGGCTCCGTGCCGGTGGTCGCGCCGGTCCAGCGCAGCACATGGTCGCCGCCGGCGTTCTTCGAGGTGGACAGCGAGTCGTTCATCACGACGTTGTCGAGCCCGTTCGGGTCGAGCACGTCCGAGTCGGGGAAGTAGTTCCCGACGACGATCGACGGGTGTCCGCTGCCGTCCAGGTCGCCGACGTGGACCGCGTCGGTGTTCCAGCGGGGGCCGTGGTACCTGCCGTCGGTGGACTGCGAGGGCACCACCTCACGCGGTACGTACGAGGCGAGCGACGGCGTCGTGGCGTCCGACCTGGCCATGAACGCGACGGGGGTGCGGCCCCAGTACGAGACGAGCAGGTCCGTCCTGCCGTCGCCGTTGTAGTCACCCGGCGTGCAGCCCGTGGGTGCCATGGCGGAGTCCATCGGCAGCGGTGCCGCGTCGAGGACGAACGGGGTGAACCGGTCGGCCTGCGGTGCGGTCGGCGTGTACGTCACGACGACCTTGTCCGTGCGGGTGTCGACGATGCACATGCCGTCGGCCCTGCCGTGCCCGGTCAGGTCGTTGATCGCGATTCCCGCGCCGACCGATGAGACCCAGGAGCGCAGCTTCTCGTACGCCGGATTGACCTTTCGAACCGTGTTCATTCGCTGCGAGTTGTAACCGGGCGGCAACGCGATCGGCATTTCCTGGAACTTGTACTTCGTCGCAGCCTGATCGCCGCCGGTCACGGCGACCGAAGTACGGACCGCAAAGAACAGCGACGCGGCCACCAATATCGTCACCAGACCTGGTGTGAGCCTGCGAAATCGCTCGCGGTGGATCACCGCACACTCCTCACTTTCGACCAAATAGGGCAATTGTTCGGCACTGAGTTCGCGTTCCGAGAATGGGTGACGGCGGGACGCCTTGCTTCTCTGACGTTGCCCTCCGCCGTCCGCCGGCCGTCGGCGGCCCGGAAGACCGTTGAGGGCAGGGCAAGTTCGGAGAAGTCGCGAGGTCAGGTGGCTGTGATGCTCGACAGGAACGTGTCCACAGCGGAATCTGAGACTCCGAAGGTGTTTCATGACGCAGACGTACGACGACATAGTGGTCGGCTCGGGTTCGGCCGGGGCAGCGCTTGCCGCGCGGCTCAGTGCGGATCCGTCACGCAGCGTTCTCCTGTTGGAGGCGGGGCCGGATTTCCCCACGATCGAAGAGACTCCACAGGACATCCGCAACGGCAGCGCGATGTCGCTGAGCGCGCACGACTGGAAATTCCGTGCGGAGATCAGCGACGGCCGAAGGATTCTTTATCCGCGTGGAAAGATAACGGGCGGATCCTCCGCCGTGGGCGCCACGATCGCCCTGCGCGGCGTACCCGAGAACTTCGCCGAGTGGGTCGCCGGCGGAAACCCGGAATGGGCCTGGGACAACGTCCTGCCGTACTACCGGAAGCTGGAGGACGACCTCGACTACGGCGGCAGTGAGCTCCACGGCAAGGGCGGCCCCGTTCCCATCCGCCGGTGGCAGGCCGGGGAGCTGACCAAGGTCCAGCAGTCGTTCGTCGAGGCGAGCCTGGCCATGGGATTCCCCGAGGTCACGGACCACAACGACCCCACGGCCACGGGCATCGGCCCGATCCCCTCCAACCGCCGGGACACCACCACCCGGATCTCCACGGCCATGGCCTACCTCACCGCTGAGGTGCGTGGCCGCGAGAACCTCACGATCCGCGCGCACACGCTCGTCCACCACCTCCTCGTCGAGGGCGGCCGCGCCACGGGTGTGGCGGTCTCCACGAACGGCGGCGGGGCCGAGGAGGTGCACGCCAGGCGGGTGATCCTGGCGGCGGGCGCCGTGAACTCGCCGGCGATCCTGATGCGCTCCGGTATCGGTCCGGCTGAGGATCTCCGGCGCCTGGGCATCGACGTCCGCGTGGACCGGCCCGGCGTCGGCGCCAACCTGATCGACCACCCGCGCACCGGCGTCTTCATGAAGCCGAAGCCGGGAGGGGTGGACACCACCGACCCGTTCCTGCAGACCATCGTCCGGACCACGGCGAAGGGCTCCACCGACTTCAACGACCTGCAGTACTACCTGGTCAGCCACTTCGATCTGACCATGTTCCCCGACCTGCAGATGCTGGCCCGCGGCAACACCATCCTGGGCGTCATGGTGGTGGACCAGAAGCCCGAGTCCCGCGGGCGGCTCCGGCTGAGCACCACCGACCCGGCCGCCGCACCCGACATCGACCTCAACTTCCTGGCCACCGAGCGCGACCTGGAGAAGCTCGTCGACGGCGTGCGGACCTGCTGGGAGCTGGCCGGCCACCCGGGCATCCGCAGCCAGGGGGAGGAGTTCATCGTCCTCGACGACACCCTGATCCAGGACGACGACATGGTGCGCCAGTACGTCCGGGTGAGCCTGGACAGCGGCTACCACCCGGTCGGCACCGCCCGCATGGGTCAGGCCTCGGACGAAGGAGCCGTGGTCGACGAGCGGCTGCGCGTGCACGGCGTCGAGGGCCTCTACCTGGCCGACGCCTCGGTGATGCCCACCATCGTCAACTGCAACACCAACCTCACCTCGATCATGATCGGCGAGCGTCTCGCGGACTGGCTCCTGGAGAGCTGAGCACGCGGACCGTACGGAAGCAGCGACCCGTCAGGAGGGACGAATGGACCTGCCCAAGGTGGCCACGCGCGAGGAATGGCTGCGCGCCCGGAAGGAATTGCTGGAGAAGGAGAAGGAGCTGACCCGGCTGCGCGACGAGGTCGTCGCCGCCAGGCCCCAGCTGCCGATGGTGAAGGTCGAGAAGGAGTACGTCTTCGACGCCCCGCAGGGAAAGGTGACCCTGCTCGATCTGTTCGAGGGCCGACGGCAGCTGATCGTCCGTCACTTCATGTTCGGGCCCGACCAGGAGGAGGGCTGCATCGGCTGCTCGATGCAGGCCGACTCCGTCGGTCACCTGGCCCACATCCACAACCGGGACACCACGTTCGTGATGATCTCCCGCGGCCAGCTCCCCAAGCTGGAGGCGTTCAAGGAGCGGATGGGCTGGAACATCCCCTGGGTGTCGTCCTTCGGCACCGACTTCAACCAGGACTACAACGTCACCACGGAGCAGGGAGAACTGCCCGGCGTCAGCGTCTTCTTCCGCCACGGAACGGATGTCTTCCACACCTACTCGGTCTTCGACCGGGGTGGCGAGATCTTCAAGAACTTCTACAACTACCTGGATCTGACCCCCCTGGGCCGCCAGGAGGCGGAGCTGGAGCACCCGTGGGACTGGTGGCGTCACCACGACAAGTACGACGACGCCACCGCGGCGGCTCCCGGGCAGAACTGGTGGAACGGTACGGACAAGTTCGCCGGCTGATGCGCCGGCTCAGCTGGCTCGCCCAGCCGCCCGCACTCGCCGCCCTCGCCCTGTTGCCGCTTGCGGGAGGAGCGGTGGCCTGGCGCCTGCTGGACCTCCACGGCGTCTGGGTAGGAGCACTTGTGGGCCTGGCGGCCGGAGTGGCGCTGATCGCACTCATCGAGCGCGGCTGAGTCCGGAGCGGATGCGCACGCCATATCAGGGGCGGCACCCAGCAATTTTGGCTGGGTGCACGCCCCTTCGGCATGCCGGGGCCGCTTTTCCCGCGCAGAGCAATTTAGAAGATAGCCCGCATGGAGCCCTCTGCGACCATCGTCGGCAGACCCGCCCGCGGCGCGGCGGAGTACAGGGCACATTCCTGAAAGAAACAGGAGTCAGGTTCATGGGTAATCAGCAGATGCCGGGAGTTCGTGTCCCTCTGGTCGAAGAGGCTGAAGCAGTCGGAATGACCGCGGAGCTCTATGAGCGGATCAAGAAGACGACCAGCCTTCCCTTCGTGCCCGACATGTTTCGGCTCATGTCCACCAGGCCGGACCTTCTGGAAGTCGTCCTGACCGGATACACCGGGGCTTTCGGAGACGGCGTCCTGCCGCGTGCGACGCGCGAAATGATTTCGGCGTGGAGCTCGAAGATCAACGGCTGCCCCTATTGCGTGGGGACCCACAACTGGTTCCTGTCGCAGTTCGGTGGCAGTGAGCAACTCACCCAGGCGATCGCCGCGGCGAACGAGCCGGAGGAACTGCCCGTCGACGCACGGACGCTGGCGCTGATGCAGCTGGTGACCCAGGTGAGCAGGGCGGCGTACAAGGTCACGGACGAGGAGTGGGACCGGGTCGCCAAGGCCGGCTGGAGCAACGAGGAGATGCTGGAGGCCGTCTTCACGTCGGCGCTGTTCGCCTTCATCAACCGTCTCGTCGACGGTCTCGGGCTCGGCTCGTCGGTGACCCACAGCCGGATCTCGCAGCAGCCGGACGTCGACTCGGAAGCCGACGGCTGATGGCGGCGCCTCGGGCGATCCTGTTGACCGGCGCCTCCTCGGGCACCGGTCTGTCCTCCGGTACCGGGCGGGCCGCGGCTCTGCGCCTGCACCGGGCGGGCTGGCCGGTGTACGCGACCGCGCGCAACGTCGACGCGCTGGGCGAGCTGGCTGCCGAGGGCATCCAGGTGCTTCACCTGGACGTCACCGACGAGCAGTCGATGGTCGACGCCGTCGACAAGATCACCGCCGAGCACGGCGGCGTCGGCACGCTCATCAACAACGCGGCCTACAGCCTCAACGGAACCATCGGAGAGACTCCGATGGAGGAGGTGCGCCGGCAGTTCGAGACCAATGTGTTCGGCCTGTCGAGACTCACTCAGCTCGTCCTGCCGGGGATGCGCGAGCACGGGCAGGGCCGGGTGGTGATCATGTCCTCGATCTTCGGGCAGTTCGCGACGCCCGGCCGTGGCTACTACCAGGCGACCAAGCACGCCCTGGAGGCCATCGGCGACTCGCTGCGGCACGAGAACGCCCGCTTCGGGATCAAGGTGGTGCTCATCGAGCCGTCCCCCGTCCTCGGCGGCTTCGTGCCCACCACGGTCGCCGATCTCGGGATGTCCCGACAGCAAGGCTCCGAGCTGTACGACGAGTTCTGGGAGTACTTCGTCGACTGGCACGGCGCCTATCGGGAGACCGACCGTCCCACGGGGCGAGGCCGGATGGCCGTGCGCGCCGAGACCGTGGCCAAGGTGATCGAGAAGGCGGTGACCAGCGACAACCCCCGTATCCGCTACCGGATCGGAGTGCCCTCGCGGCTGCTGCCTCGGATGCGCTGGACCATCGGCGACCGTCTCTTCGAGAAGTTCGTGCGCTTCTTCTTCCCGATTCCCTAGAAGCGATTCCCTGGAAACGACGTCCTGAGCGGCCCGGAGCAACTGGAGCAGTCGGAGCGGAGGGAGGGTGCGCCATGCGCCGAAAGCTCGTCCAGTCCTCGTTGCGAGGTCTTTCGTTGATGCAGGTCCGCCACGTCACACCGGTGGGCTTCGACGCGGCGCAGGGCACCGTCGCCCGCGTCTACCGTGAGCTGAGCGGGATTTCGGCGTGCTCGCGCCGCCCATCGCGCTGCACTCGCCCGCGCCCCGACTGCTCTCCGGGAGCTGGTTGATGCTCCGGGAGACTCTGCTGGTCCCCGGTCTCGCGTCCCGAGCGGCGAAGGAGGCCGTGGCCGCCGCCGTCTCGGCCGGGAACGAGTGCCCCTTCTGCGTACGGATGCATGTCTCCACCCTGCGCGGCCTGGTGCACGGTCGCGATGCCATGGCCGTCGAGGAGGGCCGGATCGACAGCGTCTCCGATCCGCAGGTCCGAGCGATTGCCTCCTGGACGAAGGCGAACGCGGTCCGGCACACGCCCGCTCCGGTCGGGGCGCCGTTCCCCCTGGAGCGGGCCCCGGAGCTGGTCGGGGTGGCGGTCACTCTGCAGTACCTCAACCGCATGGTGAACATCTTCCTGGGGGACAAGCCCCTTCCGCCCGGTGCGCCCGACAGGTCACTCGGCCCGGTTCTGGGCGTCCTTTCCTGGCTGATCCGTTCCGCGGCCCGTTCCGTCGGGGAGCCGGGCGTCTCGCTCGATCTCCTCCCGGCGGCGCCGCTTCCCGAGGATCTCTCCTGGGCGGCGGACAGTCCTGTTGTCGCGGAGGCGTTCGCGAAGGCGGCACACGCCGTCGACGAGGCGGCCGAGCGGTCCGTACCCGACTCCGTACGCGCCCTGCTTCGGATCGAACTGGCCCGGTGGGACGGGCGACCGCGGGGGATCAGCCGAGCCTGGGCCGAGGACGCCGTCACGGCTCTGCCCGCCGCCGACCGCCCGGCGGGGTACCTGGCTCTGCTGGCCGCGTTCGCCTCGTACCAGGTCGACGAAACGGTTGTCGCGCGCTTCCGGGAGCGCCGGCCGGAGGACGGCGCCCTCGTCGATCTCACGTCATGGGCAAGCCTGGCGGCTGCCCGCCAGAGCGGAGAGTGGATGCGGAACAGCCTGGGCGCATAGCGGCGGACAAAAGGCTGCCCGCATTAAAGGTGCCGTTGAAGGCTGCATGACATGCCGCTAGTATCGAACGGTTGTCGCAGGCCCAGTGTCGTAGCCTGTTCTCGTTCCGATGGCTCCATCTGCTCTTTCGTTCGCGATGAGGGGGATGTTTTGCAAGCCGCTGTTGAACGTGCAATAAAAACCATGTGGGACCGCTACGAAGAGCCGCTTTCGCTCGATGAGATGGCGAACACCGCCATACTCAGCAAGTTCTACTTCTCCCGAGTGTTCCGGTCATTGACCGGCACCTCGCCGTGCCGGTTCCTGTCCGCGGTCCGAGTCCACAGCGCCAAGGGTCTTCTTCTGGAGACCTCGCTCAGTGTCACCGACATCTCCTACAAGGTGGGATACAACAGTCTGGGGACGTTCACCAGTCGCTTCACCTGGAGTGTCAGTGTCTCGCCCACGCGCTATCGCGCCCTCGCGACGGCGGGCATCCCGGTCAGTCGGCCGCCTCGATTATCCGCTCAGCGCGCGGACGGCGCTCTCCCCGGGTCGGTGCGGGGAACCGTGCGTATCCCGTGGACGGAACTGCCCACGCGTGTCTACGTCGCCGCCTTCAAGGACCCCATCGCGCAAGGGACTCCGGCTGCCTGCGACATCCTCGACTCGTCCAGGGAGTACCGACTGGACGGTCTGCCCGACGGCAAGTGGTACCTGCGTGCGGCCGTGGTCCCCAAGGGTGGCATCGATCCCCGTCCGTGGAACCGCCAGCCCCTGTTCGTCGGCGCCAGTGAGCCGGTGACCGTCCGATCGGGACGGGTCGTCGAAGTCGACCTCCAGACCCGGGAGTTCTGCCCCTTCGACCTGCCCATCCTGTTGGCTCTTCCCGAGCTGGACAGCTGGCAGCTGCCCGAGTACGAACTGGCGGGGATGACGGGCTGACGCCCCGCCCCGACAAGGCGCCATCACCGACCAGAGGCCGCGGAGTTCCGCGGCCTCTTGGCGTTTCCACGGGTGCCGGCGTCCCGTCACGCCCCGCCCGACGGTCCGCCTCGCTCGTGCGTCCGCATGAGCGAGGCGATCGCGTCGTCCCGGTCCGCGCCGGCGCTCACGAGAAGTCCGAGCACCTGCGCCTCGAAGCAGGCATCGGCGTCGTACGGCTCGACGAGATAGCCGCCGAGCTCCAGGGTGACAAGACCGTGCAGCGCGATCCACATCTGATGTGCCATCAGCTGAGCGTCGCCCGCGATGAATCGGCGCATCTCCATGCCTCGTTCCACGGCACGGATGAGGAACCTGAGGGTGTAGCGGCCGTGTTGGCGGTCTTCGTCGGTCAGTGAGAAGCCACCGAGGCTCGCTCCGCCGAACATCACGCCGTAGAGATGACGGTGCTCCAGCGCGTTGCGCCGGTAGGCCCAGCCGAGGGCCCCGATGTCCGCGACGGGGTCGGCCGTCTCACCCACCTCGCCGAGGCGGCGGTCCAGCAACGCGAAGCCGTCCCGCACCATGGCCCGGACCAGGTCCCCCTTCCCGCCGAACCGCGTGTAGACCGCTGTGGTGGAGGCGCCCACCGCGGCGGCCAGGCGGCGCGTCGACAAGGCGGCAGGACCCTCCTCCGCGAGCAATCGGGCGGCCGCCTCGACGAGTTGGGTGCTGACGGTCGGATCTGCTTCTCGTGGGCTCACCCTTGACATCCTTGCACGCCACTGCGAGCCTTCCGTAACGACGTTACGTAACAGTGATTCGCGAGGATGGACAGCGATGCCCACTCATCACACGTACCGCACGTCACACCTCTTGAGCAGCGGATACCAGCCGGTGTCCGACGAGGTCACCCTCTTCGCCCCGCCCGTGCACGGGCGGCTGCCCGCGGAGCTCGACGGCACCTTCCTGCGGATCGGCCCCAACGCGCTGGGCGGCCATGACCCGGCCCGTGACCACGCGTTCGCGGGCGACGCGATGGTGCACGGTCTGCGGCTGCGCGACGGCCGGGCCGAGTGGTACCGCAACCGCTGGCTGCGTACGGACCGGATCGCCCGAGCCCTGGGCGAACTCCCCACGCCGGGGCCCCGCCGCGGACTCTCGGACAACGCCAACGCCAACATCGTCTGCCACGCGGGACGCCCGCTGGCGCTCGGCGACGGCGGAGTGCTGCCGACACAGCTCGGGCCCGAGCTCGACACCCTCGCCCGGATCGACTTCGAAGGCACTCTTCCCGGAGGCTTCAGCGCCCACCCCCTGCACGACCCGCTCACACGGGAGCTGTACGCGGTGACCTACGAGCCGGGCCGGCCCGGAGTCGACTACCTGACGCTGGACGCGTCCGGCCGCGTGCGCCGGCGCGAGGCCATCACGGTGAAGGGCACCCCGATGATGCACGCCTTCTCGCTGACGGAACGTCATGCCATCCTGTACGACCTCCCGGTCACCTTCAGTGCCCGCGAGGCGGCCGCGGGCTCACGTGTCCCCTACGCGTGGGACGACGGCCACGGCGCGCGACTGGGCGTACTGCCTCGCGACGGCGGCGACGCCGACGTCCTGTGGATGGACATCGACCCCTGCTTCGTCTTCCACCCCGTCAACGCGTACGAGCAGGGCCGGGACATCATCGTCGACGTCATCCGTCACCAGCGTGCCTTCGACCGCGACCCCTTGCACCCCAGCGAGTCCGCGCCGTGCCTGTGGCGCTGGACCGTGGACCCCGTCAGCGGCACCGTGACCGAGACCCGACTCTCCGACCACGTCGAGGAGTTCCCTCGCATCGACGACCGGTACACGGGCTCGCCGTACCGCTATGCCTTCGGCGTGGGCATGCGGCCGGGCGAGGGCGCCTCCCTCGCCGGTCCCACACTCCTGCGCCATGACCTCCTGACCGGCCAAGTCGACACGCACCACTTCGGGCCCGGGCGCGAGAGCGGTGAGGCGGTCTTCGTCCCGCGCGATGCCGGTGCCCCCGAGGCGGACGGCTGGCTGCTCAGCCTGGTGCACGACCGTGGCACCGACCGCGGCGAGCTGGTCGTCCTCGACACCGCCGACTTCGCCGGCCCGCCCGTCGCGGTCGTCCCCCTGCCGGTGCGGATCCCGCACGGCCTCCATGCGCAGTGGATCGAAGGCCCCTGAAACGGAGCGACACGCAGACCGGCAACCTGCGAGAAGTCACCGACGGGTGCGGGGCCGCACGATGGCAGGGCCGCCGACGATCACGGCGGCGGCATCCCGTCAGTACGCGACTGAAGGATTCCCCATGCCCCGCGCAGGACACAGAGCCCGCAAGGCCGAAACCGCCCATCGGGGGTTCGAGCACCCGGTCGCCTTCTGGAGCGGCGCGCTCGCCTGCACCCTCGGAGTGCTGCTGCATCTGCCGATGTACGTGAGCGCCCGGCACATGGGGTACCACATGCACGGCATGGAGGCGGACGCGCCGATGATCGCCGGGATGGTGCTGATCGTCGTCGGGCTGCTCGCGACGCTGTACGGCCTGGTGCCCCGCCGCGGAAAGGAGATCCAGCGCGAGTCCGCGCGGATCCGGATCCGCGCACTCGACGACGCCCCGCTCCGAGGCCCGCACATCGCCCTGCTGATCGTGATGGCGATCGCCGTGACCATCGACGTGATGAAACCGACGGCGCTGGCCTTCGTCGCACCCGGAGTCGCGCACGAATACGGCCTGAAGTCGCCCATGAACCCGGGCGGGGACATCCCCGTGTCCTGGCTTCCGCTGGCCGGTATCACGGGCACCGTGATCGGATCCCTCGTCTGGGGATGGCTCGGCGACCGCATCGGACGACGGGCCTCCCTGCTCTTCGCCGGAATGCTCTTCGTGACCACCTCCATCTGCGGCGCCATGCCGGGGTTCACCTGGAACCTGGTGATGTGCGGATTCATGGGCATCGGCGCCGGCGGCATGCTGCCGATCACCTTCACCCTGCTGGCCGAGACCATCCCGGCCCGGCACCGCGGCTGGCTCATGGTGCTCATCGGCGGCGACATCGCGGGCGCGTACATCATCACGAGCTGGCTCGCGGCCGAGCTCACCCCGACGTACAGCTGGCGGATCCTCTGGCTGATCGGCCTGCCCACGGGGCTGATCTTCATCGCCCTGAACCGGTGGATCCCGGAATCCCCGCGCTTCCTCCTGGCGTCCGGCCGGCGCCGGGAGGCCGAGCTCGTGATGGCCCGCTACGGCGCGGTCGCCGAGGAGCGGGACGAGCAGGAGCAGGCCATCAGCGCCGATGTCGGACGTGGCGGCTATCTGACACTGCTCCGCGGCCCGCTCCTGTGGCCCACGCTCGCGATCGGGATCCTCGGCATCGGTGTCGGCCTGATGACCTTCGGCTTCCAGCTGTGGGTCCCCACCAACCTCCGGCATCTCGGCTACTCCGACGTGAACTCGGACTACGTCGTGCGCAACGCCGCGGTCCTCGGCCTCCCGCTGACCGTGGTCGCCGCGTGGATGTACGGGGTCTGGGGGAGCCGGAAGACGCTGGTCACCGTGTGCGCGGTCACGGGGCTCTCGCTGCTGGGGTTCCTCGTGGCGGGTGACTCCCTCGCCGAGGACCGCCTTCTGCTCTCGCTGCTTCTCGTGGTGCCGCTGACCGGCGTCAGTACGGTCGTGGCCGTGGTCGCCGGGTACGCCGCCGAGGTCTATCCGACGCTGGTGCGCTCACGTGGCACGGGACTCGCGGCGGGGATGACCAAGATCGGCGGAGTGCTGATCCTCGCGCTCACCGTCGCCGCCGCGGCCGTCCCCTCCATCGGCATGACCGCGGTCATCGGCGCGGTGCCGCTGCTGCTGGCGGCGCTCTTCTTCCTGCGGGTCGGACCGGAGACCAAGGCCCGGGGCCTGGAGGACATCAGCCGGGAGCTGATGGCTTCCCGCTCGTGAGTGACGACTCCGCACTCCTCGACGGAAAGGTGGGACCGACCATGCTCGTCTCCGTGACGGGTGGGACCGGCTTCGTGGGCGCGCACTCGGTGGCGGCCATGGTGCGGCGCGGCGCCCGTGTGCGTCTGCTCGTCCGCGACCCGGCCCGGGTGGAAACGGCATTGGGCCCCCTGGGGGTGGGACCGGACTCCGTGGAGGTGGTGGTGGGTGATGTCACCGACGCGGGCGCCGTGGCCGAGGCCGTCGACGGCGTGGACGCGGTGCTGCACGCGGCGTCGGTGTACTCCTTCGACAGCAGGCGGCACGCGGAGATGCGGCGGACGAACGTACGAGGCACCGAGCTGGTCCTCGACACCGCGGTGCGCGCCGGAGTGAACCCGGTCGTCCATGTCTCCACCGTGGGCGCGATGTTCCCCGCCGCCTCCCCGACGATCGACGAGAACTCCCCGGTCGGCAGCCCCCGCGAGACGTACCTCAGGAGCAAGGCCGCCGCGGAGGTGATCGCCCGCCGGCATCAGGCGGCGGGCGCACCCGTAGTGATCACCTACCCGCCGGCCCTGCTCGGCCCGCACGACCCCCATCTGGGCGACCAGAACGCCCGGCTGCGCGGAGAGCTGCGGGGCCTGATGCCGCTCTGGCCGCTCGGCGGCTTCCCGGTCGGCGACGTCCGCGACACCGCCGAACTCCATGCCCGCCTCGTCACGGCCAGGGCCGGAGCAGGCGAACGGCACTTCGGCCCGAACCACTATCTGACGACCCGGAGTTACGTCCAGGCGGTGCGCACGGCCACGGGCCGCGCCCTCCCGGCGGCGTTCCTCCCCGCTCGCGCCATGCTGCCGTTCGGCAAGCTCGCGGACCTGCTGCAACGCGTGTGGCCCTGGCACATCCCGGCGGAGTACGGCGCCGTCTACACCTGCGCGTACGCCACGCGTGTCGACGAGAGCGCCTCCACGGGCGGCATCGTTCCACGCCCGGTCGCCGAGACGATGGCCGACACGATTCGCTGGCTGAACGAAGCAGGGCATGTGACCCGACGACAGGCCGGCGCGGCGGCGGACCACCGTCCCCCTGCCCATGACCACGAGGATGCACTCACGTGACGACGACACAACAGCCCCGTACTTTCTACTCCGACGCCTATCGCGGCGTCCGCGTCTCCCTCGCCCGCCTCATGCGGGAACACCCCGACGGCGCGGAGCTGCCCGTGCCCGCGTGCCCCGACTGGACGGTGCGCGAGCTGGTCGGGCATCTGCTCCAGGTCTGCCGGACGGTCATCGCCGAGGACCCCCGTGACCTGCCCGACATCCCGGCGCCCGAACAGGGCCTGTCGGTCGACGAACTCATCGTGGAATGGGCGGAGTTGGACGGGGCGGTGACCGACGCTCTGGTGCGCGCCCCGGGCCTGCGGCCGCGCATCGCACACATGGACGCCCTCTCCCATGAACTCGACATCCGCCGTGCGCTGGACGTTCCACCGACCACCGATCAACCCGCTTTCCCCGACGCCCTCGAACTGGTCGCGCTCGGCTTCGGCCTCAAGGTGGGCGAGCTCGGCCTGCCGACGCTGCGCATCGAGACACCCCACGGTGAGTGGCTGCTCGGTGAGGGCGAGGCCACGGCCACGGTCCGCGGGGCGAGCCTGGACGTGTTCCGCTCGCTGACGGGCAGGCGGACGCTCAGTCAGATCGGCGAACTCTCCTGGAGCGCATCGCCGGAGACCTGGTGGCCGGCCTTCACATGGGGTCCCTTCACTCCGCCGGAGAAGCCCGCCGAGAAATCGACCCCCGCCTGATCTGGAGCGCATGTGCGTCTGTCCGAACTGAACCGCCGCAGCGGGGTCTCCAGCGCGTCCATCAAGTACTACCTGCGTGAAGGACTGCTCCCGCCCGGCCGGGCCGTCGCCGCGAACCAGGCCGAGTACGACGAGTCCCACCTGCACCGCCTGCGACTGATCCGCGCTCTGCTCGGCGTCCGGGGACTGTCGGTGGGCGACGTCAGGCAGGTGCTCGGCGTCATGTCCGCGTGCAAGGGTGAAAGCGACCAACTGGCCTCGCTCTTCGGCCTGTTGCCGATCCCCAGCGCCGGAGTATCGGACCGGGACGACCTGGCGGACAGGGTCGGGGCGAGCGCCCTGATGAAGGAACTCGACTGGAAGGTGCCGGAGGGCCATCCTGCGATACGTGCCCTCGGCCAGTCCCTTCACGCCCTGCGCTCCTTGGGCCTGGACTGCGACTGGGAGTCACTCCTCCCGTACGCCCGCCTCGCCCAGCAGACCGCCGCGCTGGATCTGGACCGGCTCCGGCCGCCGATGGACCCGGGTGACATGGCCGAGCGCGTCGTCCTCCTGACCCTTCTGCTCGACCCGATGCTGCTGGCCCTGCGCCGGCTCGCCCAGGAATCCGAATCCGCTGCCCGGTACGGGTGTTGACGGCGGGTGCGCACGTTGGAAGAAGCGGCTTGTCGAGGCACACGGTTGTACTGATGCGAAACCTGATGACGAGAGGAGTCCAGAGTGAGTCCGGAGATTGGTGTCGCACTTCCGGTCCGTGAATTCTCGATGATGACGCCGGAGAACGCCGCAGCTCCGCTGATCAAGCTGGCGCAGCAGGTGGAGGAACTCCGATTCGACTCGGTATGGGTCGGCGATTCCTTCGTCACACGGCCACGTCTGGAGCCGCTCGCCCTCCTGGGGGCGATATCGATGGTGACCAGGAATGTCACCATCGGTACGGCAGCGCTGACGGCCGTGCTGCGTGAGCCGCACGCGCTCGCCCACGCGATATCGACCCTGGACCAGCTCAGTGGCGGCCGGCTGCGCATGGGCCTCGGCATGGGTGAACCGCTGCCCGTGAACAACGAGAGCGATGCGGTCACCATGTCGTACACCGAGCGGATCACTCGGGTCGACGAGGCGGTGAAGGCCTTCAAGACGGTGTGGCGAGGCGAGGACGACGACCTGAAGGGCGCGTACTACGACCTGTCCGAGCTGCGACAGCAGGGCCCCCCGATGACGCACGGAGGCCCCGGCATCTGGTTGGCCAGTAACGGCAAGCCGAAGGCCGTGGCGCGCACGGCAGCGCTCTATGACGGATGGATGCCGGTCCATATCGAACCCGAGGAGTACCGCGCATCGCTGCAGCGCATCCAGGACGCCGCTCGGGCCGCCGGTCGTGACCCGGAGCGAATCGTCCCGTCGCTGTATCTGAACGTCAACGTCGATCGGGACGCCGTGACCGCCGAAGCGGCACTCAACGACTACACGACGCGTTACTACCAGCTTCCCGTGACGACGATGAAGAAGTATCAGGGGTATTTCGGCGGCACGGAAAAGGAAATGATCGCGTTCCTCCGCGAGTACGTCGACGCCGGATGCCGGCACATCATCCTGCGTATCAACACGTTCACCGATTACGACAGGATCCTGCGGACCATCGGCGAGAACGTCGTCCCCGCCGTCCATGAGATGAACGTCGACTGACATGTGACGGTCAGGACGCTGGACAGGCCCGGGTGGGGCCCTCAGTACGGACCCCACCCGGGCCTCGTTCTGCGCCAATGAGCCTCAACAGCCGAGATGTTGACTCTCCGTCAGGGTTGCAGGTGTTCGACGGGTTGCGTACACTCCTCGGGTGTTCGTGTTTGGTTGAACAGTCTGGGCCCTGCGTCGGGCGTCCCCACCTGAAAGCGGTGTGAATCCATGTCCAGTAGCGTGAAACGAGCCGACGAACCGGCTGCCGACGCGCCCGGAGCAGGCGCTCCCACCCCCTACGCCCGGCGCTGGCTGATGCTGCCCGTGCTGCTCGCGGCCATGTTCATGGTCCAGTTCGACCTGTTCGTAGTGAACGTCGCCGCTCCCTCGCTGGAGCAGGACCTCCACGCCAGCCAGGCCGCCCTGGAGCTCATCGTCGCCGGGTACGGCTTCACCTACGCCGCCGGCCTCGTCACCGGCGGCCGGCTCGGCGACCTGCTCAGCCCGCGCGTGATGTTCCTCGGCGGCACCTTCGCCTTCACCGCTGCCTCCCTGCTGTGCGGCCTCGCCCAGAGCGACGGCCAGCTCGTCGCGGCCCGCCTTCTCCAGGGCCTGACCGGAGCGGCGATGGTGCCGCAGGTACTCGCGCTGATCACCGCGGTCTTCCCGCCGACCGAGCGCGCCCGCGCGATGGGCTGGTTCGGAGTCTCCATGGGCATCGGCGGCGTGGCCGGCCAGGTGCTCGGCGGCGCCCTGCTCCAGGCCGATGTGCTGGACCTGGGCTGGCGGATCATCTTCCTGGTGAACGTGCCGATCGGCCTCGCCGCGGTGGCCCTGGCCCTGGGCCTGCTGCCGAAGACGGCCTCGGGCGCACGGCCCAAGCTGGACCCGCTCGGCGCCATCGGTGTCTCCGGTTCGCTGGCGCTGGCGCTGGTCCCGCTGGTCCTCGGCCGCGCCCAGGGCTGGCCGCTGTGGACCTGGCTCAGCCTGATCGCCTCGGTGCCCGTGATGGTGCTCAGTCTGCGCTGGGAGTCGGCGCTCGCCCGCCGCGGCGGCCAGCCGCTCCTCGACCTCGCCCTGTTCCGTAACACCGTCTTCAACCGCGGCCTCGTCGTGAGCCTCGGCGTCTTCGCCGCCTTCTACAGCTTCATGTTCGCCCTGACCCTGGTCCTGCAGTCCGGACTGGGCCTGAGCCCGCTCGAAGCCGGCTACACCTTCGCCCCGCTGGCCGTGGCCTTCGCCGGCGCCTCCCTCATGGCGCCGCGCAAGGTGGCCACGTACGGCGGCCGGCTCGTCACCATGGGCATCGTCATCGCCGCGGTCGGCATGCTCGCCCTCGCCGCCGTCCTCCAGCTCTCCGGATCCGACACCAGCGCTCTGCTGCTGATCGCACCGATGATCCTCATCGGCTTCGGCAACGGCCTGGCCGTGCCGGTGCTGGCCGGTGTGGTACTCGCCGGCGCACGGCCGGCCAACGTGGGCGCCGCGGCCGGTGTGCTCACCACCATCCAGCAGTTCGCCAGCGCGGCGGGCGTGGCGGCGATCGGCACCATCTTCTTCGCCTTCCTCGGCAACCAGCGGGACGTCGCCGGATACGCCCAGTCGCTCGAGTGGGTCCTCGGGATCGGCCTCGTCCTCATCCTGATCGCCGGCGTCACCAGCCTGAAGCTGCCCCGGCCGCCCAAACCCGCCAACTGACGTCCACCCTCTGACCCGCCGTTCCATAATCCCCCGTTGGAACGGCGGCGGGGGGGGGGGGGGGGGGGGGGGGGGGGGGGGGGGGGGAGGGCGGGGAGGGGGGGGGGGGGGGGGGGTGGCCCCCCCCCCCCCCCCCCCCCCCCCCCCCCCCCCGCGCCCACGCCATGTGGGCCGCACGGATGCTCACATCCGGTTCCAGGCCGACCGATTACACTGTTCAAGAACCAACGAACAGGCGGGCAGGCCCGCCGACCGGGCTTCGAAGGGTCGGGTCCCGGTGTCCGGCGGAAGCTGATCCGGGAGGGCCACGTGACGACGACTCAGACAGGAACAGGCCGTGTCGCACCCAACCACACACATCCCCGGGACGTACCGCTGACAGCGGCGTTGGCCGCTCTGGCGGACCCGATACGCCTGGCGATGGTCCGTGAGCTGAGCGGCGTTCACGACTGGGAGATCACCTGCGGTGCCTTCGACGTACCGGTCGGCAAGGCCGCGCGCAGCCACCACTTCTCCGTGCTGCGGGAGGCCGGAGTGATCGAGCAGCGTGACGAGGGCCCCTGCCGCGTCAACCGGCTGCGCCGCCCGGAGTTCGACGAGCGTTTTCCCGGCCTGCTCGATCTGGTGCTGCGCCCCGAGCTCGCCTGACCGGAGACGTCGCCGGCGGCCGGTCGAGTACGACCCGACAACTGAATAGATCTCAGTGCCACCCCTCATGACCTGCCCTTCTTTCGACGTGGAGGATATCGATGGCCGCTGACATGACGGATCTGAAGGATCGCGCCGACAGGCTCCGCAAGCTGCACGGCGAGGAGATGCTCGTCCTGCCCAACGCGTGGGACGCGGCCAGCGCGGCGGCCGTGGTCGAAGCGGGGTTCCCCGTGGTCGCCACGACCAGCGCCGCCATCGCGGCGATGCTCGGTCATCAGGATGGTGAGCGTGCGCCGTGGCAGGAGATGTTCGCCGCCGCCGGGCGGATCGCCGGGGCGGTGTCGGTCCCGGTCACGGTGGACGCCGAGGCGGGATACGGCATGGAGCCGCGCCAACTGGTCGACCGGCTGCTGGAGATCGGAGCCGTCGGCTGCAACCTGGAGGACACCGATCACCGGGCGGGTGGCCTGACCGAGGCCGGTGCACAGGCCCAGTGGCTCGCGGACGTCCGCTCCGCGGCGGACGAGGCCGACGTCCCGATCTTCATCAACGCCCGCGTCGACACCTTCCTCCCTTCCGGTGGAGTGCCTGAACCGGAGCGGGTTGCCGAAGCGGTACGACGGGGCCGGCTCTACCTGGACGCCGGCGCCGACTGCGTCTACCCGATCGGCGTGCGCCAGAAGAGCGACATCGCCACCCTCGTCGCCGAACTGCCCGGCCCGGTCAACGGCAACACCGGTGAACACCTG
Source organism: Streptomyces sp. NPDC029169 (assembly GCF_055563935.1). Lineage (NCBI taxonomy): Bacteria > Bacillati > Actinomycetota > Actinomycetes > Kitasatosporales > Streptomycetaceae > Streptomyces > Streptomyces sp. NPDC029169. Next base: position 55,775 of record NZ_JBVHXA010000009.1, read on the forward strand.
GACCTGGCCACGCTCAAGGAGCTGGGCGTGGCGCGCGTGTCCTTCGGGCCCCGCTTCTACCGCGTGGCCATGGCCGACCTGAAGGCGAGCGTCCAGAAGCTGCTGGCCTGACCTGCGAATCGGCCACGCAACGGAGCGGGGGGGGGGGGGGGTTCCCCGGGGGGGGGGGGGGGGTTGGTTTTTTTTTTGTTTTTTTGGGGGCGACACCTCAAAACTGCCCCGGTGGGCCC
>NZ_JBVHXA010000009.1:56014-89477 GCF_055563935.1 Streptomyces sp. NPDC029169
AATCCTCTGCCCCCCCCCCCCCCCCCCGCCCCCCCCCCCCCCCCCCCCCCCCCCCCCCCCCCCCCCCCCCCCCCCCCCCCCCCCCCCCCCCCCCCCCCCCCCCCCCCCGCTCCTGTGCTGTTTGGCGATCGGGCTTGGGAAGCAACATGCGAGAAGCCATGGGGCGGCACCCGGCACGACGATGGCAGCGCCGCGGTGGCGCGGCGAACTCCCATCGGACGAGAGAGGCTTCCCCATGCCGGCCGTGCTACCGAGATCACAGACCGCGCACGTCTGCCGCTTCGAGATCACCGACAGGTTCAGGGTGGAACCGGCCGACGACGACAAGAGCATCGTGGACGTGTGGTGCCCCGTGGTGGACGACGGCCCCCTGCAGCGCGTGCTCGACATCGACGTGCAGGGCGAGGCTTCGTACCAGCTCACCCGGGAGCCGGAGTTCGGCAACGTCATGCTCCACTCCCGCCCCGGCGCCGCCGGGTCCGACTGGGAGATCCGCTACGTCGTCGAGCGCACGAGTCCGCTCTCCGCCCCCGACCCCGGGCGAGCGAAGCCGCTGCCGGGAGCCGGACTGTTCGACCGCGCCCTTCAGCCCGAGCGGCATGTCGACGTCGACAGCCGTACGCGCGACCTGGCCGCCGAGCTGACGGCCGGCGAGGCCAACCCGTACGAACAGGCACGCCGCATCTACGACTACGTCACCGGCGCCATGGAGTACGACGCCACGAAGCAGTCCTACCTGGGCAGCACCGAGCACGCCCTCACCTGCTCCGTGGGCAACTGCAATGACATCCACGCCCTGTTCGTGTCGCTGTGCCGCTCCGTCGGCATCCCCGCCCGGTTCGTCCTCGGCCAGGCCCTGGAGACGCCCGAACCGGGCGCCGAGGACTGTGAGGTATGCGGCTACCACTGCTGGGCGGAGTTCTACGTCGCCGGTCTCGGCTGGCTCCCGGCGGACGCCTCCTGCGCGACCAAATACGGCACGCACGGGCTGTTCGGCGCGCTGGAGACCAACCACATCGCCTGGTCCACCGGCCGCGACATCCTCCTCGCGCCGCCCCAGCGCGCGGGCCGAAGCCTGTTCTTCGCGGCCCCCTACGCCGAGGCCGACGGCCGCACGCACCCCGTCGTACGACAGCTCAGCTTCACCGCACTGGACTGACCGCCGGCCGCGCCAGAGACGTTCGTACAACTGAGAGGTGTGGGATGAAAGCAACGACCACCACGCAGCGCGACACGAACGTGATGGGCAAGGTCGCCCGCCGTCTGCTGCCGCTGCTGTTCGTGCTGTACGTGATCAACTTCCTGGACCGCGCCAACATCGGCGTCGCCGCCCTGTCGATGAACGCCGAGCTTGGCCTGAGCGCGACGGCCTACGGCACGGCCTCCGGGATCTTCTTCATCGGCTACGTCCTCTTCCAAGTGCCCGCGAACGCGGCCCTGCAGCGGTTCGGGGCGCGTCGCTGGATCGCGGTCGTCGTCCTCGCGTGGGGCGTCTGCTCGGCGGCCGGCGCGTTCGTCACCGATGTGGGAAGCCTGTATCTGGTCCGCTTCGTGCTCGGAGTCGCGGAGGCCGGGTTCTTCCCCGGCGTCATCGCCTATCTGGCCATCTGGTTCCCCGCACGGCAGCGGGCCCAGGCGATCGCGGCCTTCCTGATGGCGATTCCCGCCTCCAACATCTTCGGCCTGCCGCTGTCGGGCCTCCTGGTCGAATACGGTGGCGTCGCCGGCTGGCCCGGGTGGCGCACCATGTTCCTCGTCGAGGCGATACCCGCCGTGCTCCTTGGCCTTGTCGTGTGGCGCAGGGGGCTGCTGCCCGACGGCCCGAGCGACGCGCCCTGGCTCACCGAGGCCGAACGCACCGACCTGGCCCGCCGCCTGGCCGACGACGCCACGACGTCCGACGTCAAGGGTGCGGTACGCGGCGGCCATCTCGTGGTGTTCGCCGCGGTGTACGCGGGCCTGTACTTCGCGCTGTACGCCCTGCAGTTCTTCCTGCCCCAGATCGTCGCCTCCGTGTCGCCGGGCGGTGGCGCGCTGTCCCTGAGCGTGCTGTCCGCGCTGCCCTACACGGCGGCGGGCGTCGCGATGCTCACCTGGAGCCGGATCTGCGACCGGAGCGGCGCCCGCCCCACGCACATCGCCTGGCCCGCTCTCACCGCCGTACTGGCCGCCTCCTGCGCCGCGTTCGCGACGGGCTCCCGCGCGCTGCTGCTCGTCTGTGTGGCGGCGGCGGTCGCCGGGATCTTCGCGGCCGTTCCCGCGTTCTGGAGCCAGTGCACGACCTATCTGAACGGCCCACGCGCGGCAATCGCCGTGGCGGGTGTCAACGCGGCTGCCAGCCTCGCGAGTTTCGCCGGCCCCTACGCCACCGGTCACATCCGTGATGCCAGCGGCAGCTACCGGCTCGCCCTCCTCGCCGTCGGCGGCGCACTGGCGCTGACGTCGGCATGCACCCTGCTGATGCCCGGCCGCCGCCGGCGCCGCGCCAGCGCGTCGGAAAATGCCTCGCGCGGTCCACGGGAGCCCTAGACACGGGACTGGGCCGCCGTTGGGCGCATCCCGGCTGCGCCACGCTATGCAATCCGGTCATTACAGTACGTAGAACTGGACATTCCTAAGGCACTTGCCGTGCGGCCTGCCCGCTCGCCCCATCCTGGAACGTTCGTCACCAGCAGAGGGGAGAACGGTGAACGCTCCACGGCGCCATGCGAAGGATCCCGAGGTCATCGCGTCAACGACAGGTCTGGTGAGCTTTCTGCGCGAAGTCGTGCAGAACAGCGCTCAACAAGTGCGTGACGATCGGGATCGATCACGCGAGCACATGTGGCTCGCGCAACTGCCTGACGGCGTCCGCAGGCCGACCGCACGGCCTGACGGTCTGCTGATCACCTTGGATCATGTGCCACAGGCCGCTCCGCCGCCGCTGCCTGACCTTCTGGAAGGCTGGGTGAAACCGGAGAGGATCGAGGACACGGACGGTGGTGATCCACCGCTGGCCGAGGAAGGACCCGGGCAGGAACAGGAGCGCGACACAGACGGCCGTACGTGGTGGGAGCAACGTACGGTCCGACGTGAAGACGCGGCCGAAGTGCTTCGCGCGTACGGCCCATGGCTGGCGCGTTGGCGTCGCTGGGCGGAACGGGAGCGAGCGGACCGTTCGTTACGTGACCAGTACGAGTTCCTCTACCGGTGGCATCAGCAGCTGGCTCAGCAAGACGACCAGAGGGAACTGGTCCTGGCTGTCGGCCTGTTGACCTGGATGGAGCCGAATGGTGATGCGGTCCACAGGCATTTGGTGACCCATCGGGTGGAGACATCCATCGAGCGTCGTACGGCGCGACTCACAGTGCGTCTGGCTTCGGAGAGCTCTCTTCGAGTGGAGGACCGGGACTTCCTGGACAGTGACGACGGTTGGGAGCCCGAGCGTTCGACAGCCGTTGCCGAAGATCTCGCAGCGCGCTCACCCCACCCGCTGAGCGAGGTCGTGCTGGAGCAGTTGGCGGAGTGGCAGGAGCGAGCACTGACACGGCCAGTGGCTTTCAGCGCGGAGTGGAAGCCGCCACGAGAACCTGAACCGAGCGCCCGCCTTACTTACGCACCCGCGCTGATCATGCGCCCCCGGGACCGAAACGCGCTGCTGCGCTGCTACGAGCAGATTGCTGCGAGCGTGGCCACGGAAGCACATGCCCCGCTGGGGCTCGCGCAGTTGGTGCTGCCACTCAACGCGGATGAGCGGTCCCAATGGGCCGCAAGTGAGAGCGCGCCGCTGCTCGGCGACGATCCCCTCTTCCCGCTGAAGACCAACGCCCAGCAGCGTGATGTCCTTCGGCGGCTGGAACAGGACACCGGCGTGGTGGTGCAGGGGCCTCCGGGGACCGGGAAGACACACACGATCGCCAACCTCGTCTCCGCGCTCCTTGCCCAGGGACAGCGTGTCCTGGTCACCAGCGCTCGTGACCAGCCGCTCACCGTGCTGCGGGACAAGCTTCCGGCCGCTGTCCGAGATCTATGTGTCCTGCTGCTGAGTTCGACCCGGCAGGACGGGACGGGTGAGCTGGAGCGCACCATCAATGCCCTGACCGACCAGGTGGCAGCGACCGACGTCGGGCGGCTGCGCGCGGACATCGATCGCCTGTCCACCCAGCGGGATGGGGTGCGCGCGCGGATCTCCGCGCTCACCAGCGAAGTCGTCGAACTGCGCGAGGCCGAGACCCGTCAGCATGATGGCATAGCACCCGGCTACGCAGGCACGCTTGCGGCCATCGTGCAGCAGGTGCAGGACGGCGAGTCCCGATTCGGCTGGATCGGAGCGCTGCCCGACGGCTCCGTAGGCGCCCCTCCGTTCTCCTCGGTACAGGCCCAGGAGTTGCTGACTCTGCTGCGCGAGGGTGCCGGCCGGCCACGAGCAGGTGGTGCGCTGCCGACGCCAGATGAACTGCCCGCTGCGGAACAGGTGGTCGAGGCCCTGACTGCAAGTAGGCTGACGGACGACGGTCTGTCCGAGGTGACGATCGGCATCAGGAACGTTCTGGCCGGTCTCGATGCCTCGGTCACGGATCAACTGATGTCGTCGCTCAGCGTCTGTCGAACCGCGCTGCACCGCCTCGGCGTGGCGGCATCGCCGGTTCAGTGGAACAGCGAACAGTGGATCGCCCGTGCGCTGGAGGACAGGCTGGCACGCCGCAATGTTCTGCTGTGGCAGCGGGTGGCCGCCGGCGCCTCTGAGTTGGACGCCGTGCGGCGTGGGGTCGATGGTGTGGGGCTGCGACAGGTCACGCTTCCCGAGAACCTTCCGCAAGACAAGGCCGGACAACTGGCGAGGTCGGGAGAAGCACTCAGGGCGTATCTGTCAGGCGGCGGCCGGCTCAAGACGCGCTTCGTTCACCGGGCGCAGAAGGACGCCGAGGAACTGTTGGGCAGCTGCACCGTGAACGGACAGCCACCACAGACTCTCGAGGAACTGGACGCGCTTCTCGCGCATCTTCAGGCGAACGCGGCCATCGCAGTGGTGGCGAGTCGCTGGGAACACGTGGGCGTCCCCGTCGCTGGAGGTCCCATCGAGGTGCGGCTGGCGACATTGGCCGAGCGTTACGCGCAATTGGAACACGTTGACGCGTTCGGTGCGGCGCGGGAGCACGTGGACGAGCTCCTCGTCCAGAACGGGACGCATGTCGCCCTCACCTCAGGCCAGGCCTGGCATGACTTCGCCGATGCGCTGGCCGCTCTCAGTGGGCGTCGCGCCGCCGACGAGGCCACGGCACGGCTGGCCGGCTGGGAGGAACAGCTGCGCACGCCGGTGGACGGGGCGCATCCCGCCGCCGAGGCGCTGGCGGCAGCCCAGGCCATCCGGGATCAGGATGCCGAACGGTATTCCAAGGAGCTGGACGCCCTGGCTATGGCGCACACCCGCGAGCACCGCAGGCACCGGTGCTCAGAACTGCTGGGCGCCCTGCGGGCCGTACATCCCGTCCTTGCCGGTCGGCTGGCAGATGAGCAGGAGGAATCAGGGTGGGACGCGCGGCTGGGCGAGTTCAGCGAGGCGTGGGCCTGGGCCACGGCATTCCGGTTCGTACGGCGTCGGCGTACTCCTGGTCTGGAGCAGAGGCTGGAGGGTGAACTAGCGGAACACGAAGAACGGTTGGAGCGTCTCACCGGAGAACTCGCCGGAGCGCGAGGTCGGTTGTACTGCCTTGAGCGCATGACTCAGGATCAGCGTTCTTCCCTGCAGGCATATCGCGCCCACATGGCCTCGTACGGCAAGGGTTCGGGCCGTCATGCGGCCACTTTCAAGGCGGCGGCACGCGAGGCGATGGCCGTGGCCATGGAGGCCGTACCCGCATGGGTGACCCCGATCGGGCAGGTGGCCGAGATGGTGCAGGCCCGGCGGGACGCCTTCGATGTCGTGATCGTCGACGAGGCCAGTCAGGCCGGAATGGAGGCGCTGTTTCTGATGTGGCTGGCACCGCGAGTCATCGTGGTCGGCGACGACAAACAGTGCGCACCGTCCGTGTCCGGCATGGGACGCACCCAGGTCATCCAGGACCGGCTCACCGCGCATCTGCCGGAAATCCCACTTCGTCTGCGCCAGCTCTACACCCCGCACACCAATCTGTACCAGCTGCTGTCCACGTTCTTCCCCGAGGTCATCCGGCTCGGAGAGCACTTCCGCTGTATGCCCGAGATCATCGCGTGGTCGTCGAAGACGTTCTACGACGACAAGCTCATACCGCTCCGCCAGTTCGGCGGTGAGCGCCTCGACCCGCTGCTGACGCACTATGTCGAGGGAGCCGTGGTCAAAGGCCGTGACAGCCGCCTGCACAACCCCAAGGAGGCCGAGGCCATCGTGGAGTGCCTGGTGGAGCTCGTCGAAGACCCCGCCTACCGGGAGAAGACGATGGGGGTGATCGTTCTTCAGGGGCAAGGACAGATCAGGCTGCTGGACGACCTCATCAAGCAACGACTGTCGGCCCCGGTGCGTGAGCGCCATGGCATCCGAGTGGGCAATCCCGCCTCCTTCCAGGGCGACGAGCGGCACGTCATTCTCCTCTCCATGGTGGTGACCGATCCGCCGCGCATCGCTGGTGGCCATCCGAACGAGCGGAAGGCCTACAACGTCGCCGCCAGCCGCGCCCAGGACCAGATGCGGCTCTTCTATTCGGTCCCCCGCGACCGGTTCAAGCCCAATGACCTACGGCTCAACCTCCTGACGTACATGGAGAATCCGCCGGCGGCCCTGGCCTCCACCGATGCGATCGGGCCGGTGACGCCCGACGTACGCACCGCTCCCTTCGATTCGCTCTTCGAGCAGCAGGTCTACCTGCGGCTGAGGGAGCGGGGGTATCACGTGATCCCGCAATTCCCGGCGGGGGAGAAGCGTATCGACCTGGTAGTGGTGGGTGCCCGCGGGCGACTGGCCGTGGAATGCGACGGAGACTACTACCACTCGACGGCCGAGCAGCTCCGGCACGATCAGCAACGCGAGCGTGAACTCCAACGAGTCGGCTGGACGTTCTGGCGCGTCCGTGAGAGCGAGTTCCGCTACGACCCCGATGCCGCCCTGACCGGTCTGTGGGAGGAACTGGAACATCGGGGTATTCAGCCGGCCGACTATGCGTCGCCGCAGGCTTCGGGCGGCCCGCAGAACAGCGCATGGACCCCGGTCGATCTGTCCTCTGACGATGACCTTCCCGAGGATGACGGCTCGGAGGACCATGCCGAGGAATCCGAAACTCCCCGCGCGGGCGACCCCACGGAAGGCGCGGCATGATCGAGCAACCCATAGTGGGGCGTCTTGACGCGAACACGCTAGAGGAGATCGCCCGTGTCATCTGCGGCGACGACCACCTCTATTACCGCAAGGGTTGGGAGATCGCCCGCTTCCTGAAACATGCGGGCTGGGCCGAAGTGCCGGACTATGACGGGGAGTACCGGAGGGAGTGGGTTCTCGCCCGCCTCACCGAACGTCGAGAGGACCCCACGGAACTGGAGAAGGTACTCCTTCGCCTCGGTGACCCTCTCGAGTACCTGGATGAACCGGAGCAGCTACCTGGAGTGGTCGCCGCCGTCAACGCTTTCCTCATCCATGAGGGCTTCCGCCTGGATACCCCGGGCGGTCGTCCACGCCTGGTGGCCTGCGATCCGGCACTGGCCCATCCGGGGCAGCATGCTCCGGCTGAGTTCAGGGCCGTGATGACCGAGATCATCAAGGAACCGGACATGGCAAGGCTTCTTCAGCACCGGCTCGACGAGGCGCAGACCTGCTACGCCAACGGCGCTCATGTCGCTGCGATCGTCATGCTCGGAAGCCTTCTGGAGGGCGTCCTGGTCCAGGTGATCCAGGAACGCGACCGTGCCCTGCTCGGGTCCACGTCACCGGACAGGGCAACGCTCGACGTTCTCATCAAGACGTGTCACCAGGCGGGTTGGATCGGAGCCGACATCGAACGCTTCTGTCACGAGCTCCGCCGGTACCGGAACTATGTCCACCCGCGCCGCGAGATCCAGGAGGCCCACACCCCCGATCGCGACACCCTGAACGTGTCATGGCAGGTCGTCAGCGCCGTTCTCAACGACCTGGCGACAACCCAGCCGGGCAGTGGCTGACGAGCAGCGCTGCCTTCGGCATGCTGCCCCGATCTGCGGATCGGGGCAGCATGGGGGAGCATGCGCCTTCGTGATCAGCCGATTCCGAAGTGGCGGGCCTCTCACCGTCAGGGCCGGCACGGCTCCTCGAAGGGGCGGCTCGCCGGAGATGGCGCCGACGGGCCCGCTGGTGGGTACCTGACCGGCGGTACGGCGATCAGCCGCACCCGCCGCTGCTGCTGATCTTCAGCCGTGTGGCCCACGCAACCCCAACACCGTCGTCGCACAGTTGGCCGAGCTGACCAGCGGCACTGGCAGGGCACCACCTACGACGGCTTCCACATGTACGACGGCAAGTTCCCCATCGCGGTCACCGGCATGAAGCAGCTGAAGGAGCACGGCCCGGCCGGGGCGATCTTCCGCCGCTTCGGCCGCCGGCACAACCAGACCTTCCTGGAGGCGATCGGCAACCCCCGCCGCGAAGCCCACGACGCCTGCCAGCGGGCCGAGTACGAAGCCCGCGAGCGCCAGTACAAGGAGCTGCTGCGCCGCGTCGCGCGGGAATGCGCGGCTGAGCGGGAGGCCCGCCGTCCCGTGTGCGCCGACTGCGGCACGAAGTTCACCGACGAGTGGTGGAAGGTCATCGAGCCCGCCGAGTGGGACGCGCCACGGGAGACCCAGCCGCACCTGTGCGGCGACTGCAAGCAGCGCGCCGTCACCGCCGAACGCCAAGCCGAGCGTACCGAGCACGGGCGCCAGGAGCAGGACCGGGCGGTGCCCGTGCCGCTCGTCCTCACGGCCGTCACTCCCCTCATCAGTTGGGGCACCGTCGTCCTCGGCCTGCCTGCCTTTGGCTGAGGGGCAGGCACCACCTCCCCGACGAGGTCGTCGGACCGGCAGGACCCGCCCGGCCCGACACCGAGCGGCCGCGCTGTCGACGCGGTCGCGGTTCCGCCCGCCGACCGGGCGAACGCGCCGCACTCACAAGCCGACGTCGTGATCTCCGGGCACATGACGCCAACACCGACTGGTCAGCGCCGTCGTTCCGACCTGCCCGGAGTCTCGCCAGGGCCGCCCACACAGTGGCGGCGGCAGCTCACGCGCTGACGGCAGGGCAACGGCGTCGCCGGACCTCTGCTGTGCTCGCCGCGTCCCTCGGCGAACGTCTCGACTCTGTGGAGCCGGTCCTCGGCGTGCGGCCCGTTGAAACATGAGAGAAGTCACAGAGAAGCTTCATTGGTTGAGCTCTGAATTGATCAACTAATGTTGCTTTGATGATCTTTTGACGCTCTGTAAGTTTCGCCTGAGCCGCAGACTTGATCATGCGGCGTGTTGATTCACGTCTTCAGAATCGGAAACTTCATGAGAAACCTTGCGTTCGCGCCAAGATGGCGCGAACAGGCCTGGTGCGGAGGGCCTAACCGGTATGTCGCCGGCTGCATAGCCCTGGCCATGGCCGTCACTCTCCTGGACGGTGCCGGCACCGCGCTGGCGGCCGAGCGCCAGGGGCAGCAGTCCGCGCCGAAGCAGTACGCGACGCAGGCGGCGGACATCCCGTCGGCCCGGATCGCCGCACGGCTTTCGGGCAAGCGGGTCGAGGCGCTGTCCGAGCGCACCGAGACCTCGACCACCTGGGTCAACGCGAACGGGTCGCTGACCACCGAGATCACCGCGGGCCCGATCCGTTTCAAGGACGAGGACAGCGGCGACTGGCGCCCCGTCGACCTGGACCTGGTCGCCGACGGCTCGGGTGCGGTCGAACCCAAGGCCCACCCCCGCGGTCTGCGGATCTCCGGCCAGTCCGGCACCCCCGCCCGCTCGCTGGAGGCGGCGCAGGGCACCAAGGCCGTCGACCTGGTCACCCTCGGTGACGGCGACAGCGGCATCACCCTCCAGTGGAAGGGCGGCCTGCCCCAGCCCAAGCTGGCCGGAACCCGCGCTGAGTACACCGACGCCGTGCCGGGCGCCGATGTGATCGTCGAGGCGACGCGTACCGGCTTCGAGCAGTTCGTGGAGATCAAGAAGAAGCCGGCCGAGGACGGCTTCTCCTACACCCTCCCGCTCAAGGCCAAGGGCCTGAAGGCGAAGGCGCAGGCCGACGGCAGCGTGCTGTTCACCGACCGAAACAACAAGAAGACCGCGGTGATGCCCGCCCCGGTGATGTGGGACTCCACCGTTGATCCCGTCTCCGGCGAGCACACCCGCCGGGTCAGGGTCGGCATGAAGGTGGTCCACAAGGGCAGCACGATCGAACTCGTCATCACTCCGGACGCGAAATTCCTCGCCGACTCGAAGACCAAGTACCCGGTGACGGTCGACCCTTCGACGTCCGCGCTGTCCAACGTGTTCGACACGTACGTGCAGCAGGGCGAGACGGTCGACTGGTCCAACGACACCGAGCTGGACCTGGGCAACCCCGGTACGAAGAACGCCGACGGCACCTTCCGCACCGCGCGTTCGTTCATCTCGTGGAACACCGCGCCGATCGCCGACGCGCTGGTGACGGACGCGAAGCTGTCGCTGTGGAACTTCCACTCCGGCAACTACACCGGCTCGTCGTGCCCGAACCAGCCGTGGGAGGTGTGGTCCGCAGGGGCCGCGTCGACCTCCTCGCGGTGGACGGCTCAGCCGGCGTGGATCGCGGTGAAGGCCACCTCGTCGGAGACGCGGGGCAACGCCTCCTGCACCACCCAGCCGGACGGCTGGATCAACGCGAACGTCACCACGCTGGTGCAGGAGTGGGCGTCCGCGAAGGCCGCCAAGTCCCACATGGGCCTGCGCGCCTCGGACGAGAACGTCACCGGGCAGTGGAAGCGCGTCAACTCCGGCAATGCCGCCGCCAACCCGCCGAAGCTGGTCGTCACCTACAACTACCGTCCGCGCACCGGCACCGACCAGCAGGCCGGCCCGCCGTTCTTCAAGGACTCCGGCGGTACATGGTTCGTCAACACCACGACGCCGACCCTGCAGGACACCTTCGTCGACCCCAACAACGACAAGGTCAACGGCACCTTCCAGATCTTCGACAACGCCACCGGTACGCAGGTCGGGAACGTCCTGGTCTCGCCCTTCGTGGCCTCCGGGCAGCCGGCCGCGGTGAAGGTGCCCGCTGGGCTGCTGACCAACGGCAAGACGTACAAGTTCCGCACGTCGCCGTACGACGGCCTGCACTACAACACCGGCTGGTCCGCCTACGCGTACTTCACCGTCGACACCAGCGCCCCCTCCGCGCCCACGGCGGTGACCTCCACCGACTACCCCAGCAGCTCCTGGGTCAAGGGCGTCGGCCAGAGCGGCGACTTCACCGTCACCCCGCCCTCCGATGACCAGAACGGCATCGAATGGTCGCTGGACGGCGCGGTCTGGGAGAAGGTCCCGACCAGCGGCACCACCCCGGTGAAGATCACCCTGACGCCCGAGAAGGCCGGCACCAACGTCCTCCAGGTCCGGGCCACCGACAAGGCGGAGAACAAGTCCGACCCGGTCTCGTACACCTTCCACGTCGGCCCCGGCGGCGTCACGCTGCCCGACGACGGAACCCGCACCGCGGCCCGGGTGCCGCTGGCCGCGGAAGCCGAGTCGCCGAAGTTCGACGCCGTGACCTTCCAGTGGCGGCGCGGCGACGCCGACGCCTGGGTGAACCTCCCGGCCGGTGACGTGACCTCCGGCGGCACCCCGGTGGCCTCCTGGCCGCTCGCGCTCTCCGCCGGCAAGACCCCGCAGCTCACCTGGAACGCCACCACGACCGTCGACCCCGACGGCGTCGTCCAGCTCCGCGCGCAGTTCACCGGCGGCGCCGGCGCGACAGGCGCCTCCGACCCGGTCAGCGTCGTGGTGGACCGCAACGCCGACGGCGCGGCCAGCGAGAGCATCGGCCCCGGCTCGGTCAACCTGCTGACCGGTGACTACACGCTCCCCGGCGGCGACGCCTCGTTCTTCGGCATGAGCGTCACCCGCAGCGCCTCCTCCCGTTCCCCGCAGGCTGGGGCCGCCAACGAGCAGGCCCCGATCTTCGGCAAAGAGTGGCTGTACAGCGCCGCGGCCGACCAGATCACCACGCCGTTCTCGTACCTGCACAAGACGTCGGCGACCTCGCTGAGCATCGGACTCGCCGGTGACGACAGCCAGATGCACTTCACCGCAAACGCGGCGGGCACCGGCTGGATCGCGGAGCCCGGCTCCGAGGACTACACCCTCACCGGTGGCTTCGGCGGCGACTTCACCCTGAAGAGCACCGAGGGCGGCACCACCACCTTCGTCCCCGTCGAGGTCGGCGGCACCACCTGGCGGGCCAGCACGACCTGGGTCGAGGGCGTCGACAACTCCACGACCACCACGGCCTCGGAGACGATCACGGTCGGCGAGACCAAGATCGCCCGGCCCAAGAAGATCATCGCCGGCAACTCGGCGGTGGCCAACTCCACCTGCGCCGCCGACTCCTCCGTCAAGGGCTGCCGCGTCCTGGAGTTCGTCTACGCGACCTCCACCACCGCCACGCCCACGGCGTTCGGCGACGTGAAGGACCAGGTGTCCTCGGTCAGGCTGTGGGCGACCGCCCCCGGCGGCTCGGCGTCCACCGCGACCACGGTCGCAAGCTACGCCTACGACGCCGACGGTCGGCTCCGCGAGACCTGGGACCCGCGGATCTCCCCGGCGCTGAAGACCGCCTACGACTACGACACGGCCGGACGGGTCACCTCGCTCAAGCCCGCGGGCCAGCTGCCCTGGTCGTTCACCTACGGCCAGGCGGGCTCCAGCCCCGCGTCCGGCCCTGGCATGCTGCTCAAGGTCTCCCGGGCGACGCTCACGCCGGGCAGCGCCGACCAGACCAACGGCACCGCCGTCACCAACGTCGTCTACGGAGTGCCGCTGACCGGCTCCGCGGCGCCGGAGGACCTGGGCGCGACCGCCACGGCCTCATGGGGCCAGTCGGACATCCCCACCGACGCCACGGCGGTCTTCCCACCCGACCAGGTACCCGCCTCCAACGACGGTTCCTCGCTCGCCGCGAGTGACTACGGTCGGGCCGGCATCCACTACTTGGATGCCAGCGGCCGCACGGTGAACAAGGCCGAACCGGGCCACCGCCTGTCGGTCGCCGAGTACGACCGCTTCGGTAACGCGATCCGCACCCTGTCCGCGGCCAACCGCGAGCTCGCGCTCGGTGCCACGGACGCGCTCAAGGACAAGCTGACGGACCTGGGCATCGGGTCCCTGGCCTCCGCCGAGCGAGCCCAGCTGCTGTCGAACGTATCGGTGTTCGACGCGAACGGCGCACGGGAGACCGACACCTACGGGCCGCTGCACCGCGTCACCCTGGCGGCGAACCTGACCAGCGGCACCACCACGCTGGCAGCCGCCGGCACCCAGCTGATGGCGCGCCGGCACATCGTCCGGGAGTTCGACGCGGGGCGTCCCACCGACGGCACCGCCGTCGTCCGTGACCAGGTCACCAAGGTCACGGTGGGCGCGCAGCCCCGCTCCTGGCCCACCCTGACCGCGGACCCGCGGGACACCACCACGGTCTACGACTGGGCCAAGGGCCAGCCGACCAGCTCCACGGTCGACCCGGGCGGCCTGGCGATCACCACGACCACCGGCTACGACGCCCAGGGCCGGGTGAACAGCGAGTCGCAACCCGCGTCCAGCGGCTCGGACGCCGGCACCACGATCATCACGTACTACACCGCGGACGGCACCGGCACCTGCGGCGGCAAGCCGGAGTGGGCGGACCAGATCTGCCGCCTCGCCCCGGCCGCCGACATCACCGGCGGCGGCACCAACCCGACCCAACTGCCCACCAAGGTCCTGGAGTACGGCCAGTTCGGCCAGGCCACCAAGATCATCGAGACGGCCAACGGGGTTACCCGCACCACCACGACGGGCTACGACCCGGCGGGCCGGGTCACCACCCTGACCATCTCGGGCGGAGTCGGCGCCGCCGTCCCCGTGAGCACCACGGCCTTCGACGACGCCACGGGCCTGCCGGTCAGCACCACCTCACCGACCGGCGGCACCATCAGCAGGACCTACGACCAGCTCGGCCGTCAGCTGACGTACACCGACGCGGACGGAGGCACCACCACCACCAGGTACGACGCGCTCGACCGGCCGACGACCGTCACCGACACCGTGCCGTCGACCACCACGTACACCTACGACACCGCCGTCGACCCGCGCGGTCTGCTCACCTCGATGACAGACTCCGTGGCCGGCACGTTCACCGCCCAGTACGACGCGGACGGCGAACTGGTCACCCAGAGTCTGCCCGGCGGCTACACCACGAAGGACGTCATCGACCCCGCGGGCACGACCACCGCCCGCACGGTCACCCGCAACAGCGACAACTCCGTGGTGATCGCCGACAGTGTCACCGAGACGGTGCACGGCCAGACGGCCACCCACGCCGGAACCCCGGGTGTCACCGCCTCCCAGGCGTACACCTACGACAAGGCCGGCCGGCTGACCCAGGCGCAGGACACCGCTACCGACGCGGTCTGCACCACCCGCGCCTACACCTTCGACAAGCACTCCAACCGCAAGACGCTGGCCACGGCCACCGCCGCGGTGAACGCCGACTGCACCACCACCGGCGCCACCACCACGTCGTACACCCACGACACCGGCGACCGGCTGATCGGCACCGGCTACGTCTACGACGCGTTCGGCCGCACCACCGCCAGGCCGGGCACCACGCTGGCGTACCACGTCAACGACCTGGTGCAGCAGCAGACGGCGGGCACCGAGCGGCAGACCTGGACGCTGGACTCCGCCCTGCGTCACCGGTCCTGGACCACGGAGTCCAACATCTCCGGCACCTGGACCCAGACCGCCTCCCGTCTGAACCACTACGACGCCGACGGGGACAGCCCCCGCTGGATCGTGGAGAGCACGAGCGGCGGCGCGGTCACCCGCAACGTCGTCGGCCCGGACGGCAACTTGGCGGCAACCACCGCCAAGACCGGCGGTACGGTCCTGCAACTGGCCAACCTGCACGGTGACATCACCCTGCAGCTGCCGGCCGACACGGCGCTCGCCCCGACAGTCCTGGACGCCGACGAGTTCGGCAACCCCCGGGCGGGGCAGGCGGCGACCCGGTACAGCTGGCTCGGCGCGCACCGGCGTTCGTCGGAGACCGTCACCGGGCTCAAGCTCATGGGTGCCCGCCTGTACGACCCGGCCATCGGACGCTTCCTGTCCCTCGACCCGGTCCGAGGCGGCAGCGCCAACGCCTACGACTACGCCAACGCCGACCCGGTCAACCAGTTCGACCTGGACGGCCGTGTCTCGGCCTGGCGCAAGAAGTACGAGGAAGCCAAGGCCTGCAGGGCCCTGGGGTACGGCGGCTGCGCTTTCGCCACCATGCTGTCCGGTGTCCTGCTGTGGAAGCTCCCCGGCAGCAAGTCCCGGAACAACGCCCTGCGGCACTTCATCTGGATGTCTGCGCTGACCTATTTCTTCGGCTGGCGTGCCGCCAAGCGGCTCGGCGACGCCCACGAGTACGGACAGACAAGCCTCGACTCCCAGAAGGACCAGTACAACAACCGGGTGGCGCGCAACTTCGTCGCCAGCAGTTACAACCGGTCCTGGATGCGCTACTACGCCGACCGCGGCTACTTGTTCCAGTACCTGTACCGCGCCGGCAGCTGGCTCTACGACAACTGGTACCTGAAGAGGTGATCCCACAGCGGTCATGGGACTCTTGCGTCCGCTGACCCGCTGACCTGGCCGATGGGTGCCGGGGCAGGCCCTTTCGAGGGCGTGCCCCGGCACCCCCGTGCCACCACCGGCCGGTTCCCTCCTTCGCGCCCTCGCGTGCGTCCGGTCCCCGAGCCCCTCCTGATTCACCTCCGGACCCGCCCCCCGTCTCCGACCCCGCCACGACCTCCGGGAGACCCCATGCCGCTGCCGACGCGCCCCGTCCGGCCGCTCGCCCCGCCCGTCGCACTGCTCCTGGCCACCGCCCTGATGACCGCCGGCCTGACCGGCTGCTCCGCGCTGTCCCCGTTCAACACATGTGACGACACGGCGGCGCGGCTGAAGGGCCTGCGCTCTCAGTCGATCCTGAACTCCACCCCCGAAGGGGCGACCGCCCCGGAGGGGCTCGACGCGGTTGACTCGCGCTGCATCGACGACACCGGCGACGCCTGGCTGTACGCCGCCCGCGTCTACGCCTTCCCCGGCTCCCGGCAGGAGGTCGTGGACTTCTACCGCACCGCCGCCAAGGCGGACGGCTGGCACCTACAGCACGACCCCTCAGACCCGAACACCCCCGAAACAACGGCGGGACTGTGCTTCACCAAGGGCGGGGACGGCGAAGCCCTCCTGCTGACCGTACAGTTCACCAGGGCCAGCGACCTGAAGTTCGAGTACGACTACGACGCCGGGCCGGAGTTCGATGCGGGCTCCGGATTCGAGATAGAGGTCGGCTCCGAGACGGACGGGGCGAAAACCGGCTGCTTCGACTGACACCCTGGGGCTTCACGGACAGGCGACAGGGCGGACCGCAGCCCGCCCTGCCCCGGGGTGCGGTGTCGGTGACGGGGGGTAGGCCGCGGTCGCGGGAGACCGCGGCCTGCCGGAGTGCGGCCGAACCCGGCGGGACCAGGTCCTGTCCGGAGCCCGGATCACAAGTTCGGTAGATCGCCTGCGCGCGGGGGCTCGGTCTTGATAGGCCATCAGTCATGGCGCGAGGCGATCTCACCGACGAGCAGTGGTCCCTGATCGAGCCCCATCTCCCGATTGCCGCAGCCGGTCCCGTCCCCGACCTGCGGAAACACTGCAACGTGGTGATGTGGCGGTTCCGGACCGGCAGCCCCTGGCGTGATCTGCCAGCCGAGTTCGGGCCTGGCAGAGCGCGTCCGACCGCTTCCGGATCTGGGCGACGCAGGGCACCTTCCAGCGCCTGATGCAAGCAGTGATCGCCGAGGCCGCCGCCCACGGCCAGGCCGATCTGAGCCTGGTCAGCGTGGACTCGGCGACCGCCCGGGCCCACCATCACGCCGCCGGAATGGCCCTGGACCCCGAGCCATCGAAGGCACCCGTGCCAAGCTGAAACGCCTAGTCAAGCTCGACATCCTCATCGAGGCCGACGCCGGCAACTTCACCAGGAAGCAGTAGCCAACCGAGCGCCGCCACCAGCAGCCTGCCCCGGCCTCACCCGGACATGGACATCAACTCACGAACCGCCCTCTGGCGGCCGGTTCAGACGCCTGGTGGGTGCACTCCCGCCAGCCCATTTCTTGGACCTTTCGGACTTGCCAACGGCATTGGGGCGGTCAACGTGCTTCCAGAGGAAAGCCGGCTAGGGCGTTGAGGATTCCCTTGAAGGGCACCCATTCCGCGGACGAGGTGCTACCGGGGCCCGAGGCCGTATACGGTCGTATCCGCTGTGGATATGAGCCGGTTTGTCCCTCAAGGGCCCTCACTCCCAGAAGGAACGACTCGACTGGAGCGAACCACTGACCGTGGGAGTTGCGCGAGAGTTCTTCGAAAGGCTGCCATCGAACGCCGCTTCCCAGCGGCGGGGCGTAGGGGAAGCGGTAGAACGCGTAGTTCTTCTCGCCGCGGCCGAGGTCGAACTCGACGCCGACGGAGTTCACCGTCACGGCTTCGTGGCCAGCGTTCGTGACGCGCACCCCGAGGTACCCGCTGCAGCCTTCGCTACTGGCGGCAGCGACGGCTTCACGGTTCAGATCGATCTCTCGGATCTGGCCGGTGCCCATGTCGGCACCAGCGACCAGTTCCGCCATGAGGTGGGTCTCTCGGGGGAGCGACAGCGACTGTTCCAGCTGGCTGTGCAGCTCTGCACGCGTGCGTGGTTTGACCACCTGTCCTGATCGCGCAATCTGCTTTGCTTTCCACTCCTCCAGCTCCTGGACTGTGTAGGAGAGATCGGTCTCGACGAGCCTATGGTGCGATGCGCACAGCAGGAGCATGTTGCCGGGGCCCGTACGGTCGCCTGTGAACTCAGGGTCGTACCGAGCGGTGCCTGGCGCCGGCGGTCGGATATGGGCAATCTCGGCTGTGACAGTGGCATGGCTGTTATCCCACCGGATCAGGGATTCGGTGCAGCCAGGGAAGGCGCATGACGCTGCGCTGCCGAAGAGCTGCTTGATGGTTGTGGAGCTGATTCCCGTCGGGGTGGTGGCGGCGCGCACGGCCTGGGCGCCCTCCCACATGGCGCGGAGCGCATCGAGCTCGTCGCGTGTTGCTGCCAGAGACTGGGCCAGGCTGGAGATACGGCCCCATGAGGGGATGCTGAGGCCGGACATGGCCCGGCTGATAGATGACGCTGTGAGCCCCGAGGATGCCGCCAACGCTCTCAGGGAGGGGGAGCCAGCCTTCTGGTGCAGGGCTCTCAGCGCAAGGGGTAGAGGGCCTTGCGTATGGTGCGCCAGCACGTCTGACGGCTCGCGGAAGCCGTCCAGTCCGCCCGCCGATGCGCTATCAGCGCTGGCACCGGACAACGGGTCGGCGGAGTGCCCGGCCCGGCGCGCAGCGATGCCCTGGCGTCGGTGCAGCCAGCTCTCTGGATCTCCTCCCCATGCCCTTACGAGGGCGCTGAGCGCATCTGTGCTGGGCAGTCTCTTGCCGCTGGTGGCGGCGTAGATCGTGGCCAGTGGAATGCCGGTGGCCAGGTGGGTGTCACGGGGAGTCTTCCCCGACTCCTGCTGCAGCCTCTTCAGGTCGCTGCCGAAGTCGACGAGTGCGTCGTCTCGGAGGTCATGACGTGATTTCGTCTGGCGTCCCATGTGCCCTCCCGTCAGACATTCTCGCGTGTTGTCTCGCATGCGCGCAACACCGGGTAGACTGCTCCACGGTGGACCGACCCAGCATGTCGGAACTCCGACCCAACTGGTCGTCTTTCAGGAGTCCTCCGTGACGCGGTCAGATCCCGGCGCCGACGCGGCCCGCCCCGTTGCCGGCCTCGTGCAAGAACAGTCGCACGCCACCACGGCTGGCACTGCTCTTTATGACCTGCCTCACTCCCAGGTCCGCAGCATCTTCGACAAGGTGATCGCTCCAAAACACCTCAACCCGGTTGTTCCTCATGGTGACCCCGTCGCCGAGTTCCTGATCGGGCAGCCTGGTGCTGGCAAGTCCACCTTCGCCCGGCGCTACCTCCCTGGTGGCGGAAATCGCGTAGGCCGCCGCATCTGTGCCGACGACTACAAGGCGTACCACCCTGCATACGAGACCCTGGTGATTGAACGCCCGAGGGACGCAGGGCGTCTGACCAGAAGCGTCACCAAGCAGTGGCACGCGATGGCAGAGGAGTACATGCGCGAGCGGGACGGTGACGTCCTTGATGAGATCGCGCCCGGGAGCCTCGGCGACTTCCTCAGCACGGCCCGCCGCTTCCACGTGGCTGGATACACGGTCAGGGTGAGCCTGATGGCCGTCCGTCCGGCAGACAGCCTTCAGGGCATCCTCATGCGGTATGCACAGCTCTCCGAACAGGATGCCCCTGCCCGTTTGACCAGCCGGGAGGGCCATGACCGGTGTTACAACGCCCTCACGGACATCGCTGAAGTGATCGAGCACGTGCCGTTCGTGGATTCGGTGGCAGTTCTGCGCCGCGGGGGCGAGACCATCTACGAGGCCCCGCGCAGCGTGATCGGGGCCTGGGAGCGGGTGTGTGCGGCTGTCCTCGAAGCCGAGCGTACGCGCCCCTACAGTCAGGGAGAGGCAGCCGACTTCCTGAGCAACCAAGAATACCTGCGCCGCACGGTGCCGCACTGTGACCGGGACGTCGCCGAAATCGCGCGGCGGGCGAAGCCCTTGCTGCGCCTGTCGTGACGACACCTACCGCCCAGACAGGCTTCGGTAGCGCTCTCTGTAGCGGGTCAGAATCTGCACCACCTCCTCGTCCCCAGCTATGCGCACCCGCTCCAGGTCTCCAGCACACATATCCCGCCCGTCCTCCAGTTCCCGCAGGCGGGCGGCATCGGGCGCTACCGAGTTCTCCTCCTCGAAGATGCGCGCCGAGTACCAGGCAATCACAAGCCGCACCATCTCCAGGGCCGCATTGCGAGAGGCGGCCTCCCAGCGCCCGCCTTCCCCTGCCCGCGCGGATCCCGACTTAGCGTCCGGGTCGGACACAGCCACATCACCTCGGTTTCGGAACTACCTCATTCTCCGAAGAGAATGAACAGGTCACAGGCCGACACCCGTCTCGCCGCGCCGGATGAGACCAGCGCAATCTCGGGGAACCTCCCGTGGCCGGAATGGGCCTGCCTCACTGTGCTCTTACCAGGATGCTGTCCCCGTAGGACCCCATCGGGACATAGGTTGGCCCAAGAGTGATCAACTTCGGGGGTTGGTGTGGTAAATCGAGACCTGCGTGCACTGTTCAGTACCAACGACCGCAAACTGACGACCACGGAGGCGTTCACGAACCGCCAACTGCAGTGGGAGCTGGTCGCGGCCGCGCTCGCTGAGCATCTGCGACACACAGCTGCCCCTGCCTTCGACACCGAGGACCTTGAAGCCCCGCGCAACAACGTGCTCGTGTTCCACGGGGTCGGCGGCATTGGCAAGTCGACTCTGTCCCGCAAACTGGAAGCCTCGCTCGCTGGCGCCGAACACCGTCCCGTCCAGTGGGGCGAGCCCACTTGGACGGGCGAGCGGATCCTACCCATGCGCATCGACCTTGCCCGCTCCACGGGGATCGACTTCGAGCAGGTCGTGCTGACGATCCGGGCCGCGCTCGCCGAGCTCGGCCGCCCGTTCCCCGCATTCGATCTGGCACTGCGCCGCTACTGGGACCACCAGCACCCCGGCGAGCCGCTGGAGTCGTACCTTCGCCGCGGCGGCCTGGCAGGCCGGTTCGGCAAAGTCCTGCCGCAGCAGATGCAGTCAGCCATGGCCGACATCGCCCAGGCACTGCTCCTGCCCGGCACCGTCGGCACGGCGATCGGTCAGGTCACTGGCTCCCTCGTACGGGCGCTGCGCGAACGCCGACAGACGGTCCGGGCCCTCGCCAGTTGCTCGCGGCTCGCCGATCTCCTTGAAGCCGAGCCCGATCTGGAGACACTCTCCTTTTACCCGTACCTTCTCGCATGGGAGATCGCCCAGCTCCCTGCGGAGAAGAAGGTCACGCCGGTGATCCTGCTGGACACCTTCGAGGACATTGGCGACCGCACCCACCGCGACCTGGAGTGCCTCATCCAGCGGGTGGTGTGGCTCATGCCGAACGCGTTCTTCGTCATCACCAGCCGCTCCCGCCTACAGTGGTCCGACCCCGCCCTCCAAGGGCAGCTTGACTACACCGGTCCCGAGGCCTGGCCCGGCCTGGCCGATCGCACCATCGTCCCGCCTGCTCGAAACGCCTCGCCCGCCGTACGGAGCAGCGGGGGTCAGGTCCTGGTCGGTGACTTCTCCCCCGAGGACTGCGACTACTACCTCGCCCGGCGGCTTGTCCGCGACGGCCAGTCCCTCATCAACGACGAGATCCGCCAAGTCATCACCGGGCGCTCGCACGGCCTGCCCCTCTACCTTGACCTGGCCGCAATGCGGTTCCTGGAGATCCGGCGTACCAACCGAGAGCCGCAGCCAGCCGACTTCGACCACGACTTCCCTGCCCTGATGGCACGAACCCTGTCCGACCTCACTCCCGACGAGCGCCACGTGCTCCGCTCCGTCAGCTTGCTGGATGCGTTCGACCTGACCCTGGCCACCCGGGCCTCAGGCATGCGGCACGAGGCGCCGACCATGCGGCTGCTCGAGCGGCCCTTCGTCCGCGACAACCCCTTCGGGCTGTGGCCGTACCACCTGCACGGCCTGATCCGCTCTACCGTCCGGGGCGCCGACGACCAGACAGACGACCGCTGGACCCCTGAGGACTGGCAGCAGGCCGCAGAGCGGGGCCTCGGCGCGCTCGGCGAGCAGTGGACCGCGAGCACCGGCCGGGACCGGATGCTCCTCGTCGGCTGCCTGCGCCAAGGACTTGTCCTCGCCCGCGACTTCCGCCTCGACCTCGACTGGCTCGCCGAAGCCGCCTGGGCCTACGTCAGTGACTCCGTCTGGGAGCCAATCGCCCCACCCGTCCGGCCCGACGCCGACGGCGGACCGACGACCGCGGCCGAGGCCCTGGTCGAACTCCTCAGCACGCTAGCCCGGCGCCAGCACGAGCATCGCTCCCGCACCGCCGACCGGCTCACCGCAGTCGTCGGCACCGGTCTACTCCCCGACGACTTGCATGAGATGGCCGTCTACTACCTCGCCAAGGCCCAGCGCGACCTCGGCCACTCCGAGGCCTCCCGCCAAGGCATGCAGCTCGTCGTCCACGGCGGCGGCCGCCTCGCCCCCGCCGCCCGCCGCGGCCTTGCTCACCTCGCCCGCCTCGCCGGCGACTTCCCCACGGCGTACGCGACAGCACAGACCCTCGGATGGGAAGGCCGACACCACCGCATCGAAGGCGACATCTGGTGGCCCCACGGCGCCATGGACCGCGCCGCTGCCGCATACGAAGCCGCCCGCCGAGAGGCCGAGGACCACGGCGTCGCGGGCGAACGCGCTACCTCCCAGGCGCAGCGCGCGTTCGTCCTCTCCTTCACCGACCCCGATCGAGCCGACGACGAAATCGAACTCGCCGAACAGCTGCTGACCGGACTCGACCTGAGGGCCACCTCTCTGACTACGAAGATCGCCACCCTCGTCCGTGACGCCGGAACCGACCGCGACGTCGAAAACCGCGCCCGTGTCCTGCGTACGGAGATCAGAGTCGCTGGGCTCGTCGCGGCCGAGGTCATACTCGAGCTCGCCGAGATTTTCCACCAAGTCCTACTTGGCAACCACGAAGCGGTCACCACTGCCATCACTCGGTTGCGGGACCTGACTCGGAACGGGGACTACACGTACTACTGCGACATCGCGCACGCCATGGCCAGTACGATTTCCGACGCTCCGACTTCGGTGAGGTGGATCGACAGCGAGGATGCCACCCGGAACCGCTGGCGGACACTCGTCACCGACCGGCACGCGTATCTGCGCAGCGGGGTGTAGACGCCGCGACTGTCCTGAAGTTGGCTCTGTCGCTCTTTCGGCGGTAGCGCAGCCCCTCGTCTGGGTTGCCACGAGGAGCACAAGAAATGCTTCGCGGGGTCCGTTGGGGCCGGGCTAAGGTGTGGTCGTTCTCGCGGGTCGGCCGGTGGCTGTCCGCGTGTGTTGTTGTGTTGTGATCCAGGAGGTGTGACCGATGGCTGTCATGACGACGGGCGCTGCCCGCATCGAGAAGCTCGTCAACTCCACCTCCGTGGTCTCCGGCTGACCTTCCTTTTCCTTTTGCGCGTCCGTGGCGGCGCGTGCCGGGGCCACCCTTGTGAAGGGTCACCCCTTGTCTTTCTCTTCTCTTCAGGCTTCGGCTTCGCACGCTCTCGCTCCGTATGGTTGGGATGAGGGTTGGGAGGCGGAGTTCGCCCCCTACGCGGCGCAGGGCCTTGTGCCTGGTCGTGTCGTGCGTGTCGATCGTGGCCAGTGTGACGTTGCCACATCCGGTGGCGTCATCCGGGCCGACACCGAGTTCGTTGTTCCCCGCGATCCGATGAAGGTTGTGTGCACGGGGGACTGGGTCGTCGTCGACCCCGAGGGCAGTGACCCCCGGTATGCGCGGACGATCCTGCCCCGGCGGACCGCCTTCGTGCGGTCGACGTCGTCCAAGCGGTCCGAGGGCCAGGTGCTGGCCACTAACATCGATCACATCGTCATCTGTGTGTCGCTCGCGGTCGAACTCGACCTCGGGCGGATCGAACGGTTCCTCGCGCTCGCGATGTCCAGTTCGAGCGGTGAGGCACTGCTGCGTACGTCGGCGGACTCCTGGGAGTCCGGTGCCCAGCCGCTCGTCGTGCTCAGCAAGGCGGACCTCGTGCCCGACCCGGTCGGACTCTCGTACCTCGTCGAGGACGTGGAGACCGTGGCGCCCGGCGTGCAGGTGCTCCCCGTCAGCTCCGCCACCGGCGAGGGGCTCGACGTGCTCGCCGCGGTCGTGGCGGGCGGGACCAGCGTGCTGCTCGGGGTCTCCGGCGCCGGGAAGTCCACGCTGGCCAACACGCTCCTCGGCGAGGACGTGATGTCCGTCCAGGCGGCCCGTGAGGTGGACGGCAAGGGCCGCCACACCACGACCACGCGCAACCTGCTCGTGATGCCCGGGGGCGGTGTCCTCATCGACACGCCCGGACTGCGCGGCGTCGGGCTCTGGGACGCCGAGACTGGCGTCGGCCAGGTCTTCTCGGAGATCGAGAGCCTGGCCGAGGAGTGCCGGTTCCACGACTGCGCCCATGAGTCGGAGCCCGGCTGCGCCGTCGCCGCGGCGGTCGAGGACGGCTCGCTCCCGGTGCGCCGGCTGGAGAGCTACCGCAAGCTCCTCCGCGAGAACCAGCGCCTCGTCGCCAAGACCGACGCCCGCGTGCGCGCCGAGATCCTCAAGGACTGGAAGCGCAAGGGCGCGGAGGGCCGCGCCGCAATGGACGCCAAGCGCGGCGGCCGGGGGCGGTAGGCGGGGCGCGGGGGCGAGGACCGGGCGGGGGGCGGTCGGGCGGACCGGTGACCGGTCGGCCGGTGGTCGGCCGGGGGCGGACCTTCGTCGGGCCGGTGGCGTGGCGGTGCTTGCGCCCGGTGGGCCGGGCCGGTGGTCGTCCGGGCTGCGGACCCGTGGTCGGGCCGATGGTCGGCCGGGCGCGGGCCTGCGGTCGGGCGGGGCGGACCTGTCATGGGGCCAGTGGCGGGCGGTGCTTGCGTCGCTCGGCGGGCGCCGCGCTCGGCTCGACCGCGTCGACGACCGCGGCGTACGCCTCCATGCTGGGCCGGTGGTCCGCCCGGGGCGGACCCGTGGTCGGCTGCGGGCGGACCCGTCGTCGGCCGATTGCCGGCCGGGCGCGGGGCGGTGGGGTGGCGGGGCGCTTGTGGCCGGTGGGCCGGCGCGGGCGGCCCGGCGTCGGGTGTGGTGTCCGAAAACCGCCAGCTGTCGGCCCGGGGGTCCCGCACACTGGATCTCGTGAGGGACCAGGAGACCATCGAGGACACCAGGTACGAGGCGGTCAGCAGCCGGGACGCCCGGTTCGACGGCGCGTTCTTCTTCGCCGTCCAGACGACCGGGATCTACTGCCGGCCCAGCTGCCCCGCCGTCACGCCCAAGCGCAAGAACGTCACCTTCTTCCCGACCGCGGCCGCCGCCCAGGGCCACGGCTTCCGCGCCTGCCGCCGCTGCCGGCCGGACGCCGTGCCCGGCTCCGCCGAGTGGAACGTCCGCGCCGACGTCGTCGGACGCGCCATGCGGATGATCGGGGACGGCGTCGTCGACCGCGAGGGCGTGCCCGGACTCGCCGGCCGGCTCGGCTACAGCCCCCGCCAGGTGCAGCGCCAGCTCACCGCCGAGCTCGGCGCGGGCCCCGTCGCCCTCGCCCGCGCCCAGCGGGCGCACACCGCCCGGCTGCTCCTCCAGACCACCGGGCTGCCGATCACCGAGATCGCCTTCGCGTCCGGCTTCGCCAGCGTGCGCCAGTTCAACGACACGATCCGCCGCATCTACGCCCGTACCCCCACCGAGCTGCGCGCCGAGTCCGGAACCGGAAAAGGCACCGGCGCCGGGCCCCGCACCGCGCTCGCCGCCGGGGTGCCGCTGCGGCTCGCGCACCGGGGCCCGTACGCCGCCCGTGAGGTCTTCGACCTGCTCGCCGCAGAAGCCCTGCCCGGCGTCGAGGAGGTGCTCGGCGAACCGGGCGCCCGCACCTACCGTCGTACCCTCCGCCTCCCCTACGGCACCGGCATCGTCTCCGTCGACGAACGTTCCGCCGGGCCCTGGCTGGACGCCCGGATCCACCTCACCGACCTGCGCGACCTCACCACCGCTGTCCAGCGGCTGCGCCGCCTTCTCGACCTGGACGCCGACCCCTACGCCGTCGCCGAGCGCCTCGGCGCCGACCCGGTCCTCGCCGAGCGGGTCGCCGCCCGCCCCGGCGTACGGTCGCCAGGCGCGGCCGATCCGGAGGAGTTCGCGCTCCGGACCGTGGCCGGACCGGACGAGGCGGCGCGGCTGGCCCTGAGCCACGGCACGCCCCTGGACAACGCCTGCGGCACGCTCACCCACCTCTTCCCCGAGCCCGCCGCCCTCACCGCCCACCCCGAGGCCGGCCCGCTCGCCGCAGCGCTCGCCACCGGGGCCGTACGCCTCGATCCGGGCGCCGACCGCGACGAGGCGGAGCGCGCCCTGCGGGCCGTCCCCGGGGTCACCGCCGCCCACGCCGCCCTGATCCGGATGCGGGCCCTCGGCGACCCGGACGTGGACCCGCGCGACGGCGCCGCGGACTCCGAGGCACGGCGGCCGTGGCGCTCGTACGCGTACCGGTACCTGGAGCCCGTACCGGTCGCGTAGCGGTCACGTGGCGGTCACGTGGCGGTCGTCGCGAGGCCCCAGCTGTGGATCCGGCGGGGGTGGATCCGGATGACCTCCTCGCTGAAGTGCGGGCCGAGCTCGTGCGGCCCGACGAGGAGCTCGGCCTCGCCCCGGATCTCCACCCCGCGCACCCGCCAGGGCCGTACGCTCGCGAGGTCGTCGACGACCAGCGCCACCTTGGGATTGGCCTGGAGGTTGCGCCACTTCTTCGAGCGGCCCATGGCGGCACCGCCGACCAGGACCGTGCCGTCCTCCTGCGGGAAGAAGCCCACCGGATTGGCCTGGGGCTGGCCCTTGGGGTCGACCGTGGCCATCCGGCCGAGCCGCTGCGTGCGGAGGTAGGCGAGCTCGGCGTCGTTGAATCCCTCGAAATCCCTCATGCGGTCAGCATCACTCCCGGCTCCGCCGCCCCGCATCGGGCGATCGGACCGACGCGCCGGGCCCGCGGTCCTAGGTCCTCAGCCCCAGATCACCGCACCCACCCACGCGCCGACGATCAGCAGGCAGGCGAAGAGCTCCACGAGGATGCTCGTCCCCGCCGCCCGCATCACCGTCCGCGTGGAGGACCTGGCCTGGCCGTGACCGCCGAGGCGGAGCCGTTCGCAGAGGTAGATCCCGCCGACGAACCCGGGGATCGCGCCGATCACGGGGACCAGGAAGAAGCCGAGGAACGCGCCGACCCCGGCGTACGTCACCATCCGCCGGGTGATGCCGACGCCACGGATCCGGCGCTGCGGCAGCAGCCACACCACCACCTGGGTGAGCAGGAGCAGCGCGGTCGAGGCGACGAGCAGGATCCAGGCAAGCCCGCTCTGCTCGTTCAGCGACCACCAGAGCACGGCCGCCCACACCAGCCACGGCCCGGGCACGCCGGGAGCCAGTACCCCGAACAGGCCGAGCAGCATGACCATCGCGACGAGCAACAGCTGCCACACACCCATCTGCCCAGCGTGCAGGACCCATGATCTCTTCGCAGGTCGCGGGGTACGTACGGGGGTCCCGGCGGCTGGTCGTCGGGAGCCCCGCGCGGCCCGGCCTGCGTGCCCGGGGGGACCGCGCCGTCGCGGGCGGGGGGCCGCCCCGGCCGCCGAGCCGCGCGCCACGCGCCCGCGCAGGCCCCCGCGTCCGACCGGCCGGTGCTACCGGCGCGCCACCCAGCCCTTCTCGTACGCGTGCCAGCCCAGCTGGAGCCGGGTCGTCACGCCCGACAGCTCCATCAGGCCCTTCACCCGGCGCTGCACCGTGCGCAGGCCCAGGTCGAGCTGCTTGGCCACGCTCGCGTCCGTCATGCCGGCCAGGAGCAGCGAGAGGATCTCCAGGTCCGTCGCGTCAGGGCCCGGCACCTCCGTCTCCGTGACCTGCGCGCTCGCCCCGAGCCGCAGCGGCAGCGCATCGCGCCAGACCGCCTCGAAGAGGCCCATCAGGGACTCCAGGAGCCCGCTCGCGTGCACCACGAGCGCCGCGGGCTCCGCCCCGCGGCCCGTCAGCGGGACCATCGCCAGGGCCCGGTCCGCGACCACCAGCTTCGTCGGCACCCGGTCCACCACCCGGATCTGCTCGTCGCGGCCGAGCGCCGCCGACAGCTCGACGATCCCCGACGGCTGCGTCAGGACCTCCCGCTCGACGACCACCCGGTAGCGCACGCCCCGCCCGGCGGCCAGCTCCTCAGCGTCGTTCTCCGTACCGGTCACCGCGATCGGCTTGCCCGTCACCAGCGCGCAGACCTCCTCCGTCGCGCCCAGCTGGAGCTGGAGAAAGCGGTGCGTGACGGCGCTCGCGCCCGTCACCACCTCCACCAGGTCGTGCACGGCCGGCTCCGCCGCCTCCGCCCGGTACTCCTCCGCGAGCAGCGCCGCCGCCAGCTCCGCCTGCTCCAGCTCGTGCCGCTGCTGGGTGAGCAGCGCGCCCAGCGCCACCCCCGGCGGCGCCGCGACCCACCGCCCGGTCCGCGCCGAGGACTGCGCGGCCAGGCCCTGTGACTCCAGGCGACGCAGCGCCCGCTCCGTGTCCGTCTCGGGCAGGGCGAGCCGGTGCGCCAGGTCCGTCACCTCGGCCGCGCCCAGCGCGACCAGCGCGCGGTACGCCGACTCCTGCCGTTCGTCGAGCCCTATCGCTCCCAGCATCGCTGCCCCACCCCTCGCCGGACGTCCTGGGACGTCCCGGACATTCCCGGGACGTTCACCGGACGCATTCGTTCCGTTGGTGCGCTGGCGGGAATCGGCCACGGCGCATTCCCGCCGCGCACATCATCGCTGTACCACCCTCACCTCTGCCAATGTGTCGGCACCGCAGCACCAACAGCCTCCGGCGTACGGAACTTTCGCGTGCCTTTGTGACGGAATCAGATGGGGAGGGCGATGCGCCCGATTTTGCGTACGGCCCTGGGGGTGGCGACCGTCGCCGTTGTCCCGTCCGAACGGGGTACGTACGCGCGCCCACATCCGTCAACTCGGTGTGGGAATTCACCTCCCAGCTGGACGAGAACGTCTACTCTCAAGGCATCCCGATTCTCTTCCCCCGGTACACCCTGCCGGAGGAAGGACCGAAGATCGGCCTCATCGCGACGGGTCACGCGGGCTACAAGTCCGCCTGGAGGCTCAGGTCGCGCAGCGGGGCGACGCCTGGACCGCGACCGTGAACCACGCGGGCGCGGCCGGAAAGCCCGTCACCCTGAAGACCGAACTGGCGGACGCCAACGGCGACTCCGTCACCCAGACCGTGGTCCGCGCTTACGACGTGCGCTGATCACGCCGGTCCGCCGGGCGTCCTTCCCGTGGGGGGTGGGGTCGCCCGGCGGACCCTTTTTTCGTCATGTCCCGTTTTCTGACGGCCTGTGCGGTGGACAATAGGGGCATGACTCAGCAGGGGGACAACTGGTGGGACAAGCTCTACGACGAGTCGGCGCCGGACACGGCACCGACGGCGACGGGCGACTCGCTCGACGACCGCTTCGACTCCGCGTCGCAGGCGACGGCCGGCGCGGCGCGCCAGGGCGCGGGCGATCCGGTGGGCCCCGCGGCCCCCGCGGCTCCGGTGGCTCCGGTGGGCCCAGTGGCCCCGCCGCCCCCGTCGGCGCCCCGGGCTCCGTGGGAGCCCCCCGACGCGGCCGCCACCGGCCCCCGTTCGTTCCCGGCGCCCCCACCCGTACCGCCACCTGACGCCCCGTCGGCGGCGACGGTACCGACGGCTCCGAGCCACGCACCGACGGCGGGCGGATCAACGCCGTCCACGCTGCCCGAGGACTCGTCGGCCGACGGCGTGCCCACTGCCTCGGCCCCGCCGCGCCCCGAGGGTCCGCCTTTGCTCGGCAGGGCGATGCCGCCGACGGTGCCGGTGGCCCACGTGCCGGCTGCGGGGCCCGCGCCCGCCGACCCACCCACGCCGCCCGGCAGCCCGGCGCCCAGTGCCCCGCCCGCCCGGCCGGTGGCCCACGTGCCCGCTGCGGGACCCCCGCCCGCCGACCCACCCACTCCGCCCGGCGGCCCGGCGCCCAGCGCCCCGCCCGTCCGGCCCGAGGCCCACGTTCCGGCTGCGGGGCCCGCGCCCCTCGTCCCTTCCCCCCACCTGGAGGACCACGAGCCGAACGCGGGGCCCCTCGCCGTACCCCGTCCCCGTACCGCTCATATCGGCAACCGGCCGCCCACCTACGAGCCCGAGCCCACCGCGCTGCCCGTGGCCCGGCCCGGGGAGCTCGGGGAGCTGGTCGCCGACACCGTCCTTGACGGCGCGCGCTACGGCGCGTACACGCTGCGCGCCGCCTCGCAGCGCGGCGACTCCGCCCGCTACCGCGGCGAACCCCGCAGGGATGCCCTGCTCACCGCCCGGTTCGGCCACGAGGAGGCCGCGCTCGTGCTCGTCGCCGTGGCGAGCGGCGCCCGCGCCGCCGAGGGCGCCCATCTCGCCGCCGCCGACGCCTGCCGCTGGATCGGCGAAGCCGTCGGCCGCAGCCATGCCCGGCTCTCCGAGGACATCCGGTCCGGCCGCCGAGGCGACCTGAAGTCGGGGCTCCACCGGCTCACCGACCGCACCTACGGCAAACTGCGCGCCCGCGCCGCCGAACTGGGCGTGGAGCCCGAGGAGTACACCGCGGGCCTGCGCTGTCTGCTGCTCTCCGCCGACCCCGACTGCCGCACCCGGGTCTTCTTCGGCATCGGCGCGGGCGGCCTCTTCCGGCTCCGCGACGGCGCCTGGCAGGACATCGAGCCGCTGCTCCCCGAGCCCGCCGCGCTCACCGGCGCACCCGTCGTCGGCTACGGCTCGCGCCCGTCGGAGACCGAGGAGGGCGACCGTCTCACCATGAGACTCGGCGTCACCAGCCCCCCGGGCGCCCCGCCCCCCGCCGAACCGTTCCGCTTCCGCGCCTCCGTCGCCCGCCCCGGCGACACCCTCCTCCTCGCCTCGAACGGTCTCGCCGAGCCGATGCGCGGCGAGCCGGCCCTCGCCAAGGAGCTCGCGGCGCGCTGGGCGGCCCCCGAGCCACCCGGGCTCGCCGCGTTCCTCGCCGACACCCAGCTACGGGTGAAGGGTTACGCCGACGACCGTACGGGCGTGGCCGTCTGGGAGGCGTAACGGTCCGCCCCATGTGTTGATGGACCCATGGCCAAACAGAACGTCGCAGAACAGTTCGTCGACATCCTCGTCCGGGCGGGCGTCCGGCGGGTGTACGGAGTCGTCGGCGACAGCCTGAACCCCGTCGTCGACGCCATCCGCCGTACCCGCGACGTCGACTGGATCCAGGTCCGGCACGAGGAGGCCGCCGCATTCGCCGCCGGGGCCGAGGCGCAGATCACCGGCCGGCTCACGGCCTGCGCCGGCTCCTGCGGCCCGGGCAATCTGCACCTGATCAACGGCCTCTACGACGCGCACCGCTCGATGGCCCCGGTCCTGGCCCTCGCCTCGCACATCCCCTCCAGCGAGATCGGCCTCGGCTACTTCCAGGAGACCCACCCCGACCGGCTCTTCTCCGAGTGCAGCCACTACAGCGAGCTGATCTCCAACCCCCAGCAGATGCCGCGGCTGCTCCAGACGGCCATTCAGCACGCCGTCGGGCAGGGCGGGGTCAGCGTCGTGTCGCTGCCGGGCGACATCGCCGACGAGCCGGCGCCGGAGAAGGCGTGGGAGACCGCCCTCGTCACCACCCGGCCGAGCGTCCGTCCGGGTGACGCCGAGGTCGACGCCCTGGTGCGGATGATCGACGACGCCGATCGGGTGACGCTGTTCTGCGGCAGCGGCACTGCGGGCGCGCACGCGGAGGTGATGCAGTTCGCCGAGCGGGTGAAGTCGCCCGTCGGGCACGCGCTGCGCGGCAAGGAGTGGATCCAGTACGACAACCCCTTCGACGTCGGCATGAGCGGGCTGCTCGGCTACGGAGCGGCCTACGAGGCCACCCACGAGTGCGATCTGCTGATCCTGCTCGGTACGGACTTCCCGTACAACGCGTTCCTGCCCGACGACGTCAGGATCGTCCAGGTGGACGTCCGGCCCGAACACCTCGGCCGCCGCTCCAAGCTCGACCTCGCGGTGTGGGGTGACGTCCGGGAGACACTGCGCTGCGTCATCCCGCGCGTGCGCGCGAAGTCGGACCGCCGCTTCCTCGACAAGATGCTGAAGAAGCACGCCGACGCGCTCGAAGACGTCGTCAAGGCGTACACCCGCAAGGTCGAGAAGCACCGCCCGATCCACCCCGAGTACGTGGCCTCGGTGCTCGACGAACTCGCCGACGACGACGCGGTTTTCACCGTGGACACCGGTATGTGCAACGTCTGGGCCGCGCGCTACATCTCGCCCAACGGCCGCCGCCGCATCATCGGTTCGTTCTCGCACGGCTCGATGGCGAACGCGCTGCCGCAGGCCATCGGCGCACAGTTCACGGACCGGGGCCGCCAGGTGATCTCGATGTCCGGCGACGGCGGATTCTCCATGCTGATGGGCGAGTTCCTCACCCTGGTGCAGTACGACCTCCCCGTGAAGATCGTGCTGTTCAACAACTCCTCACTGGGAATGGTCGAGTTGGAGATGCTGGTGGCCGGCCTTCCCTCGTACGGAACGACCAACGAGAACCCCGACTTCGCGGCCATCGCCCGCGCGTCCGGCGCCTTCGGCGTCCGCGTGGAGAAGCCGAAACACCTCACGGGCGCCCTCAAGGACGCCTTCAAGCACAAGGGCCCGGCCCTCGTCGATGTCGTCACCGACCCCAACGCGCTCTCCATCCCCCCGAAGATCAGCCGCGAGATGGTCTCCGGCTTCGCCCTCTCCGCGAGCAAGATCGTCCTGGACGGCGGCGTCGGCCGCATGCTCCAGATGGCCCGGTCCAACCTGCGCAATGTGCCAAGGCCGTAGGGGCGTTCCGTTCGGGTGATCGACCGGTCGATCCCGTCGGTGACGCTCCGGCATGAATGCGCGACGGTGGGTGGGGCATGCATCCCCGTGAGCCTGTTCGAGGAGATGTGTACCGACATGTGGGTGGGGGTTATGTCCGGGAAGGCGCGACAGCCGACTCAACTGCTCAGAAAGGTGGGATGCGCGGATCTCACCGCGGTGCCGGAGGTACGCCATGCGCTACGAACGATGCTGGGAACGTGGGGCGGCCCGGGGGCCTCCGACGTCGCGGAGTTGCTCACCAGTGAACTCGTCACCAACGCGCTGATCCACACCGAACACGGCGCCGTCGTCACGGCAACCGTCGTCCCGGACAGCCTCCGGGTCGAGGTGCGCGACTTCGTCTCCGGTCTTCCCGAACCGCACGTACCGGTCGCCGACGACAGTACGCACGGCCGGGGCCTGGTCCTGGTCCGGGAACTGGCCGACTCCTGGGGCGTGGAGGACCACGGCGTGGGCAAGGTGGTGTGGTTCGAACTGAATGGCGGGGGGGGGGGGGGGGGGTTCCCCCGGCCCCCCCCCCCCCCCCCTCCCCTCCCCCCCCCGGCTCTTCCCGGGTCTCCGATTTTGCGCTCACCAAGTCAAGACGGGGGACGGTTTGTTGTTTTT